>JAEPOK010000001.1:327983-655966 GCA_017642935.1 Hyphomicrobiales bacterium
GCTGATGAATGTGCTCTGCGGGCTCTACTCGCCGACATCGGGCTCCATCCTCCTGGACGGCGAGCCGGTCACATTCAAGGGCCCGGGCGATGCGATCCGCGCTGGTATCGGCATGGTTCATCAGCATTTCATGCTCATTCCAGTGTTCACGGTGGCAGAAAACGTGGTGCTCGGCGTCGAACCGGTCGGCAAGCTCGATCGGCTCGATATCGACAAGGCGCGCGAGCAGTTGGCGAGCATCAGCGCGCAGTATGGGCTGGAAGTCGAGCCGGATGCGCTGATCGAAAATCTGCCCGTCGGGATTCAGCAGCGCGTTGAGATCATCAAAGTGCTGTTTCGGCAGGCGAATGTGCTCATCCTTGATGAGCCAACCGCCGTCCTCACGCCTCAGGAAGTGGACGAATTCTTCGCCATTGTGCGCACCCTACGCGACGCAGGCAAAGCGATCATTTTGATCACCCACAAGCTCCATGAGCTCCTGGAGATTTCTGACCGGATCAGCGTCATTCGACGTGGACGGATCACGGGCGAGGGCGATCCGAAATCCCTGACCGAATCTGATCTCGCTCAAATGATGGTGGGACACCCGTTGGACTTCGATCTTGGCAAAGAACCGGCTGAGCCCGGTGCTCCATTACTTGAGGTCAACGAACTTTACGTTTCCCATGATGATGGCGGCCGGGCCGTAACGGACTTGAACATGGTTGTTCGACGCGGCGAGATTGTTGGTATTGCTGGCGTCCAGGGCAACGGGCAGACAGCGCTCGTCGAGGCTCTTTGGGGCGTACGCGCGGTCGATGCCGGTCAGGTCAGCTATGACGGCAAGGTCATCACCAACGCCTCGGCTCGCGACCGGCACCGAATGGGCATCGCCCACATTCCAGAAGATCGGCAACGCAACGGCTTGGTTCCCAATTTCACCATCGCCGAAAACATGGTGCTGGATGCGTACTACAATGAGCGGTTCTCCAGCGGGCCGAATATGGATTGGCCGGCGGTTTACGAGGCCTCGGCCGAAGCTGCCGTGACCTTCGATATCCGCACACCGAGCGTGCACGAGAAGGCGGCGACACTCTCAGGCGGTAATCAGCAACGTCTGATCGTTGCACGGGAGATGGCGCGCGATACCAAACTGCTCATCGCTGCCCAGCCAACACGCGGCCTGGATGTGGGATCGGTGGACTATATCCACCGGCGGATCAAAGCGGCGCGTGACGAGGGCGACGGCGTCCTAATTGTGTCCTCCGAGCTCGACGAAATCCTCGGACTTTCCGATCGTATCCTGGTGATGTTCAAAGGCCGCATCGTCGCCGAGTTTGATGCCTCGGCTGGCCCACCGGACCGAACGCAGATCGGTCTGGCTATGGCTGGCGGCGCGGCCAGTGCAGGCGCGGAGGTGGCAGCGTGAGCGACATTCCTGCCAAAGCGCCTGAAAAGACGCCGACAAAAACGGCCAGCCAGCACTTGTTGGAGCGCGCCGCTCCAGCGCGTGCCGAATGGGAAGATCTGGTGATCGTTCCCATCTTCGCGGTGATTGTTGCCTTGGCGCTGGGCGCGTTGGTGATGTTGGCCACGGATGTCGATCTGGCAACGATCGGCCGTTCCTACATCGCTTTGTTGGTCGGCTCGGTTGGCTCATTAAACGCCATCTCCGAAACGCTGACGGCAGCGGCGCCCCTCATCCTGGCGGCGCTTGGCCTCGGTATCGGCTTTCGCGCCGGCCTGTTTAACATTGGCGCTGAAGGCCAACTGCTCATGGGCGGCTTAGCCGCGGTCCTGGTCGGATTTCTTGGCGCAGGCCTTCCCCTTTTCATCCATTTGCCGTTGGCCCTGCTGGCTGGCGCCGTTGCAGGCGGCCTTTACGCCTCCATTGCCGGTTGGCTGCGCGTCGCGACCGGCGCCCATGAGGTGATCTCCACGATCATGCTCAACCTCATCTCCTACCGCTTCCTGGATTATGTGCTCCGCCTAGACTGGGTCCAACTTCCAGGCCGAGCCGATCCAATTTCGCAGTCCGTCGCCGTGTCCGCAGAATTGCCGCGACTGCTGGCCTGGATCGATCCGAATCTTCGGGTGCATGCCGGAATTTTTCTGGCCTTTGCCGCGGTCTGGTTCGTTTATTGGCTGCTGTTTCGCACCACTTGGGGCTTCGAGTTCCGTGCAAGTGGCGAGAATCCTGACGCCGCCCGTTTTGCCGGTATGCGCTCCGGCCTCATCATCGTGATGGTAATGGCGTTGGCTGGGGCTTTGGCAGGGCTCGGTGGCGCCAACCAAGCGCTCGGTGTGTTGGGTCGCGCGACGCCCGGCTTTTCGGCCGGCATCGGGTTCGACGCCATTGCCGTGGCGCTGCTTGGACGCTCGCATCCCTTTGGAATTCTGGCCGCCGGCCTGCTGTTTGGCGCGCTCGAAGCGGGTGGTCGGCAGATGCAGGTGGATGCTGGGGTGAGCATCGACCTAATTGGGATCATCCAAGCGTTGATCATTGTGTTCATCGCTGCGCCGTTGCTCGTCCGGGCGATCTTTCCTTGGGGCTTTGCCAGCACAAAGAAGGCCTCACAGCCATGACGATGGCGCCAACTGCCACCCGGGTCGCACCAGCGCGCCGCCAGTCGCGGACGACTGGCATCATCCTGCTTGGGATAGCGCTGTTCGTGGCTGGTGTTTTCGCGATTGGAAGCGAGGGCGTGGCAGTCTTCCGGTTGTCGCATCCGCGCGACACGCTGCAATTGCCGCCTCTTGCCGTGCCAGCGGCGCCGGTCCTCTATTTGCTTTCGGCGGTTCTTGCCTTTCTCGGAGCGCGCGAAGTTCTGCGCGGTGGCGGCAAGTGGAGCAATCTTGCTTTGGGGATCGGCCTGGCACTGCTCGTCTGTGCGTTCCTGGTTTGGGCGACGGCCGGCAAGTCTTTCTCGATGGTCGGCATGCTCCAAGCCACCATGGTCGCGGCGGTGCCTATCGCGCTTGGCGGGCTGGCCGGCGTGCTCTCAGAGCGGGTGGCGGTGGTCAACATTGCCATCGAAGGCATGCTGCTCGCCGGGGCCTTCACCGGCGCGCTGATGGGCTCGCTTCTGGGCGGCCCGCTTGGGCTGGTAGCCGCAGTCGGCGTGGGCGGGCTGTTCGGCTTCATTCTGGCGGCGCTGGTGGTGACTTATCGCGTCGATCAGATCATCGCTGGCGTCGTCATCAACCTCTTGGTGCTAGGCCTGACCTCTTATGTCAGCAGCCAAGTTTTTTCCGAGCATCAGCATCTCAACAACGCGCCGATTTTCGCGCGTTGGAAGGTTCCGCTTTTAGGCGACATTCCGCTGATTGGGCCGGTGCTGTTTCACCAGAACCTTTTCGTCTACGGCGCTTTGGTGATGGTGGCTGTGGCGACCTACTATCTCTTCTACACCCGTCATGGGTTGCGTGCTCGCGCCGTCGGTGAGCACCCGCGTGCCGCCGATACGCTCGGCATCAATGTCTACCGTACCCGTTACATCAACGTCACGGTCGCCGGCATGGTGGCCGGCTTTGGTGGCGCGTGGTTCACGCTGGGTTCTGTTGGCCGGTTCGATGAGGGCATGACGGGCGGTCGTGGCTATATCGGGCTTGCCGCGATGATCTTTGGCCGCTGGCATCCGGTTGGGGCTCTGGCGGCCGCTCTGGTGTTTGGTTTCACCGACTCGCTGCAACAGAAGCTGGCACTGCTCGGCACGCCGATTCCGTCAGAGTTCTTGGCCATGGCGCCCTACATCGCGACCATTATCGTGGTGGCTGGCCTAGTGGGCCGCGCGAGGGCACCAGCGGCCGACGGCAAGCCCTACATCAAGGAGTAAGGACCAGCGTCGCGATTTAGGTGAGACCATGGCCAATTGGTCGGCGAAAGACCTGTTCAGGTTGCTTTGGCGATTACCGCGAAAAAAGAACCGGTCGTTTGGCGTCACGCAACAGGTCGCGGGTCGCCGCGCCATGGATCACGGCATAGGCGCGTGAGTGGCTGAAAGCGCCAACGGCGATGAGGTCGCAGCCGCGTTCAAAGGCTTCCAGCTCGATGATTTCGGCCACTTGATGCCGCTGCCAGGCCCGGTGCCCAATGCTGGTCTCGACATTGTGGCGCGCATAGGCCTGCGCCAGCTCGGTGAGCGTTGCGTCATGGGTTAGGTCATCGTCCTCGCCATGGACGCGCAGCAGATGGGCTCGTGCTCCCTCTTGGAGGATATCCAACGCATCATGGGCAGCGCGGGCCGCTTCGCGGGTGTCGTTCCAACCGACGATCACGTGGGTGCCGATCGTCTCAGCGTCGAAGTCAGCTGGCACCACCAGGACAGGGCGACCGCATTCGTAGATCACTTCTTCCTGAAGATGATGCTGGTCGGACCGCTCCAACGCTGGATTTTCGTTGGGGACCAGGACCAGATCGGCGATGCGCGCGCTATCGATGATCCGATCAGAGGCTTTGGTAGATTTTGTGTGCTGGAGCCGCCATTCAGCGACAAAATCTTCCTTATCCGTGTGCCGCTCGAAAATGGCTTTGATCTTCTCGGCTTGATCAAGCTGCGACTCGCTGAACTGCTCAAAGACAGTGCTTGGAATATGCACGGCGATGCCCGGATAAACCGTCATTGCCTCGATCGTGTGCAGGCCAATCAGGTGCGCGGTGTGGGCGCGCGCCAACACGCACGCCGCGCGCATCAAGCTGTCGCTGGTTTCTTCGTTGGTCAAACAGACCAGGATCGTCTTGATGGCCATAAGGGCGTCTCGCACTTGGTGGTTGGCGCAGGTCGATCATCATGGATCGTAGACCTGCGCGCTTGTGTTCAGCTGCGTTTGATTTCGATCTTGCGCGCGTTCTTATCTGCATCGGTCGGTTTTTCGATGCGCAGGCTTAAGACGCCATTTTCATATTTGGCGTCGACCGCCTTGTCGTCCGGCGTGAAGCCCAATGGAATGGCGCGGCGGAAGCTGCCGAAGCTGCGCTCAACGACATGCCAGTCTTTGTCGCTGTCCTCGCGCTCGTCGCTCTTCTTGCCTTTGATGATGAGGCTGTCGTGGGCGATCGAAACGTCCAGATCCTGTTGTTCAACGCCTGGCACATCGACCGTCACCTCAACGGCGGTGTCGCTTTCAGCCATATTGATCGCTGGAACAACCTGCGCAGCGCGCCAATGATCGGGTCCGTTGAAACGATCGAACAGCCGGTTCATTTCGGTTTGAAACGTCTGCAGGAACGGCCACTCGCCCTGTTTGGGCGACGTCTGGGAAACCTGTTTGTCATCAGACATGAGAAAGACCTCCAGTTCGTCGGATTTTCGCTCGCCAAGATCCCGCTGTTGGGCCTCGGCTCCTGCGGTTTAGCAAGCCGCATCCACATCGTGTTGACCGCGGTCAACTGGCTGCATCGCCGGGAAGGGTAGTGCGTTGATCGGCGCTCTGTTGCGCGAAAACCGAAGGAGAGTCCCATGTCTGCACAGGGTTTGGAGGTTATCGACCACACGGTTCAACTCACCCACCAGTGGATCAACGAGCTGAAAGAAAGGTTGGGGTGGGAAAGCAGTCGCGACTGTCTGCGCTTGCTGCGGACGACGCTTCGGCAGGTGCGTGACCATCTTGGTCATGATGAAATGGCGCAGCTTTCGGCGCAGATGCCGCTCATCATTCGCGGCATGTTCTTCGAAGGCTGGTCGCCCTCGCACACGCCGGTCCATGAGCGAAGCCTTGAGGCGTTCATGGAACCGATCGAAGCCAAGCTGGGCGACGTGGAGGGGTGGCGTGGTGCGAGCGATGTCACGGCCGTGTTTGAAACCTTGAACGAGAAAATTTCTGCTGGTGAGGTTGAGGATGTGCGTGCCGGTCTGCAGCAATCCATACGCGACCTCTGGCCGGTCTGATCGAAATCGTAAGGCTATCGCGTCGAAGCTGCTGACGGATGAAGTGATTTGGAGACGGCGAGGAAGCTCGCCAGGTCCGACAGGCTGACCACACCGGCCAACTGGTGATCATCGACAACCAGAAACTTGCGGCGGTTCGTGCGCCCAATGCGTTCCATGAGACTTTGCGCGCTGAGGTTGGGCGCAACGGTGTTGTCGCTCGATAGGCTTTCAAAAACGTCTTCGACGGTTGTCGTCGGCCAATTTTCGCGGTCGATGCGCCGAACTGTGCGCGTGTCGATGGAGCCGAGAAGTGTGTCTCCTTCGATAACTGGTGCGAAACTAATCGCATTGGCCAAAAAGATGTCGTTGGCCAGCGTCTCTAAGGACAGGTCCGGCGAGGCGGTGATTGCGGACCGGCTCATGAGGTCGGCCACGCTGCGGCCCTTCAGAGCCAGATCGGTTTCCATTTTTTGCAGCGTGCCCCGGGAGGCGGCCAACAAAAACAGGCCGAGAAGCATCGGCCAAAGGCCATTTGCGAGCTGACCGGCGAACAGGCCCATCAGCCCCAAAGCAATCAGTAGCCAGGAAAAAGCGCTTGAGACCATCACTGCTTGTCGCGTTGCTTGCATCAGGTCGCGAGCCCGCGACCAGAGGAGTGCGCGAAACACCCGCCCACCATCGAGAGGAAAAGCGGGCACCATGTTAAACAAGGCAAGAGCGAGGTTGACGACCGCCAGATAGCTGAACACGGCGGCAGCCACCGTCCATCCGAACAGCTCTTGCGTCACATGGGTTGCAACCCAAAAACTAAGTGCCAGGAAGAGGCTGGCCAACGGCCCTACCACGGCGATCTTGAACTCGCTGGCTGGGGTCTTTGGTTCGCTTTCCAACTCGGCGACGCCACCGAACAGGAACAAGGTGATACCTGTCGTGCCAACGCCAAACTGGCGCGCCACCAGTGCGTGGGCCAACTCGTGAAAGATCAGCGAGGCGAACAGCCCGAGCATCGCCAAGGTCGCCAGCAGCAACCGCCAGTCGGCGCTCAGCGCAGGTGTGGTCTGCGCGAAATAGCCCGTTGCCAGGCTCCAAACAATGAGCCCTGCGATCAAGAGCCAGCTGGCATCCACTTTGATGTCGAAGCCAGCTAATCGGACGATCCGAAGCGTGCGACCCCACATGTGAGCCTCTCCTTTGCGACCTTTTTTGTTGCGCGGTGAGCGAGAAATCCGTTGAGCAATGTCAAGCGATCTTCGGCCGTGTGACGAGCTTGACCAGTTCGGGGATCACAATAAGTGGCAGAGCGAGTATGGCGATCATTACCCACTGCTCTTGGCCCAAGGGAGCAGTGTGCAAAAGCAGTTGAAGCGGCGGCCAGTAAACGGCGGCCACTTGCGCCAACAGAGTGATGGTGAGCGTGACGATAAGGAACGGGTTGCTCAGCCAGCCAATCTGCGAGCAGGGGTGGCGCAGCGATCGGAACGCGAACACGCTGACCTTTTCAAAGACGATCATGCCCGTGAACGCTGCTGTGCGGGCAACCTCGACGCCAAGCGGTAGCGTTTGGTAGAAAATCCAAAGGCTGGCGGATCCTGTGTAGATTGCGAACAAGACGATGAAGAACAGCCCGTCCCAACCGATTATCGGCGTTGAGGGCGCGCGCGGCTTGCGCTGCATTTGTCCCTTTTCGGCTTTTTCCAAACCCAGCGCCACGGCGGTCACACCGTCGGTCACCAGGTTCATCCAAAGGATCTGCGTTGCCAAGAAGATCAGTGGCCCGCCGATCAGGATGTTGGCGAGGATGGCGACGATCTCGCCGGCGTTGGAGGTGAGCAGGTAGCGCACGAACTTGCGGACATTGTCGAACTGGCGCCGCCCCTCTTTGATGGCGGCGACAATCGTCGCAAAGTTGTCGTCGAGCAGGATAAGGTCGGACGCGTCGCGGGCGACAGCCGTGCCACGTTGGCCCATGGAAATGCCTATGTCGGCTTGCTTGAGCGCCGGCGCATCGTTGACGCCATCCCCGGTCATCGCAACGATTTTGTCTTGCGCTTGCAGCGCTTCGACGATGCGGATTTTCTGGGCCGGTTTGGCGCGGGCAAACAGAAGATCGCCAGCAAGTGCTTCGCGCAACTCGTCGTTGTTTAATGCTTCGATCTCCGGACCAGTCACAGCGCGTTCGACCGGAATAGCCAGTTGGCCAGCGATCGCTTGCGCGGTGACAGGGCTGTCACCGGTGATCATGATGACGCGGATACCGGCGGACTGGGCGAGGCGAACGGCGTCTTTAACTTCCGGGCGCGGTGGGTCGATGATCCCGACCAAGGCGCTGAATATCAGCCGTTCCTCGGCTGTGTCGGTAGGGTCAGTGGCGGGTCGCGAGGCGAGGGCGATCACACGCAGGCCTTGTTCGGCCATGGCGTGGTAGGCTTCCATGACACTGCCGCGACAAGCGTCATCGAGGGCAGTTGCACCGCTTGGGGTTGCGATACGATCGCAGCGTTCAAGGACCTGTTCCGGCGCTCCCTTGCAATGGAGGGTCGGTGGCGTCCCCACAAGGACGCTCATGCGTTTGCGTTCGCTTGAAAAGGGTTCTTCGTTAACCGGTTCGCGGTCGTCCGGCAGCTTCACCCAACCCTTGTGAGCGAGCACCACCAGCGCGCCTTCGGTTGGCGAGCCCTGCATGACCCATTCACCCTCGTGGCGTCGCAGGCTGGCGTGATTGCAAAGGGCAGCGGTAGAAAGCGCAGCATCTAAACAAAGATCATCGGATGCGCGGACGCGTTGATTGTCGCGGGCAATATGGCCCATCGGGTCATAGCCAGTCCCGGTGACGGAAAACGCTGCGTGCGGCATCCAAATTCGGGTCGCGGTCATTTTGTTTTCTGTCAGGGTTCCGGTCTTGTCGGTGCAGATGACCGAAGCCGCGCCCAGCGTCTCGATGGCCTGCAAACGCCGCACGACGGCATTTTGGCGCGCCATTGCCGTTGCACCCAAGGCCAAGGTGATCGTGACCACCGCCGGCAGGCCTTCTGGAACAACGGCCACCGCCAGTGACAGGCCTGTCATGAACAGTTCGCCCGCCTCGCGGCCCGCCCAAACACCGATGCCCACAACCAGTGAGGCGACCAGCAGCGCGACCGCTCCCAATTGACCGGCCAAGCGACCGAGCTGGACTTGTAACTGGGTTTTTTGTTTCGAAACGCCGCCGGTGAGCTTGGCAATCTTGCCGAACTCGGTGTCGAGCCCAGTGGCCGTGACGATCCCTTCACCGCGCCCTGCGACAACCGACGTGCCGGAGAAGATCTGCCGGCCCTCTGGGCTTGTGTCCTTGTCGACGGCTGTGGATTCGCCGGTGAGGACGCTCTCATTGATCTTCAGTTGGATCGTTTCGTGCAGATCGATATCGGCGGGCACACGATCGCCGGTGGCCAGGATGACGATGTCGTCGGGCACAAGTTCGCGGGCGGCGATGATCTGTTCTTCGCCGTTACGCAGAACCAGGGCAGTGGGCGCCATCATAGCGCGCAGGGCCTGTAAAGCATTCTCTGCGCGCCATTCCTGAACGAACCCCAAGATACCGTTGAGCAGGACGACCAGACCGATGGCCAGAGCGTCCACGACCTCGCCTAGATAGATCGCGATCGCGCCGGCAAGGATTAGGATGAGAACCAGCAACCCCGTGAATTGCCGCACGAACACGGCAAGCGGATGGGCCTTTCGGCCTTCTGGGATTTCGTTCCAGCCGGCGCTCTGCCGACGTGCGGCAACCTCGGGTTCTGACAAGCCTTGGCGTTGATCGGCCTTCATCGCCGGGGGGGTCCTTTTTGGGTCGCTCACGAAGGTTGGCAAAAGGTCAGACTAGCGGCCATCTATCGCATGTCGATGGTGCGTTGGCGCACTGGCGAGCCGTCGCTGAGATCATCGCTGGGATGGGTCACCACCATGGTGCCGGCCTCCAAGCCGCCGAGCACTTCGACAGTTCGCGCATTGCGCCGGCCAAGCTCGACCAAACGCTCGTGCGCGACGCCGTCTTCGACCGCGAACAGCCCCCAGGCCTCGCCAACGCGGAAAGTCGCGCTCAATGGCACTTGGAGGGCTTGGTCGGATTGCCATTCGACAATGCGAAGATGAACGGAGAATCCATCGCCAAGTCCTTCGCGCGCCTCCAAGGGTGAGGTGATCTCAAAGACCGTGTCCACGCGCTGCTCTTCGATACCAAGGGCTGAGACTTCGGTGCGCGCCGCCGGTTCTATGCGCACCAGCCTCGCCTCCAGGGCATCCGATCCTCCCCAACGGTCGACGAACGCCAGCGCACCGACTTCCAAGCGCACAGCGTCGACGGAGAGAATGTCGGCGACGATTTCCAGCTCTGTCGGATCGCCGATCGTGACCAGACGTGCTCCCGCCACAACGGGACGGGCACTGATCTGATTGATGGCGAGCACGCGCCCATTCGCCGGCGCCATTAGCGGGACGCAGCAGGCGCCATCCTGGCTCTGCTCATCGCCTGGTTCGATCAGTTCAGCTTGCGCGCGCTCAAGGCTGCTTTGCGCCATGCTTATGCCTGCGATGGCGGCAGCCTGGGCGGCGTTGGCGATAGCCAACTGCTCGGTGGCGTCCTCAAGCTGTGTAGTGCTCACCACGCCGCGCGAGACCAGCGTCTCGGTCCGATCAAATTGCGACTGCGCGCGCCGACGATGTTCTTCGGCGCTGGCCAATTCGGTCTGCGCGACGAGAAGCCGTGCCTCTGCTTCGCGTATCGCCGCATCGGCCTGCAGGCGGCTGCGGGCATCAAGCAGGCTCGGCTCGATGGGTTCGACAACGGCGACTACTGTCTCACCGGCCATGACCTGGTCGCCGACCTCGACCGGGGAGCGTTGCGCAAGACCTGTGATGGGCGCGGAAATCTCATAGATGTCGCGAATGCGCGTCTTGCCGTCGACGTCGATGGTCACCTGCATCGGTGCGATCACCGCCTCTTCCAGGTCGACCAACACTGGCTCGGTACGGAAGGTCACCCAGAGAAGCCCGCCGACCAGAACGACACCAAGGCCGATGAGCAGCAGCATGCGAACGGCTTTGGGCATCAGATCACTCCCGGGTTTTCATGACGGCGACGAGGTCCAGCCGGTCGAGCCTGCGGCGGACGACCAGCACCGAGCCAAGCGCTGCGGCGAGGACGACGAGACTGGCGGTGGTAAAGGTCGCGGGTTTTAAAACAAGCGGCAAGGCGTAAAGGTCGCTCGAAAAAGCTTCGACCATCGCGCCGGTAAAAAGCCGCCCAAACGCCCAGCCAAGCGGCTGAGCAAGCAGCGCCAAAAGCATGGTTTCGCCGACCAGAATGTAGGAGACCTGCCCGCGGGTGAAGCCAAGGATACGCAGGCTCGCCAGTTCGCGGGCGCGTTCGGAGAGCTGAACGCGCGCGCCATTGTAGGCAACGCCGATGGTGATCAGCACGGCGATGATCATGTAAATCGTGTTCATGACGATCACATTCTGACGGATCGTTTCCTGAAAGGATCGCCGCGACTGCGTCATCATGATGGTGCCAGAAAGCTCTGGGATCTCGGTGACGGCGGCGTGTAGCGCGTCAATCTGCGCATCGTCCAAGGTGACATTGGCAACGGAAATGCGCGGCGATTGGCGGAACAGCTGATTGATAAAGTTGAGGTCCATGTAGGCGCCAAGGCCCAGATATTGGTCGATCAGTCCGGACACGACCACCTCATGGGTTTCCTGCCGTCCGGTCAGAAATTCCACTTCCAGACCATCGCCCGGCGAGACCTGAAGCTGACCTGCCAAGCGGTTCGACAGCACAATGCCGCCTGGAGGGATGTCCAAGACCGCGCCGTCCGCGTCCACAACCCGGCTGAGGTCCATGCCAGGCAGACGGGCCTCGATGGACACGCGTTTTTCATAATGGAGATTGCGCAAAACGGCGCCGTGATATTGCTGACCTTCGACCTGGCGCACGGCCGGTAAGCGCGCAACCTCACCCAAGGTGCTGATCGGCACATCGTCGGTGAACAGCAGCATCGCATGTTGGCGGTTGGATTGGTAAAAGGCGCTGTCGACGATGGCGTCCAGACTGTCACCCATGAAAGATGACGTCATCACAGCCGCGACCGCCATCGTCATGCCCAACGCGGTCAGCGCGCTGCGCCAGGGCCAACGGGTCAGGCTGCGCAGGATCATGATGGTGGGCTGCGAAAGGCGGGCGGCGGCCATCGCCTTATCGATGATGTTCTGGCGGAAGCGCGCCGGGGTTGGCGGCTGCATGGCCACGGCAGGCGCAAGCCTTGCGGCCTTCAATGCACTGCGTGCTGCGCCAAGGGCGGCTGTGGCGAGAGCAAGGGCTGCCGAGACGCCATAGATCCAAAGCGCCACGTTGAAAATGAGAAAGGGGAAATTGAAATAACCGGCATAGAGCTCGGCCAGGCCGCGGGCGAGCCAGGTGCCAGCGCCCCAGCCGATCAAAATGCCGGCTATCGCGATGAGCCCGGCGAGCATCAAATAATGCAGGCAGATTTCAAGGTCGGAATAGCCGAGCGCCTTCAGAAGCCCGATTTCGCTGCGTTCCAAGGCGATGATCCGACCCATGACCATGGCCACCAGGAAGGCTGAGATGCCGAAAAACACTGGTGGCAGAATGAACGCCATGCTGCGTAGTTGCGTGATTTCGGCATCGATGAAAGCGTTGGACAGTTGGTCCGCGCGGTCATAGGCACCCAGCCCGCCATAGGGATCGAGCAGATTGTCCAACGCCTCTAGCACCGGCTCGACAGGCGTGCGCGCATCGATTGCCAGGCTGATGTCGTTGAACGCGCCGGTCATGTCGAAAGCGGCTTCAGCCATGCTGCGCGGCATCCACAATATCCCGAACGTGAGATCGTTTGGCATCAGTGCGCCTGGCCCCAGCGTGTAGATGAACTCTGGTGAGTCGAGCGTTCCAGTGATCGTCAGTGTCTGCTTGCGCCCATTGAGGTTGGCCTCAAACTGGTCGCCAAGCGCAAACCCGTTGGCCACTGCAAAGGGTTTGTTGACAGCGACTTCTCCGGTGGATGTCGGTAGGCGCCCGGATCGCAACAGAGGCACGTTGAGCTGCGGCTCGCCAAAGTCGGGCAGTGAGAGGATGCGCCCAACGGCCGATTCCACACTGCCGGGAATGTCGAGAACGACATCGCCGGTCACCCGCGCCTCGGCCATCTGCACGCCTGGGATCTCCATGACCTGACGCACAAGATCTATCGGCGCGCGGCGCGCGGCGGAAAACACATCGGCAAACCGGTTGCGCTCGTAATAGGCATCGCGCGTTTCATCGAGCGCTCGGTACATGCCGAACGAGGTGATCAGGATCGCCACACCGCAGGCGAGCACAATGGCGATGGCCAGCGCCTGCGCCCAAAGGCGTCTGAAATCTCGCAGCAGTTTTCGGTCGATAGCGTGCATCGCGCTCACCAGACGATTTCGGCTGGGGCAATGCGGTGGTCATTGACCTCCAGATCGACGATGCCGCCATCCTGGAAACGCACCACGCGGTGGGCCATTCTGCGGATTTCCGCATTGTGGGTGATGACCACGGTTGTTGTGCCGAAGTCACGATTGATTTGGTCGAGCGCCTCAAGCACCTGAACACCGGTTTTGCTGTCGAGCGCGCCGGTCGGCTCATCGCAGAGCAATACCTCTGGGCGTTTGGCGATAGCGCGGGCGATGGCAACGCGCTGTTGCTCACCGCCGGAGAGTTCTGCGGGAAAATGGGACAGTCGAGAGGTCAGGCCGACCAGAGCCAATGCGTCGTCGGCCTTCATCGGGTTCTTGGCAACATCTGTGACCAATTGCACGTTTTCGCGGGCCGTCAGGCTGGCAACCAGATTGTAGAATTGGAAGACGAACCCGACATGGTCACGGCGATAGTAGGTCAGTCCACGATCATTGAGGTTGGTGAGTTCTAGGTCACGAAACCAGACATCGCCGGAGCTGGCATGGTCCAGGCCACCCAGGATATTGAGAAGCGTGGATTTACCGCTGCCGGATGGGCCGAGAAGCACGGCGAGTTCGCCAGAATAAAGCTCCAGGCTGACGTCGCGCAGCGCTTTGATCTTTACGGTTCCGGTGTCGTAGACCTTGCTGACATTGGACGTACGAAAGACAGTTTCTTTGGTCATGCATCTCTGATCGGGCTCGCGCTGCTTTGATTTGGCTCGCGCCTGGCGATCCACGATGTGACCAATTTGCGTGTTCAGGTGTTGAGCAAGATCAACGGCGACTGAAAACTTGCCAGGCTCCAATCCACTCTGTTTTGGGGCATCTGACGCTAGGGTGGCGGCTCTTTCTGGGTCCGCCGAGTGTGCTGTGCCCTTGACGGCTTGGTGTCGAGCTTTTTACGCTGGGCTTAACATTCTTTTCGCGCGTAAAGTTTCACTTGCTCAATGGCGTCCGTTTTCATGACGCTTGTTCCGTGGGTCGATCTGCATACTTGGCGCAACGCTTCAAGGAGCCAGCCATGGGTGAGGGCAATAAGAAAATTCGCAACATGGAAGAGTTCGCGAGCGTTAGCGGCCTGTCGCGTCCGACCGTTTCAAAATACTTTTTCGATCCCAACAGCGTTCGCAAGTCCACCCGTGCGCGGATCGAACAAGCGCTTGAACAGTATGACTACCGCCCAAACGTTTATGCGGTGAATCAGAACCGTCGGCTGACCAAGAGTATCGGTGTTTTGGTGCCTTATCTGGCTGACCCGTTCTTTGCGGAAATGGCGCGTCAGATCGAGCGGCTGTGTATCGACGCTGGCTATCGGCCCATCGTTTTCAGTTCCCATGGTGCGCCCTCGGTTGAAGCCGAGAATCTGGAAAGTCTTCTTGCGCTGAAGCCCGCCGGTGCGTTGCTGGCGCCTTTGGGTCGGACGTCTGACCATGGCGCTTTGGCGCGTTTCTGCGATGCCGTGCCTTCGGTGCTTTTTGACAGCAATATTGAAGGCATTGGCGAGGGTTTTGTTGGCCTTAACAATAGCCAGAGCATCGGCGAGATTGTCCGCTATCTCTGCGAAACTGGCGAGCCGCCCTGCCTGTTTGAGGGCCGGATGGCCCCCAATCCAAACGTACGATCCAAGCTTGAAGCCTATGTGCAGACCATGGAGCAGCTCGGCCATGAGCCCCAGATCGTCTATGCCGACGGCGAGGGCTGGGACTTTGAACAGATCGGCTATAATGGCGCAAAAAAAGCGTTTGCCGACCGTGCCTTGTCGACCAACACCATTCTTTGCGGCAATGATCGCCTGGCGGTTGGCGTGCTGGCCGCGGCCTATGAATCGGGTCTTCGCGTCGGGCGAGGGAGCGGGTGCGCGCTGCGCGTGGCCGGTCATGATGACCACCCCTTTTCGCGCTTCACCTGCCCGACACTGACCACCGTCTCACAGAGCTTTGACACCATCGCTCGGCGTTCGGTTGAACTGCTTCGCGCGCATGTCGAAGAGGATGGCGCTGACGCCGGTGAGCGCTCAACCACTCTGTTCAATGGTCGCCTGGTGGTGCGTGAGTCTGCTTGAAATCACGTCATAATTTTACACGCGTAAAATTTTGTTGACTCAGAACTGCGACATTCGGTAGCCTTCGGCCAATAACAACAAAGAACCGGAGGAAAAACATGACTCTCGTCAAAAAGCTTGGCGCGGCCACAGCACTAACTCTCACAATGACCGGCGGCGCCGTTTTCGCCCAGGATGCCACCATCACGATCGCGACCGTCAACAATGGCGATATGATCCGGATGCAGGGCTACACCGATCAATTCACCGAACAGACAGGCATTGCCGTTGAGTGGGTGACGCTCGAAGAAAACGTTCTTCGCCAGCGTGTGACCACTGACATCACCACCAATGGCGGTCAGTTCGACATCATGACCATCGGCATGTACGAGACGCCGATCTGGGGTGCCAATGGCTGGCTCGTGCCACTAGACGGCCTTTCTGACGCTTACAATGTGGACGACATTTTGCCTGCGATGCGCGGTGGCCTGTCGCACGACGGCACACTCTATGCCGCGCCATTCTATGGCGAAAGCTCCATGATCATGTACCGCACGGACCTGATGGAAGCGGCAGGCCTGGAAATGCCAGATGCTCCGACTTGGGAGTTCATCCGCGAAGCGGCTGCCGCCATGACCGACCGTGACAACGACATCAATGGCATCTGCCTGCGCGGCAAAGCTGGTTGGGGTGAAGGCGGGGCGTTCATCACCGCGATGTCCAACTCCTTCGGGGCACGCTGGTTCGATGAAGACTGGAATGCCCAGTTCGATACCGAAGCTTGGGCCAACACGCTGAATTTCTACAAAGGCATGATGGATGAGTCCGGTCCAACCGGTTACTCGACCAACGGCTTCAATGAGAACCTGTCGCTGTTCAACCAAGGCAAATGCGGTATGTGGATTGATGCCACGGTTGCTGCGTCCTTTGTCACAGGCGATGATTCAACCGTTGCTGACTCGGTGGGTTTTGCGTTGGCACCAGACACTGGTCTTGGCAAGCGCTCCAACTGGCTGTGGGCTTGGGCTCTCGCTATCCCAGCTGGCACCCAGCAGCAGGACGAAGCTCTCCAGTTCATCGAGTGGGCAACATCCACCGACTACATCGAGCTCGTGGCAGAGAACGAAGGTTGGGCCAACGTGCCTCCAGGCGCGCGTACGTCTCTGTACGAAAACCCCAACTATACGTCGGTGCCGTTCGCGCAGATGACGTTGGACTCGATCCTCTCAGCTGACCCCAACAATCCAACTGTGGACCCGGTTCCGTATGTTGGTATCCAGTTCGCGGCGATCCCTGAGTTCGCTGGTATCGCCACCGAAGTCAGCCAGGAATTCTCCGCAGCTTACGCTGGTCAGCAGAGCATCGAAGAAGCGCTGGAGAAGGCCCAGGCCATCACCAACGAAGCTATGGAAGCTGCCGGCTACCGCTAAGAGCGGTGCATTCAAGCCTGGCAATTCCAAGACTGACGAGGGGCGGCATTTCTCCCGCGGCCCCTTGTTCATTTCCCGGCATAGAAGTCACTATTCTTGATCGCATCTGCGACGGGCATGCCCAGACATAGGCAAGGCCCGTCAACAGAAGACGTGCATCCAGAGGACGCAACATGGCCACCAAAGCATCCCGATCCGCCGCCCGCTTCATGATGGCGCCCGCCGTTGTCCTCCTTCTGGGGTGGATGCTGGTCCCGCTGACGATGACGCTGTACTTCTCGTTCAAGCAGTATTTGCCGCTGCGTGGTGACAGCCTTGAGCGCGGCTTGGACTGGGTTGGCTTCGACAACTACGCCCGCTTTCTCTCCTCCAGCGCTTTTTGGCCCAGCGTTCAGACCACTCTGATCATGGTTGGCGGTGTGCTGGTCATCACCGTGGTGCTGGGTGTGCTGCTGGCCATGCTGCTCAATCAGCCGATTTGGGGTCAGGGCATTGTGCGCATCTTGGTGATTGCGCCCTTCTTCGTGATGCCCACCGTGTCGGCCCTGGTCTGGAAAAACATGCTGATGGATCCGGTCAACGGCATCTTTGCCCATTTGTGGCGTTTCTTTGGTGCTGAACCGGTCTCGTGGCTCTCCGACGCCTCGCTCCAATCGATCATCCTCATCGCATCCTGGCAGTGGCTGCCATTTGCGACGCTCATCCTGCTGACGGCCATTCAATCGCTCGACAGCGAACAGTTGGAAGCCGCCGAAATGGACGGCGCTCCTCCGCTGGCGCGCTTCTGGTTCCTTGTGTTGCCGCACCTGTCGCGCGCCATCACCATTGTGATCCTGATCCAGACGATCTTCTTGCTGTCCATCTTTGCGGAGATTTTCGTAACCACCGGCGGCGCATTCGGCACCCGCACGCTCACCTACCTCATCTTCCAACGCGTCGTTGACAGCCAGAACATTGGACTGGGCTCTGCCGGCGGCGTCTACGCCATCATTCTTGCCAACATCGTTGCGATCTTCCTGATGCGGATCGTCGGCAAGAACCTGGACAAATAGGGGGAACGGACGATGGCACGCGCAATCACACCTGGCCGCAAAATGGCATGGACAGCTCTGGCCTGGGCAGTCGGTCTGCTGATCTTCTTCCCGATTTATTGGACGATCCTGACAAGCTTCAAAACCGAAGCACAGGCGATCAATGATCCGCCACTGTTTTTCTTCTTTGACTGGACGCTGGAGAACTATTCCGTCGTCCAGGAGCGCTCCGACTATATGCGCTTTCTTTGGAACTCGGTGATCGTTGCCGGCGGCTCAACGCTTCTGGGCATTATCGTCGCGGTTCCAGCTGCCTGGTCGATGGCGTTCGTTCCCTCGCGAGCCACCAAAGACATCCTGCTCTGGATGCTTTCCACAAAAATGCTGCCAGCCGTGGGTGTGCTCTACCCCATCTCACTGATCTTCATTGAGCTAGGGCTGCTGGACACCCGCATCGGGCTGGTGCTGGTCCTGATGCTGATCAATCTGCCGATCATCGTGTGGATGCTCTACACCTATTTCAAAGAGATCCCCGGCGAAATTCTTGAGGCAGCCCGCATGGATGGCGCTGGGCTGCGAGAGGAAATTCTCTTTGTGCTCACCCCGATGGCTATCCCGGGGATCGCGTCCACCATACTGCTCAATTTCATCCTCGCATGGAACGAAGCGTTCTGGACGCTCAACCTCACCGCAGCGACCGCCGCCCCGCTGACCGCATTCATCGCCAGCTATTCAAGCCCGGAAGGTCTCTTCTTCGCGAAGCTCTCGGCGGCATCCACGATGGCCATCGCGCCAATCCTCATCCTTGGCTGGTTCAGCCAGAAGCAACTTGTGCGCGGCCTCACATTTGGCGCGGTTAAGTAAGGAACACCAGCATGGGCAACATAGTTCTTGATAAGGTGGAAAAATCCTTCGGCGACGTGAAGGTCATCCACCCGCTAGACCTTGAGATCAATGAAGGCGAGTTTGTTGTCTTCGTCGGGCCCTCAGGGTGCGGCAAGTCCACGCTTCTGCGGCTGATCGCAGGCTTGGAAGATACAACAGGCGGCGCCATTCGTATCGATGGGCAGGATGCGACCAATGTGCCGCCGGCAAAACGCGGTTTGGCCATGGTTTTCCAGTCCTACGCGCTTTACCCGCATATGAGCGTGCGCAAAAACATCGCTTTCCCGCTGCGTATGGCCAAGCTCGACAAGGCGGAACAAGATCGCCGTGTCGAACAGGCTGCCGCTGTTCTCAATCTCACCGATTATCTGGATCGGCGCCCGGCTGCACTTTCCGGCGGCCAACGCCAGCGCGTTGCCATCGGCCGCGCCATTGTTCGCGAGCCATCGGCCTTTCTGTTTGATGAGCCGCTGTCGAACCTTGATGCTGCATTGCGCGTGGGCATGCGCCTTGAGATCAGCGAAATGCACAAGCGGCTCGATACCACGATGATCTATGTGACCCACGATCAGGTGGAAGCCATGACCATGGCGGACAAGATCGTGGTTCTGCAAGCGGGCCGTATCGAACAGGTCGGAAGCCCGCTTGAGCTTTACAAAACACCGCGCAACCGCTTCGTGGCGGGCTTCATCGGATCACCGAAAATGAATTTCTTGGAAGGCGAGGAAGCGCAAAAGCATGGCGCCCACGCCATCGGCATTCGCCCTGAACACATACAGACTTCGGCGAGCGAAGGCACCTGGAAAGGCCGGATCGGTGTTTCGGAACATCTGGGGTCAGACACGTTTTTCCATGTCCATATGGAAGGCCGAGCCGATCCGCTGACGGTGCGCGCCGGCGGTGAAGTTGATATGCACCATGGCGACACGATCTACATGACGCCCGATTGGGATCGCCTGCACAAGTTCGATGCCCAGGGATTGCGCATCGAATGAAACGCCTGGAAGGGAAATGCGCGCTGATCACCGGCGCAGCCCGCGGGATCGGGTTCGCCTTTGCACAGGCCTATGTCCGCGAAGGCGCGCAGGTGGTTATCGCAGATATTGATGGTGAGGCTGCCAAGGCTGCAGCTGATACCATCGGCTCAGCCGCCACGGCGGTGGAAATGGATGTCAGTGATCAACTCAGCATCGCCGAAGGCGTTGATGGCGCGATCAATTCCATGGGCCAGATCGACGTCCTGATCAATAACGCCGCGATCTTCTCAGCCGCACCAATCGTCGATATCGAGCCGACGGATTTTCAGCTGGTTTTCGACATCAATGTCGCCGGCACGCTTTTCACCCTGCAGGCTGTTGCGCGGCACATGATTGCCCGCGGTGGTGGTGGGAAGATCATCAATATGGCAAGCCAAGCGGGCCGGCGTGGCGAGCCGTTGGTCGCCGTCTACTGCGCGTCGAAAGCGGCCGTCGTCAGCCTTACTCAATCGGCTGGTCTCAACCTCATCGAACACGGGATTAATGTGAACGCGATCTCGCCTGGTGTCGTTGATGGCGAGCACTGGGATGGTGTCGATGCCTTGTTCGCCGAGCTAGAAGGCAAGACGCCCGGTCAGAAGAAGAAAGAAGTCGGCGAGGGCGTGCCATTCGGTCGGATGGGCCAGGCGGAGGATTTGACGGGAATGGCCGTCTTCCTGGCGACGGCGGAAGCCGACTACATCGTTGCGCAGACGTTCAATGTCGACGGTGGCCAATGGATGAGTTGATTCCCTTGTCCAATGCCCATCTGGACGAGATTCCCAATCAAATCGGCCGCCCGGCCTATGATCGCACGGCCCTTAAACCGGGGATCGTGCATATCGGTCTTGGCAATTTTCACCGCGCTCACCAATCCTGGTATTTGCACCGGCTGATGCAGGTCGGCGTTGGACACGATTGGGCGATTATCGGCGCCGGCGTGCGACCCGGCGATGCGGTGATGCGCGAAAAGCTGCTCGCCCAAGACTGTTTGACAACGCTTATCGAGCTTAACCCGACGAGCACGTCGGCGGAGATTGTCGGCTCGATGATCGACTTCCTTCCGGTCGAGGAGGGGCACGCCGCGCTTATCGACTGCTTAGCCGACCCGGCTATCCGGATTGTCTCGCTGACGGTGACCGAAGGCGGCTATTACATCGATCCGGTGACCAACGGTTTCGATGCACGCCATCCGGACATTCTGCACGATGCGGCGCATCCCGGTTCACCACGCACAGCCTTTGGGGCCATGGTCGCCGCGCTCAAGCGCCGCCGAGATCAGGGGCTCAAGCCTTTCACGGTTCAGAGCTGCGACAATCTGCAGGGAAACGGGGCCATCGTCCGCCAGACGGTCGTGTCGCTGGCGCGACTGTCCGATCCTGGTCTGGCTGATTGGATCGATGCCAATGGCGCGTTTCCCAACTCGATGGTCGACTGCATCGTCCCAGCAACCGGGCCGGTGGAGGTTGCGTTAGCGTTGTCCTTTGGTTTGGATGACAAGGTTCCGGTGACTCACGAGGCCTTTCGCCAATGGGTCTGCGAAGATGATTTTTGCGACGGGCGCCCAGCTTGGGATGTCGTCGGGGTCACGTTCACCGAGAATGTTCATGCCTATGAGGCGATGAAAATCCGCATGCTCAATGCCGGCCATCAGGTTTTGGCCAATGTTGGCGAGATTCTCGGGCTGACGACGATCGCCGACTGTATGGCCGATCCACAGGTTGGCGCCTTTTTCACCAAGGTTCTGGATTCAGAAGTCTTGCCGCATGTCGATGCGGTGCCTGGCATGACCCCTGGAGCTTATCTGGACCTGATAACGCAGCGTTTCAGCAATCCAGCCATCGAAGACACGACCCGGCGCGTGGCCTTTGACGGATCGGCGCGTCATACCGGGTTTCTGCTGCCGACCGTGCGCGACGCGCTTAACACTGGCGCCGGTGTTAGCGGGCTGGCACTGGTCGAGGCGCTTTGGGCACGGATGTGCGCTGGAACGCGTGAAGACGGCAGTTTGATCGAACCCAACGATCCTTATTGGGATGATCTCTGTAAGGCCGCGCACGACGCCAAAGCCGAACCGCGCGCTTGGCTCGCCCAAAGCCATATTTATGGCGAGCTTGGTGATGATGACCGATTGGCTGAGCCCTTTGAACATTGGCTTTCCATGCTCTGGGCGCAAGGCAGCCGTCGCACACTCGAGCACTATCTCGGTCACTGATCGGGCCTGCGCTTGTTCCAGCTGCACGGTTTTGCAGCGGCTGGGGGGCTGGACAAATGGGGTTGCCATGCCAAACCATGGGCCAAACCCAAATGGAGCCCGCACCATGAAAACCTTGTTCTCAACCGTGACGTCGTTGTCGCTTCTCAGTCTTTCCGTTCTCGCCGTGGCGGCAACCGGCGCCAACGCGCACGATCATGATGGCTGCGCTGCCGGCAAGACCCTTGAAGACGGCGTGCTAACGATCGCGACTGGCAACCCTGCGTTCTACCCCTGGGTTCTGAATGATGATCCGGCGAGCGGCGAGGGATATGAGGCGGCGGTGGCTTACGCGATTGCCGACGCTATGGGCTTTGACGCCGACCATGTGACGTGGGTGCGCACCTCGTTTGATGAGGCCATCCAGCCGGGGTCGAAGGATTTCGATTTCAATATGCAGCAATATTCGATCACCGCCGAGCGCGAGGAGATGGTCGATTTCTCGCTGCCTTATTATACCTCGGCGATGGCGGTGCTCACCACCCAATCGGTGGTTGATGCCGGTCTCGAGCCGAATGTGGAGTCCCTGCAAGGCGCCGTTTGGGGCGCCCATTCCACCACGACCGCCTTGCCCATGCTCAATGAGATTGTTCAGCCGGAGCGCGATCCGCTGCTTTATGGCGACAATGTCGATGTGACGGCGGCCATGCAGGCTGGTCAGATCGATGCGGCCTTGTTCGATTTGCCGACGGCACTCTATTTGGCAGCCGTTGTGGTCAATGATGGGGTGATCCTCGGTCAGTTCGCTGCAGACCGGTCGGAAAACCCGGACCAGTTCGGGCTGCTGATGGAAGAGGGCAATCCGCTCAAGGAATGCGTCGATGCTGCGATCGTGGAACTGACCGAGTCCGGCGCGCTTGCCGCCATCGAAGCGCAATGGTTGCAGGAAGCCACCGGCGTGCCCGTCATTGAATAGATGGCCGACACAGGACTGAGCACGGGCGCCAACCCGGCGCCCACGGCCAGAGCAACGCCCACCCGTCGCGAGGCCTACGAGGCGCGCATGAAGCGGCGGTCCCTGACGATCGCCGTCACATCAACGTTGGCGGTATTCGTTGCGTTTGTCCTTCTGGTGCCGTTCGCGCCCGGTTGGGAGGCGGTGCAGCGCAGTTTCTTCAACGGTCAGGTCTTCGCGCGAACCTTTCCCGGCCTGCTGAACGCTTTTCTGCAGAACGTGATGATCTTTGCCTGGTGCGCGCCGATCATCGCAATCCTCGGATTGGCCATTGCCCTCTGCCGGGATGTGCGAGCGCCGATCCTCTTTCCGCTGCGCATGTTCGGTGCGCTCTATACTGACGTGTTTCGCGGCGTTCCGGTAATCCTGGTCATCTATCTGATTGGGTTCGGCGTGCCGGGCCTTGGGCTGCCTCGCCCGTGGAACTCCCCCTATATTTGGGGCTCATTGGCGCTGGTTTTGGTTTACGCTGCCTATGTGGCGGAGGTCTTTCGCTCCGGCATTGAATCGATCCATGAAAGCCAGCGCGCTGCGGCAGCTTCCCTTGGTTTGTCCGATCAGGACACGATGCGGTTTGTGGTGCTGCCGCAAGCGATCCGCAATGTGATGCCGGCCAACATGAACCTTTTTATCGCGCTCCAAAAAGATGTGGCGCTGCTCTCGTTCATCGGGCCGGTGGAGATTTTTCGCCAGGCCGGCGTCTACAAATCGCTGTTTGCCAACTTCACGCCCTATGTTGGCGCTGCGCTGATCTTCCTGGCGATTACGATTCCAGCGACACGCTATGCCGACTATTTGTTGCACCGGCAAACGAGGCGCCGGACGTGACGGCGCAGTCAGGTGTTAAGCTCTCACTGCGCGGCGTGCAGAAATGCTTTGGGCAGAATCACGTCTGCCGGGGCATCGATCTGGATGTCGCCGACGGTGAAATGGTCTGTCTGATAGGTGCATCGGGGTCCGGCAAATCGACGCTGCTGCGCTCGATCAACCTGCTGGAACCGATCGACGATGGTGCAATCTTTCTGGACGGCATCGACATCGCTGAGCCTGGTTTTGACCCGCAGCCGGTGCGCGAGCGGATCGGCATCGTTTTCCAGTCGTACAATCTCTTTCCGCATATGACGGCCGCTGAAAATGTCATGCTTGCGCCAATGCGGGTGCATGGCCGCAGCAAAGCTGAGCTTACCGAACCTGTCGCGGACCTGTTCGAACGCTTCGGCTTGCCCGATCACAAGGATCACTATCCGGACCAGCTGTCAGGCGGGCAACAGCAGCGTGTAGCGATCATCCGGGCATTGGCGATGGAGCCGGAGATCATGCTCTTTGATGAGATCACCTCAGCGCTCGATCCGGAACTGGTCGGCGAAGTTTTGGATGTCCTGCGGCAACTGCACCGCGATGGGATGACGATGATCCTTGCCACCCATGAGATGGGATTCGCGCGCGAGCTGGCGAACAAAGTCTGCTTTCTGGATGCTGGGCGTATCTTGGAAGAGGGTGCGCCGGACGATGTCTTCTCCACGCCGCAGCAGGAGCGCACCAAGGCTTTTCTGTCGCGCGTGCTTTGACGAGCCTAACTGCGCCAAAGCGCGTTCTGCTCATGTTTCAGGATTGTATCGGCGAGAGTTGCGAACTCGCGCACGATGAACTGGTGGAACCGCCTAACGGTTGGTCCGAGCGGTACATCGGCGCGCGTCAAAAGCCCCAAGTTCCGTTCAGGATGCCCGATCTTGATGGAGAGCGCGGAGAGCATCTTTTGTCGCCGCAGCGTGAACACCACCGAGTAGGGCAGGACGGTGAGCGCGTCGGATCGCTCCAAAATGTTGATGATCGATGTCAGCGATCCGCCGGAAAAACTCACGCGAAAGTCTCGCATGCCAATGCTGGAAAGCACGCTGCGTAAGTCCTCGTAAAGCGGGCTGTCGGTCGGTGGTGCGATCCAAGGGTAGGGGGCGATATCCGACAGCGTCACCGAGGTTCGATTGGCCACCGGATGGGTTGCGCCGCAGGCGATGACGTTCCTTCCAGGGAGAATGTCTTTGAAGGTGAAGCCGGTCGGGATTGCGTCCACTTTCATCGGGCATATCGCGACATCGAGCGTACCTGCTTCCAGCTTCTCCATCAGCTCTGGCGCGTAGTTGTAGGACTGGTCGATGCGCACATCAGGGTGGCCGGTTTGGAACTCGGCGATCATCCCGGAGATGACGCCATCCATGAAGATCGGCGAACCGCCGACGCGGACCACGCCGGAGCGCCCATCCAGATAGCGCTTGACCACATCCGATGCGGCCTTATTGGCGGCCAAGACCTTGCGGCCTTCGGTGGCGAGGGCGAGGCAGAGTTCGGTCGGTTGAAGCGGGCGTTTGTTTTTTTCAAATAGCCGTGATCCCACCCGTGCTTCGAGCATAGAGAGGGTGCGCGAAACACTGGGCTGGGACTTGCCCAAGGTTTCGGCGCCCTCGGTCAGTCCGCCTGAATCAACGATGGCGGCAACGATTTCAAGGTGGCGTGGGTCAAATTTCATAACATCAAGTTATATTAACGCTCGCGAATTGGATCAAGTGACGGAAATTGACGTGCTAGCGTTCCTTTAATGAGACGAGTAACCGCCCAAAAAGGGCGGCGTCCGGGAGGATCGATGGCCCATTTTCAAAGCCAGTTTGAAGCTCAAAGTGCAGCTGTTCGCGTGCGCTTTGGTGCTGGCTTGCGCCACAAGATCGAGGAGGAAATCGACCGGCTTGGCTGCACACGGGCGCTGGTGCTTTCCACGCCTCCTCAGGCCGACAGCGCGTTGGATATGGCCGCCAGCCTCAACGGCAAGGCCGCCGGCGTTTTTACCAAGGCTGCCATGCACACCCCGGTTAATGTGACGGCGGATGCCATCGCCCATGCGCAGAGCGTGGAGGCCGACTGCCTGGTGGCGCTGGGTGGTGGATCGACGACGGGCCTTGGCAAAGCCATTGCCTATCAGACGGATCTGCCGCAGATCGTGATCCCCACCACCTATGCCGGTTCCGAAGCGACCGCCATTCTTGGCCAGACCGAAGATGGCGTGAAGACCACGGTCACCGACCCCAAAATCCAACCTGAAGTCATTCTTTATGATGCGGAGCTGGTAGCGACACTGCCGGTGCCGATGACAGTGACGAGCGCGCTCAATGCCATGGCCCATGCGGCGGAGGCGCTTTACGCGGTGAACCGCAACCCGGTCTCCACCATGCTCGCCATTGAAGGGCTGTCTGCTTTCCAGCGCGCCCTGCCCAAGGTGATCGACAACCCTCAGGATATCGAAGCCCGTGGCGAGACGCTTTACGGCGCCTGGCTCTGCGGTACGGTGCTTGGTCAGGTCGGGATGGCGCTGCACCATAAGCTTTGCCATACGCTGGGTGGCTCCTTCGACCTGCCGCACGCCGAGACCCATGCAGTCGTTTTGCCCCATGCCATTGCCTACAATGCCCGCGCGGTGGCCGATCAGCTTCAGCCGATCTGCGACATCTTCGGTGGCACGAACGCCGGCCAATCCCTGCACGATTTTGCAGAACAAGTTAGCGCGCCGACAGCGTTGAAAGATCTGGGGCTCAACGAGAGTGATCTCGACAGAGCCGGCGATCTTGCCACCAGCAAGCCTTATCCGAACCCGCGCCCTGTGGAGCGCGACGCGATCCGCACGCTTTTGCAGGCCGCCTGGGCCGGTGACCCCCCCGTTCTTTGACACCCAAGAAAAATCGAAACTGATCATCTGGGAGGATGACATGATCACACGCCGCACACTTTTGAAGAGCACCGCCGCTGCTGCCGCAGTTAGTGCGTTCCCTATGCCCGCCATCGCGCAAGGCTCGCGCATCAAGCTGGGTTACGTTAGCCCGCAATCGGGGCCGCTGGCAGCCTTCGCTGAGGCTGACAATTTCATCCTCTCCAATTTCGCGCAGTCCGCGGTTGCGGACAATTTCGAGGTGATCGTCAAGGATAGCCAGTCCAACCCCAACCGTGCGGCGGATGTGGCGCAGGAACTCATCATCGATGATGAGGTGGACATGCTTCTGGTGGCGTCGACCCCCGAAACCACGAATCCGGTGGCCACGACAGCCGAGTCGGAAGGCGTGCCGGTGATTTCGACGGTGGCGCCTTGGCAGCCCTGGTTCATCGGCCAGCAGGGCAATCCTGGAAACCCAGAAAGCTGGGAACCGTTCGACTACGCCTACCACTTCTTCTGGGGACTTGAAGATGTCATCTCCGTCTTCACCGCCATGTGGTCGCAGCTTGATACCAACAAGTCGGTCGGCGGCCTCTTCCCCAATGACGGCGACGGCAATGCCTGGGGCGATCCCAATGTCGGCTTCCCGCCGGTGCTGGATGCGCAGGGCTATACGCTGACCGATCCGGGTCGCTACCAGAACCTGACGGACGATTTCTCTGCCCAAATCAATGCCTTCAAGCAGGGCAATGTGGAGATCGTGACCGGCGTGCCGATCCCACCGGATTTCACCACCTTCTGGAACCAGGCCAAGCAGCAGGGCTTCACACCCAAGGCTGCGTCCATCGGTAAGGCGATCCTTTTCCCGCAGGCCGTGGAAGCCTTGGGGGACAGCGGCCACAACCTTTCTTCCGAGGTCTGGTGGTCGCCAAGTCATCCCTTCTCCTCCTCCATCAACGGGTTGACGGCCGGCCAGGTCGCTGAGGCCTACACCGGCGAAACCGGCAAGCAATGGACCCAGCCGATCGGTTTTGTGCACGCCCTGTTTGAGCTGGCTGTCGATGTGATGGGCCGGGTCGACGATAGCAGCGATGGTGACGCCGTCGCTGAAGCGATCGCAGCCTCAAACCTCAACACCATCGTCGGGCCCATTGCGTTCAATGGCGCCGGTTTGCCGCCCTTTGCGGCGCGCAACATTTGCAAAACGCCGCTTGTCGGCGGCCAATGGCGCCTGAATGACGGCGGCGGCTACGACCTCGTCATCGTCGACAACTCTGATCAACCGTCGATCCCGATCGGCGGGACGATGGAAGAGATTTCCTAGGCATTCCAAACGCGTACGGCGCAAGCCTGTGCCGTACGCTCCCCTTTTTTACCAAGCCGCCGGGAGCGAGCCATGAGCATGCTTGCCTTGCAGAATGTGTCGAAAAGCTTTGGTGCTTTGAAAGTGACGGACGATGTCAGTTTCGATGTGCCGGAGGGGCAGGCGCTCGGCATCATCGGTCCGAACGGTGCAGGCAAGTCGACACTCTTCAACCTCATCACGGGCAATCTGCCCGCTGATAAGGGGAGCGTTCATTTCGAAGGGCGCGACGTCACGAAAGTGCCAGCGATGCAACGCTGCATTTCGGGCGTCGGGAGGTCGTTTCAGATCCCGCAACCTTTCACGCATCTCACCGTCTACGAAAACTTGGTGGTGGCGGCGACATTTGGCCGACAGCGAACCGAGAACGAAGTGATGCGCCAGTGCGCTGTGATCTTGGAGCGCACCGAGCTGATCGGCAAAGCCAATCAGACCTCCGGCTCCTTGTCATTGCTGGAACGCAAGCGGCTGGAACTGGCGCGGGCCATGGCGACCCATCCGAAACTTCTGCTGCTTGATGAAATCGCTGGCGGGCTCACCGAAGGCGAATGCCACGCGCTGGTGGAGACCATCAAAGCCATCCATGCAGAAGGCGTCACGATCATTTGGATCGAGCATGTGTTGCATGCGCTCAACTCGGTGGTGGATCGCCTGCTTGTGCTCGATTTCGGCAAGGTGATCGGCGTCGGCGACCCCGAAACGATCATGGAGTCCAAAGAAGTCAAAGAGATCTATTTGGGGATCGAAATCTGATGGCGCTTCTGACGACCAAAAATCTCACCGCCCATTATGGCGATTTCCAAGCGCTGTTTGGCGTGGATATTGACCTCAACGAGGGTGAAACCATTGCCATCATCGGCGCGAATGGTGCCGGCAAAACAACGCTCATGCGGTCCATCGCGGGCGTGCTGATAAATGATCGCGAGACGGTGTCGTTCGATGGAAGCGCCATCGGCAATGCGACCGCAGATGCCATCATGGCGATGGGTGTGGCTATGGTCCCAGAGGGCCGGCGCTTGTTTCCATCTCTGTCGGTGGAAGAGAACCTGCTGATCGGCACGTATGGCCGCAAAACGGGCGGTCACTGGAACCTGGAGACGGTTTACGACCTCTTCCCTATCCTCAAGGAACGCCGCGACAATCCGGGCACAGCCCTTTCTGGCGGCCAGCAACAGATGGTCGCCATTGGCCGGGCGCTGATGAGCAATCCGCGTGTGCTCTTGTGCGATGAAATTTCGCTCGGTCTCGCGCCGGTCGTGATCCGCGACATCTACAAGGCGGTGCCGAAAATCAAGGAAGCGGGCGCCTCTCTCATCGTTGTGGAACAGGACATCGGCCAGGCGATGCAGGTCGCCGACCGCGTTTACTGCATGATGGAAGGCCGCGTGACGCTGTCTGGCACGCCTGATGAACTCTCTCGCGAGGCCATCCACGACGCCTATTTTGGAGCAGCGGCATGATTTGGATCGACACTATCCTCCAAGGCATTCTGCTCGGCGGGCTGTACGCCCTGTTCGCGGCCGGTCTGTCGCTGGTTTTCGGCATCATGCGGCTGGTGAACCTTGCCCATGGCGATCTCATCGTGATGGGGGCTTATCTCATCCTGCTGCTTGTCACGATGACGGGCCTTTCGCCCTTTATCGCGGCGGCGGTGGCGATCCCGTTCATGTTCCTGCTCGGCTACGGCCTGCAGAAATACATGCTCAACCGCGTGTTGGGCGAAGACATCCTGCCGCCCCTGCTGGTGACGTTCGGCCTCTCGGTTGTGCTGCAAAACGCGCTGCTGGAAGGCTTTTCCGCCGACAGCCAACGCTTACCGACCGGCGCCCTGTCCACGGCGTCGGTTGAGGTGGCGGGGATCAATTTAGGCGTTCTGCCATTGCTCACGTTCGGCTCGGCGATTCTGGTGATCGTCGCGCTCAACTGGCTGTTCTATCGCACCGAGCTTGGCCGGGCGTTTCGCGCGACATCCGATGATGCGACCACCGCGAGCCTGATGGGCATCAAGCCGGCCAATATTTTTGCCAAGGCGACCGGCATCGCGATGATCATCGTGACCATCGCCGCGCTCTATCTTGGCATGCGGTCCAACTTCGACCCGAACATTGGTCCGGCCCGCCTCATTTACGCGTTCGAGGCGGTGATCATCGGTGGGCTCGGCTCGCTCTGGGGCACGCTGCTCGGTGGAATCATCATCGGCGTCGCACAGACGGTTGGCGCGGCCATCAATCCCGAATGGCAGATCTTGGCCGGACACGTCGCCTTCCTGGTGGTGCTCTTGATCCGTCCGCGCGGCTTGTTCCCACGGGCTGTGGATTAGGAGCGGGACCATGGATGATCACACAACTCCCTACGCTGTTCACACTGGCACGAAAGTTTCGAAGATCGCAGGTATCCTTGGCCTTTTTCTGATCGTGGTGCTCGTGGCGCTGCCGGCTTTCGCCTCGCGCAGCCTGATCCAAGACATGTTCTTCATCCTCACCATGCTGGTGCTGGCGCAGTTCTGGAACCTGCTTGCAGGCTATGGTGGCCTCGTTTCCATTGGCCAGCAGGCCTTTGTCGGTATCGGCGCCTACGCCATGTTCGGCGTCGTGATTTTGGCAGGGCTCGACCCCATCCCCGCCATCCTGCTTGGTGGCGTCGTGGCGGTGCTTCTTGCCATCCCCACGGCCTTTTTTGCCTTCCGATTACAGGGTGCCTATTTCGCCATCGGCACCTGGGTCATTGCCGAGGTCGTTCGCCTCATAACCTCGCAGTGGCAGGCGATTGGCGGCGGCACGGGCACCTCCCTCCCGCGCTCCGCCACCCGCGAGTTGATGTTCGCCGAAGCCATCGAAAGTCTCTTCGGCGTGCGCAGCGCGGCAGCACGCGACATCCTCTCTTACTGGCTGGCCGTCATCTTGGCCGTGGCCACCATCGGCGGCATCTACTGGCTGCTGCGCACCAAGCGCGGCCTCGCCCTGGCGGCGGTGCGCGACAACATTGAGGCGGCGAAATCGGTCGGCGTCGACGCAGGGCGTATGAAGTGGGTGGTGTTCCTGGTCGCCGCTTTCGGCACGGGCATCGCTGGCGCGCTGATCTATCTGCAAAAGGCGCGCATCTCGCCGGACGCGGCTTTCTCGGTCACCGACTGGACGGCCTACGTCATCTTCATCGTGGTGATCGGGGGCATCGGCACCATCGAGGGTCCGATCGTTGGCGTGCTCGTCTTCTTCATCCTGCAATCGCTGCTCGCCGACTACGGCACCTGGTACCTGATGCTGCTCGGTATCATCGGCATCATTATCATGCTTTTCGCGCCGAAAGGCCTGTGGGGCCTGATCTCCGCGCGCACTGGCGTGGAGCTTTTCCCCGTGCGCCGGCGGCTGACGGGCGGCGCGCTGGACATCCAAAAACCAAAGACAAAACAGACTGAGGAAGCACCTAATGGCTGATATCTCCACAGACGTACTCATCATCGGCACCGGCCCCGCCGGGTCTGCCACGGCGGCGCTTCTTTCCAGCTATGGTATCGAGAACATGGCGGTGAACCGCTACCGTTGGCTTGCCAATACGCCGCGCGCGCACATCACCAACCAGCGCACGATGGAAGTGCTGCGCGACCTTGGCCAGGAGGTTGAGGACGAGGCTTATCTGTTCGCCGCTGAGCAGGAACTGATGGGCGAAAACGTCTTCTGCGAAAGTCTGGCCGGTGAAGAAATCGGCCGCATGAAAAGCTGGGGCAATCACCCCATGTCAAAGGCGGAGCATCTGCTTTCCTCGCCGACTTTTATGAACGATTTGCCGCAAACGATGATGGAGCCGCTGCTCTTCAAGACGGCCTGTTCGCGCGGCACGCAGGCACGCATGTCCACTGAGTACTTGCGCCATGAACAGGATGCCGATGGTGTTACCACCACCTGTTTGGATCGGCTCAGCGGCAAAGAGATCACGATCCGCTCGAGATACTTGATCGGTGCCGATGGCGGCAACTCGAAGGTGGCGGAGCTGGAAAACCTGCCCTTCGAAGGCGAGATGGGTGTCGGCGGCTCAATGAACATCATCTTCAAGGCCGACCTCTCGAAATATGTCGCCCACCGTCCCTCGGTTCTGTATTGGGTGGTTCAGCCGGGCGCCGATGTCGGCGGCATCGGCATGGGGCTGGTGCGTATGGTGCGGCCCTGGAACGAGTGGCTGATCGTTTGGGGTTACGACATCAATCAGCCTGCGCCTGAGGTGACTGATGAGTTTGCCACCAAGGTCGTGCGCGATCTGGTCGGTGATCAGAGCGTTGAGCCGGAAATCACATCGGTTTCGACGTGGACGGTGAACAACAAATACGCCACCAGCATGCAGGCCGGCCGTGTGTTCATCATGGGCGATGCGGCCCACCGTCATCCGCCGTCCAATGGGCTTGGATCCAACACGTCAATCCAGGACTCCTTCAATCTGGCGTGGAAGCTGGCGGCTGTTCTCAAAGGCCAGGCGGGTGAAAGCCTGCTCGACAGCTATTCCGAAGAGCGCGCGCCGGTGGCCAAGCAGATCGTGACCCGTGCCAACCAATCGATCGGCGAATTCGGACCGATTTTTGAGGCGCTTGGTCTAACGGAGTCCACCGACCCGGAGGTGATGCAGGCCAATATGGACAAGCGCTGCGATGCTAATATGGAGGCTGAACAGCAGCGTGCAGCGATCCGCGAGGCCATCGCGTTCAAGAAGTACGAGTTCGACGCCCACGGCGTTGAGATGAACCAGCGCTACAAATCCTCAGCCATCGTGACGGACGGGCAGATGGAGCCTGCGTTTGAGTTGGACGCCGAACTGCATTACCAGCCGACCACCTGGCCTGGTGCACGTATCCCGCATGCTTGGGTCTACGATCATGATGGTGGCAAGCACTCGACGCTCGACCTGGTCGGGCGCGGACAGTTCACGATCCTCACTGGGATCAATGGCGAGGCCTGGGCTGAAGCCGCTGCAAAGGTTGGGGACGCATTGGGCCTCGATATTCGCGCCCATGTGATCGGGCCGCGCCGGGATATCATCGACCATCATGGCGATTGGGCCCGCGCTCGCGAGGTCAATGAGGCGGGCTGCGTGTTGGTGCGCCCCGACCAGCATGTCGCGTGGCGCGCGGAGGATATGGCCGACAATCCGGAAGTTGAGCTCACCCGTGTTCTGACCACCCTGTTGCACCGCGCAAACTAGGAGCTTTCCATGGCCTTGTTCACCGAAGAAACATCAGAAAGCGCCGTTAACAGCCGCATGGGCGAGGACATCAACCCCCGCTTGGCGACGGTGATGGCATCGCTGGTGAAGCATCTGCACGCTTTCGCCAAAGATGTGGAACTGACCCAGGACGAGTGGGGCGTTGCCATCGACTTCCTGACCCGAACGGGCCAGATGTGCGACGAGAACCGCCAGGAGTTCATCCTGCTTAGCGACACGCTCGGCGTCTCGATGTTGGTGGATGCCATCAACCATCGCCGGCCAAGCGGCGCGACCGAAAACACAGTGCTCGGCCCGTTCCATGTGGTCGATGCCCCGCACTATCCAATGGGGCAAAACATATCGCTTGATGGCAAAGGCGAGAGCTGCCTGTTCGAGGGCCGTGTTCTCGACCGGCAAGGCAATGCCATCGCGAACGCAACCATCGATGTCTGGTGCGACAATGCCGATGGGTTCTACGATGTGCAGCAGCCGGACGTTCAGCCGAAGTTCAACAATCGCGGCATCTTCACGACCGGTGCCGATGGTGCTTACAGCTTTCGTGGCATTCGGCCCGTCGCCTATCCGATTCCCGATGACGGCCCGGTGGGGCAGATGCTGGCTGCGCTTGGCCGCCATCCCAACCGGCCGGCGCACATGCATTTCATCGTCAGCGCGCCGGGTTATGAGCGCATCATCACCCACACCTTTGTTGATGGCGATGAGTGGCTGACGTCGGACGCGGTTTTCGGGGTCAAGGCTTCGCTGATTTCGACCATGGAACCGGGCGAGGAGGGTGATACGATGTGGAAATCCTCTTTCGATTTCATCATGGTAGAGCAAGACTAAATGACCGACCCAAAACCCTGCGTTATCTGCGTTGCGATCACCGGATCGTTGCCAACCAAGGCGAACAATCCAGCGGTCCCGATCACCGTTGATGAGCAGGTTGAATCCACACATGAAGCCTTTGAGGTGGGCGCCACCATCTTGCATGCGCATGTTCGCAACGACGATCAAACGCCCTCCAGCGACCCGGAGAAGTTCGCGCGTCTGAAAGAAGGCGTTGAGAAGCACTGCCCCGGCATGATCATCCAGTTTTCGACCGGAGGGCGGTCCGGCGCGGGGCATGAGCGCGGTGGAATGCTGTCGTTAAGACCCGACATGGCGTCGCTCTCGGTCGGGTCCAACAACTTCCCCAATCGGGTCTATGAAAACCCGCCCGATCTCATCGACTGGCTGGCAGGCGAGATGCGAACCTATGAGGTGAAGCCTGAGATCGAGGCGTTCGACCTTTCCCATATTCATCAGGCGGCCAAGATGCATGCCGATGGGCGGATACCCGATACGCCGTACATTCAGTTTGTCATGGGCGTGAAGAACGCGATGCCGGCCGACAAGGACGTGTTCGACTATTATGTCAAAACCGTTGAGCGCTTGGTGCCGGGCGGCGAATGGTGTGCAGCGGGTATCGGGCCAGCACAGATTAAGCTCAATGAATGGGCTGTGGCAGCCGGCGGTCATGCACGGGCCGGTTTGGAAGACAACGTCCGGCTCGACAAAGAGACGCTTGCGCCCTCAAATGCGGCCTTGATCAAACGTGTTGTCGATATTTGCGCTCGTCACGAGCGACCGGTTGCGACACCCAATCAAGCACGCGCTATGCTGGGGCTGCGCCAAGCGGCTTAAGCGACGTCCTGCTCTTTGCTGAAGCCGGCCGCGTCGAAACCATCTCGGCCGACAATCACCTGGGTGCCCCAGTCGCTGCAGGCTTTTGCGAGTTCGCCCGGTATCGGCTCGTCGGTGAAGAAGCATGAGATATCGGCGAGCGAGCCGACGCGTGCCGGTGCCTTGCGCTGGAACTTGATGTGATCAGCGACCAGAAAAACGTCGCGGGCCTGGTTGATGATGCGTTGGGTGACACCGACTTCCTGGATATCGAAATCGAGAATGTCGCCCTCATCATCCAACGCTGAACACCCGATGATGGCGTAGTCGAATTTGAACTGTTCGATCGTGTTGGTGGTCAGATTGCCCACCAGTCCGCCGTCCGACCGGCGCAACGTGCCGCCAGTGACGATCACCTGGCATTCATCGTTCGGGATGAGGATGGCCGCAACGTTCATGTTGTTGGTCACCACAAGCATGTCCCGGTGGGTCAGCAGTTCGCGCGCCACGGCCTCGGTCGTCGTGCCCAGATTGATGAAAACCGAACAATCATCGGGCAGGGCGGCTGCGCAGGCGCGAGCGATCTCCAACTTGCCGTCAAAGTTCAAGTTGCGCCGCTGTTCGTAGGCGATATTGGCCGTTCCAGATGGCAATACCGCGCCGCCATGAACCCGCTCAATCTTGCCAGCCTCGGCCAGTTCAGACAGATCGCGACGGATGGTTTGCAGGGTGACATCGAACCGCTCGGCCAGACCCTCAACGGTGATCTTACCCTCGCGCCGGATGACATCGACGATCTCAACCTGCCTGAATGTCTGGGCCATTTGCGGCTTCTCCATTGCTGATCATGATTTCATCACCTTCGGTTGTTGCCCGCAAGTTGTGCATCAATTGCGCGTTTCTGTTCGGTATTCGAGAATGGGTATCATTCGGATGTTGCGCAGCGTCAAATTCGTTCAAATTTGACGGAATTTCGAATTTACGGAAGCCTTTTCGGAGGAAAAAACATAGATATAACATTGATCTAAGGAAAGCGAAAAAAAACGAAAAAAACTATCTTCCTTTTTCTTGTCTGGCCTGCCATGCTTGGCAAAATTCTGAGGCGGGAGGCTCAGGTGCCGGAAAAACAAGGCACATCGGATATCCACGATCTTTTCGTGATCGGAGGCGGTATCAATGGATGCGGGATCGCACGCGATGCGGCCGGTCGTGGCTTGGACGTTGTCCTGGCTGAGATGGGTGATCTGGCGTCAGCGACGTCCTCGGCTTCCACCAAGCTGTTCCATGGTGGCCTTCGCTATCTTGAATATTTCGAGTTCCGCCTGGTGCGCGAAGCGCTGATCGAGCGCGAGGTGCTGCTGCGCGCCATGCCACATATCAGTTGGCCGATGCGTTTCGTGCTGCCCTATCACAAGGACATGCGCTTTGAGAGCGACACGCCGACCTCGCGGTTGCTGAATGTGTTCATGCCTTGGATGAAAGGGCGGCGGCCCGCTTGGCTCATTCGGCTCGGCCTGTTTCTCTATGATTCCCTTGGTGGGCGGAAGATTCTGCCGGGAACCACCACGCTTGATCTGCGGCGGGCGCCAGAAGGTCGGCCGATCAATGACCGTTTTGAGCGGGCCTACGAATACTCCGATTGCTGGGTGGAGGATTCCCGGCTTGTCGTGCTCAACGCCCGCGACGCGGAAGCGCGGGGCGCCTCAATTATGGTGCGCACCAAAGTGGTTGGTGCTGAACGCCATGCCGATTATTGGGATGTGATGACTGAGGATGTCGCAACCGGTATGCGTCAGAGCTTCAAGGCCCGCATGCTGGTCAATGCTGGCGGACCCTGGGTTGGCGACATCATCCACCAGAAGGTTCGGCTCAATTCATCTGAGGGCGTGCGGCTGGTGCGCGGCAGTCATATCGTGACGCGCAAGCTCTACGATCATGACAAGTGCTACTTCTTTCAGGGCACTGATGGCCGCATCATATTCGCTATTCCCTACGAGCAGGACTTCACGCTGATCGGAACGACCGACGCCGAGCATGAGGATGTATCAATTTCGGCCGAATGCACGCCGGAAGAGCGGGACTATTTGCTGCGATTCGCCAGCCAGTATTTCAAGCAACCGGTGACCGTCGATGATGTGGTTTGGACCTATTCCGGTGTCCGTCCACTCTATGATGATGGGGCGAGTTCTGCGACTGCGGCGACGCGCGATTACACGCTGAAGGTTGATCAGAACGGCGGTGCGCCGATTCTCAATTGCTTTGGCGGGAAGATCACGACCTATCGCCGGTTGGCCGAAAGCGCGCTCGATCTGATTGCTGAACAATTCGATGGTTTGTCGGGTCCCTGGACCGCGGGTGTTGCGCTGCCCGGAGGCCACTTTCCCGTCGATGGGTTCGACACGCTCGTCGACGCTTTGCGCCGTGACCACCCCTATCTTGAGCAGGGCCATGCTCGTCGCTTGGTGCGCGCTTATGGCTCGGAAGCTGCGGCGATGCTGACCGGTGCGACAAGTCACCTAGACCTTGGGGAAGATTTTGGTGCGACGCTCAGTGAGCGCGAGGTGCGATGGCTGATGGATCACGAATATGCCCGCGCAGCTGACGATGTCGTCTGGCGGCGGACGAAACTCGGTTTGAAACTGAAGCCTGAAGAAATTGCAGCGCTTGATACATGGATGAACGACCATCTTGCCGCGCCCGGGGGCGTCGATGGTGGCGAGCCATCCGAAGCACGCAGCGCGCTCGGGGGAGGGCGGTAATGTCATTGAAATTAGAGGGTGTGTCGAAGTCCGTGGGTGGCAAGATGCACATTCACCCAACAGATCTGGAACTGCAGAACGGCACCATGAACGTGCTGCTCGGGCCAACGTTATCCGGCAAGACCACACTGATGCGTCTGATGGCAGGCCTTGATGTGCCTAATTCCGGACGGGTGCTTTGGAACGGTGAGGATGTCACGGGCCAGCGGGTGCAGGACCGCAAGGTCGCCATGGTCTACCAGCAGTTCATCAACTACCCGTCGATGACGGTTTACGACAACATCGCCTCGCCCTTGCGGCTTTTGAATATGGCGAGCAGCGAAATTGACAAGGCGGTTCAAGAAGTCGCCGAGATGATGAAGCTGACGCCGATGCTCCAGCGCAAACCGCTTGAGCTTTCCGGTGGTCAACAACAGCGTTGCGCCCTAGCGCGGGCGCTGGTGAAGAATGCTGGTTTGGTCCTGCTGGATGAGCCGCTCGCAAACCTTGATTACAAGTTGCGTGAAGAATTGCGCATCGAGATTCCGAAAATCTTCGAGCGGTCCGGTGCGATCTTTGTCTACGCGACGACCGAGCCTGAAGAAGCCCTGCTGCTGGGTGGCAACACGGCGGCCATGTGGGAAGGCAGGATCACCCAGTTCGGCCTGACGCCTTCAGTCTACCGCCAACCCAACAACGCGACCACCGCTCGCGTGTTCTCTGACCCGCCGATGAATTTTCTATCGGTCACGAAATCTGGCGACACTCTGTCCTTTGGCGATGGTCAGACGGCTCCGGCGGTCAAACAGCTCTCGGGCGTGTCGGATGGCCAGTATGTGGCAGGCTTCCGGCCTAACCATGTGGAGCTGCATCGCCATGTCGATGGCGCCATGGAGTTCAACACCAAGCTCTCGGTTACCGAGATCACGGGTTCGGAAACTTTTGTGCATCTCGATCATCATGGCGAGCCGTGGGTTGGTCTTATTCACGGGGTCCATGAGTTGGAGTTGGGTCAGGAGTTGAGAGTCTATTTGGACACCGACCACGCTTACATCTTTTCCCAAGATGGCGATCTGATCGCTCCGGCCCCTTATGCGGAGACCGCGTAAGCATGGCCAAGATCACCTTCGAAAATTTGGCGCACTCCTATCTTCCTAACCCCTCGGGAGAAGACGATTACGCACTCAAAGAAATCAACCACGACTGGGCGGACGGCGAAGCCTATGCGCTGCTTGGCTCATCGGGTTGCGGCAAGACCACGTTGCTCAACATCATTTCCGGTCTGTTGCAGCCGAGCCAGGGGCAGATTTTCTTCAATGGCGAAGACGTCACCCATGCGCCAACTGCTGAGCGCAACATCGCCCAGGTTTTTCAGTTCCCTGTCGTCTACGACACCATGAGCGTGCGCGATAATCTGGCCTTTCCGCTGCGCAACCGCGGCGCTGATGCGGCCTATATCAGCCAGCGCGTGCAGACCGTGGCGAAGATGATCGGCATGGAAGACGAGCTTAGCCGCAAGGCCCGTGGCCTGACCGCGGATGCCAAGCAGAAGATCTCGTTGGGGCGCGGCATGGTTCGCGAAGACGTCAACGCGCTCCTGTTCGACGAACCGCTCACTGTGATCGATCCGCATTTGAAGTGGGAGCTTCGCACGCAGCTGAAATCGCTGCACCACGAGTTTGGGCACACGATGATCTATGTGACCCACGACCAGACCGAAGCGCTGACCTTCGCCGACAAGGTGGTGGTGATGTATGACGGCCGCGTGGTCCAGATCGGCACGCCCGAAGAGCTGTTCGAAACGCCTGAACACACATTTGTCGGCTATTTTATCGGCTCGCCTGGCATGAATTTGCTCGACGCGAAGGTTGAGGGCGCAACAGCCCAAGTCGCCGGTGGATCAGTTGATCTTGGCCAGGGCTATGGACCAGCCAGCGGTAAGGTGCAGATCGGTGTACGCCCTGAGTTTGTGCGACTTTCAAGCGGCGGTAACGGCCTCTCGGCGACTATCGAGCGGGTCGAGGACGTTGGTCGCCATAAGATCGTGCGCCTTAGCGTCGCCGACATCGGCTTGAGCGCAATTTTGGCGGAGGGCGAGCCCGTTCCTTCCTCTGACGTCAAAGTCACTTTCGATCCCTCAAAGATCAATGTTTACGCCGATGATTGGCGTGTTGCCCCGCTTGGCGCGGAAAAAGGGGAGGCCGCCTGATGAACAAGACAGACAACCAAAAGGCCTGGTTTCTAGTCTTGCCGATGTTGGTGCTTGTCGCGTTCTCTGCGGTCATCCCGCTGATGACGGTGGTCAATTATTCGGTCCAGGACACATTCGGGAACAATGTATTCTTTCCAGCGGGATTGGATTGGTTCCGCGAGACGCTGCAATCTGATCGTATGTGGGCGTCTTTTGGTCGGCAGCTGATGTTTTCTGGCATCATTTTGCTGATCCAGATTCCGCTTGGGGTCTACATCGCACTCAACATGCCCAAGAAGGGTTTCTGGGTGTCATTCTGCCTGGTCGTGATGTCGCTGCCGCTGCTTATTCCCTGGAACGTGGTCGGCACGATCTGGCAGATTTTTGGCCGCGTCGATATCGGACTGCTCGGCTACACGCTGGAAGCGATTGGCATTGACTACAACTACACTCAGGATGCGTTTGACGCCTGGTTTACGCTGATCCTTATGGATGTCTGGCATTGGACGTCGCTGGTGGCGCTGCTTGCCTATGCCGGTCTGCAGTCAATCCCCGATGCCTATTATCAGGCGGCCAAAATCGATCAGGCCAGCCGTTGGAGTGTGTTTCGCTACATCGAACTGCCCAAAATCATGGGTGTGCTGATGATCGCGATCCTGCTGCGTTTCATGGACAGTTTCATGATCTACACCGAGCCCTTTGTGGTGACCGGTGGTGGGCCTGGTAGCTCGACGAACTTCCTGTCGATCGACCTCGTGAAGATTGCCCTCGGCCAGCTCGATCTGGGTCCGGCAGCCGCCTACTCGATCATGTACTTCCTGGTTATTCTGTTGATTTCATGGGTGTTCTTCACCGTGATGACCAATCTCGACAAGAGGGATGGCGTGTGATGATCAATCGTAAAGTCATCGTGATGGCTCTCTACCTGCTGTTTCTGTTTTTGCCGATCTACTGGCTCATCAATATGAGCCTGAAGACGAACTCAGAGATTTTGGGCGGGCTGACGCTTTTCCCGACCAATCTGACCTTCGCCAATTATGCAACGATCCTCACCGACCCCAGCTGGTATCTAGGCTATGTGAACTCGATCATTTACGTGACGATGAACACGGTCATCAGCCTTGCGGTGGCGCTGCCGGCGGCCTACGCGTTCAGTCGCTACAACTTCCTGGGCGACAAGCACCTGTTCTTCTGGTTGCTCACCAACCGGATGGCGCCGCCGGCGGTTTTTGCGCTGCCATTCTTCCAACTCTACGGCTCGGTTGGCCTCTTCGACACACACATTGCCGTGGCCTTAGCGCACACGCTGTTCAACGTGCCGTTGGCGGTCTGGATTCTGGAAGGCTTCATGCGCGGCGTGCCCAAGGAGATCGACGAGACGGCTTACATTGACGGCTACTCGTTCCCGAAGTTTTTCGTGAAGATTTTCATGCCGCTGATCGCCTCCGGCATCGGGGTGGCCGCCTTCTTTTGCTTCATGTTTTCGTGGGTGGAGTTGCTGCTCTCTCGCACGCTGACGGCCACCGAAGCCAAGCCAATCGCCGCAATCATGACCCGCACCGTCGGCGCGTCGGGCATCGATTGGGGCGTGCTTGCTGCCGCCGGCGTTCTCACCATCGTGCCAGGCGCCTTGGTCATTTATTTCGTGCGCAATTACATCGCCAAGGGCTTTGCCCTCGGGCGTGTTTAGAGCCCGGCAAGGAAGGAGAAAATCATGGACCTTTCCTGGATGGCATGGACCTTCGAGACGGCGATCTTCTTCGGCGTCATCGCGTTCCTGCTGCTCACTTTCACGGTGCTTGCCATCAAGTTCCCGGAGACGCCGCGCGTCGGCGTGCTTCGGATCGAAACGACCCGTGGTGATCGGTTGTTCATCACGCTTCTTGGCTCAGCCTTCATTAATTTGGCCTGGCTGGGCCTAGAGGTCGGACCGCAGCCTTATGCGCTGCTCGTCTGCCTTGCTTACGCCGCTGCGGTTTTCCGCTGGGTGTAACGGGCAATTCCCACGCGGACTGATGCCAACAAGTCGGCCGCACCAAACCAAACTGTTCCAATCCTTTGGGAGGAAACAATGAAGTCAATCCTTAGAACAACCTCGGTGCTTGCACTGACGGCAGGGCTTTTGCCCGTTATGCCGGCGTTTGCCGACATGGATGCCGCCACCGCATTCCTCGACGCGGAAATTGAGCGCTCTGTGCTCAGCCGCGCCGAGCAGGAAGCCGAGATGCAATGGTTCATTGACGCGGCTGAGCCCTATCAAGGGATGGAAATTCGTGTGGTGTCGGAAACGATCACAACGCACGAGTACGAAGCCAATGTGCTGGCACCAGCTTTCACCGCAATCACCGGCATCCAGGTCACCCACGATCTGATCGGTGAGGGTGACGTGGTTGAGCGTCTGCAGACGCAGATGCAAACCGGTGAAAACATCTATGACGCCTATGTGAACGACTCCGATCTCATCGGCACGCACTGGCGTTACCAGCAGGTGCGCAACCTGACCGATTGGATCGCCGGTGAAGGCGCTGATGTGACCAGCCCGACGTTGAACCTTGATGATTTCATCGGTCTGGACTTCACCACCGGTCCTGATGGCAAGCTCTATCAAATGCCGACCCAGCAGTTCGCGAACCTTTATTGGTTCCGTTATGACTGGTTTACCGACGAAAAGAACATGGCCGATTTTGAAGCCGAGTATGGCTATCCGCTTGGCGTGCCGGTGAACTGGACGGCTTATGAGCAGATCGCTGAGTTCTTCACGGGTCGTGATCTGTCCCACATGGGCCATGAGGGCGATGTCTACGGCCACATGGACTATGGCCGTCGTGATCCCTCGCTTGGCTGGCGCTTCACCGATGCGTGGATGTCGATGGCTGGCATGGGAGACGTTGGTGAGCCGAACGGTCTGCCGGTCGATGAGTGGGGCATTCGTGTGAACGAAGATTCCCAGCCTGTAGGTTCCTGTGTTGCCCGTGGCGGCGCCACAAACGGTCCAGCGGCTGTTTACGCCATCGAAAAGTACACCGATTGGCTAACCAGCTACGCTCCCCCGGCTGCTGCTGGCATGAACTTCTCTGAATCCGGTCCGATCCCGTCGCAGGGCGGCATCGCGCAGCAGATGTTCTGGTACACCGCTTTCACCGCCGACATGGTGGGTGAAGGTGCGGCTGCCGTGCTCAACGAAGACGGCTCACCGCGCTGGCGCATGGCCCCAAGCCCACACGGCGCTTACTGGGAAGAAGGCATGAAAATTGGCTACCAGGACGCAGGTTCCTGGACGCTGATGGAGTCGACTCCGGTTGATCGTGCCCAGGCCGCTTGGCTCTACGCACAGTTCGTAACTTCCATGACGGTCGATCTTGAGAAGTCCCATGCTGGTCTGACATTCATCCGTGAATCGACGATCAACCATGAGAGCTTCACCGAGCGCGCACCGAACCTTGGTGGTCTGGTCGAGTTCTACCGCTCGCCAGCTCGCCTGCAGTGGTCGCCAACTGGCACCAACGTTCCTGACTATCCGCGTCTGGCGCAGCTCTGGTGGCAGAACATCGGTGATGCCTCTTCCGGGTCGCTGTCGGCTCAGGAAGCGCTCGACAATCTCTGTGCCGAGCAAGAGCGTGTGCTGGAGCGTCTGGAACGGTCTGGCGTTCAGGGCGACCTTGGTCCGGTCCTCAACGAGGAAATGGACCCAGAATTCTGGCTGAGCCAGCCAGGTTCTCCGAAGGCTGAGCTAGATAACGAAGATGAGCAGCCAATGACCGTCAGCTATGACGAGCTGATCCAGTCCTGGCAGTAAGGTCGGTTCGGAGCTCATCAGTGCTCCGCTGAATTTGCCAACGCTTGAAGAGACCGGGGCCCGCAAGGGTCCCGGTTTTTTGCGTCAATACCCACATGATCCTGGACAGGGTTTGAGTGGTGTAACTGGTTGATAAACCGATCTTTTAGGGATTGGGAACGCCTGCGGCACCTGACCGCAGGTGGCCTTATGGTCCAGGGGAATGTTCGTGCGTATGTAATTTCAGAAATTTCTGAAATGCATAAAGGTCACGAACAATGCGGCTTTCCTCCTTGGAGCAGGAGTTTGTTCTTCATTTCGGCGAAATGGGGTCCCGCTGGGGCATCAACCGGACAGTCGGGCAAATCTACGCGCTACTCTTTCTCTCCGAGCATCCGCTCAACGCTGAGCAGATCGTGGAGAAGCTTGGATTCTCGCGCTCCAACGTCTCGATGGGCCTTAAGGAACTACAAGCCTGGAACCTGGTACGCCTGAAACATCTGCCTGACGACCGGCGCGACTATTTTACCGCGCCCGACGATCTTTGGGAGATCGTGCGCACGCTGGTGGCCGAGCGCAAAAAGCGTGAGATCGACCCGACACTGACCAAGCTGCGCGAGTTGGAGATGCAGGCTCCGGCCAGCGATGCTGACCAACACGCTCACACCAAAATTGCCGAGCTACGCCAGCTGATTGAGCTGCTCACCGGTTGGTATGACGACATGAACCGGCTCGACACCGAACGGCTCGTCCAACTGCTGGCACTCGGCTCCAAGCTGCAGAAATTCGTCACCAAGGCGGAGACGATTGTGCCCTTTGGTCGATCCGCCAAAGACGCTGCCAAGGAGGAACGCTCCTGATGGATACCCTTATTCTCTCGCGTATTCAGTTCGGCGCGAACATCTCCTTCCACATCCTTTTCCCGACCATCACGATTGCGCTTGGCTGGGTGCTGTTGTTCTTCAAACTGCGCTTCAATGCGACCGGCGATGATCGCTGGATGGATGCCTACCGGTTCTTCGTCAAAGTGTTCGCGCTTACGTTCGCGCTTGGCGTGGTGTCGGGCATTACGATGAGCTTCCAGTTTGGCACCAACTGGCCGGGCTTCATGGAAACGGTCGGCAATATTGCCGGGCCGCTGCTCGCCTATGAGGTGCTGACGGCCTTCTTCCTGGAAGCTGTGTTTCTTGGCATCATGCTGTTCGGTTTCAGCCGTGTTCCGGGTTGGCTCCACACGCTGGCCACCTTCCTGGTCGCCTTTGGCACGACCATGAGCGCGTTTTGGATCCTTGTGCTGAACTCCTGGATGCACACGCCGGCAGGCTACGAAATGATTGATGGCGTCGCCCATGCGACCGATTGGTTTGCGATCATCTTCAACCCATCGATGCCTTACCGTCTGGCGCACATGCTGCTCGCCAGTGGATTGACGGTCGCGTTCCTTTTGGCTGGCCTTTCGGCCTTCCGTATCCTGGTCGGCGAGCGCTCAGGTTCGGCGCGGCTTTCGCTGAAAACCGGCGTCTGGTTGGCTGCCGCCCTAATCCCGGTCCAGATTTTCGCTGGCGATCTTCATGGTCTCAACACATTGGAGCACCAGCCGGCCAAAGTCGCGGCCATGGAAGGCAATTGGGAAACCCAAGGCAATGTGCCACTGCTCCTGTTTGCCTTGCCGGATGAAGAGGCCCGCGAGAACCATTTCGAGATCGCCATTCCCAACGGCGCGAGCCTCATCTTGAAACACGAAGCCGATGGCGTCGTTCCAGGTCTCAATAACTTTGTGGCCGAGGATGGAACGATCATGCATCCGCCGGTGAACCCTGTGTTCTGGTCGTTCCGTATTATGGTCGGAACGGGTCTTGCCATGCTGGCTTTATCCTGGACTGCGGCCTTTCTCTTCTGGCGGCGTGGCACAGAGCAGGTGAACCCCTGGCTGTTGCGCGGGTTGGTGGCCATGACCTTTTCTGGCTGGGTGGCGACTCTAGCCGGTTGGTACACGACCGAGATTGGCCGTCAGCCCTGGCTCGTGACCGGTGTTATGCAAACCTATGAGGCAGTCGCGAATGTGCCCGCGCCGATGGTGCTCTCCACGCTACTTGTCTACCTGGCGATCTATGCCGGACTGACGCTCGCCTATGTGGCGGTGCTTTTCTACCTTGCCCGCAGGGCGGCCAAAGGTGATCTGCCCAAGTCGATGACACCTGCGTCAGGTGCGGCAGAAGTCGCGCTGGTTCCGGGGGAGTAGAGTGATGAGTTTGCTGTTCAACGACCCTACAGTCTGGCTGCCGGTGGTGTTTGCCGGGCTGATGGGGGCAACGATCCTGATCTATGTGATCCTGGATGGCTTCGACCTTGGCATCGGCATGTTGACGCCGTTGGTTGGTGAAGCTGACCGCGACAAAATGATCGCATCGATCGGCCCGTTCTGGGATGCCAATGAAACCTGGCTCGTTTTGGCGGTGGGATTGCTGCTTGTGGCCTTTCCCGCTGCTCACGGCACCATTCTCACTGCGCTCTATTTGCCCGTCGGCGTCATGCTTGTTGGTCTCATATTGCGCGGTGTCGCGTTCGAGTTTCGCGTCAAGGCTCCGGCCCCCAACAAACCCTTGTGGGATTGGGCCTTTTTCGGCGGTTCCTTGATGACGGCGTTGTCGCAGGGCTTCATGCTCGGCCTTTACATTATGGGCCTGGAATGGAGCTTCGCCACCATCGCCTTTGCCGGCCTTACCGCGCTCTGCACAGCGGCGGGATACGCCTTTATCGGGGCCTGTTGGCTCATCATCAAAGCCGAAGGTGGCTTACAAGTTCGCGCTGTCCTGTGGGCGAAACGCGGCCTGGCCGGGGTCCTTATCGGCTTTATAGGGATTTCAGCGGCAACGCCGCTGGTCTCGGAGCGGATCTTTGCCAAATGGTTCTCGGTCCCGGAAATCATTTTGCTCGCGCCGCTACCGATCACGGCCGTGTTGGTCACTGGCTTGTTGGCCTGGACCTTGACGCATCTTCCGGATGAAACCGACAGGTTTCGGCATGTGCCGTTCATCGGCGCGAGCATTCTGTTCACACTCGCCTTTTTCGGTCTCGCCTACTCGTTCTACCCCTATGTCGTGCCGGAGCAATTGACGCTTTATGAGGCAGCGAGCGCGCCGGAAAGCCTGATGATCATCCTGGTCGGCGTGATCTTTGTCATGCCGATGATCGCTGCTTACTCGGTTCTGGCCTATGTGGTGTTTCGCGGCAAGGTGCGCGAGCTGCGCTACGACTAGGGCGTGGACAACCGCGAAAACGAGCCTAAGCTGGACGATCTCCAGTCTGGTCCAGCGGGAAGGTTTCAAGCAGCGACCATATGAGGTCCTCGCTTTTGGTCGTCTCATCATTGAGGCGGGCGGCAGTGATGGTCAGTTCGCAGCTTGGCAGGGTTGCGGACAGGTCATGCAAGCTGCCGGTCTCCAGTTCCTTGCGTGCCAGGGACAGCGGGACCCAGGCAACGCCAATCGCTGAAGCCGCGAATTCCAGAGCAGCCAAGGTGAGAGCGGTTTCGACCCGTGGCACCGCGTCGGCAAGGCTTCTCACGCGCGGCAAAATTGTGCGGTCCATGACCTGTCCGAGAAAAACATCGTTTGGGTAGGCGATGATCGGCAACTGGCCTGCGGCAAATCGTTCGTTGAGCAAGCTGTCATCGGTCGCCGAGAAGACCGGCACGAGCCGGTCCGTGCCGACCGTCAGCGTTTGCAAGAACTCCGCTGACTCATCGAGTTCCTGATCCGGCGCCTGATAGAGAAGTGCCAGATCGGCCTGACGGGCGAGCAGCAGGCTGAAACAATCGTCCAAATTGGCTGAGCGAAGGCGAACATAGAGCTCGGCATGACGGCTCTGAAGGACCCTCAGAACGCGCGGTGTAAAAGCGGCGGTGAGGGCGTGCTGGCTGGCAATCACCAACCGATTGCCGGAAAGACGGCTGCTTCGCTGGAGATCGGTTGAAAGTTGCCGCAGGCTGCCGACCAACCGTGCGATCTCGGACTTGTTTTCATCCGTCGTCGGTTTCAGCTGGATCGGTTTCCGGGTTCGATCGAACAGCTCCACGCCCAGATGATCTTCAATTTGCTGGATGCGGCGTGAAAAGGCCGAGGGCGTCAGGTGTCGGCGATCGGCCGCCTCGGTGAATGAGCCGGTATCGGCGACTGCCAAAATATCTTCAAGCCACTCCAAACGCACGATAACCTCCTAAGTTGCAAGATTTGCACTTTAGATCAAAAATTTCGCATTTGCATTGAGGTTTTTGGTCGGCAAGACTGCGATGGTGCAATTTTGACAAAGGACGGACCATGCACCTCGCTCGTTTTTCTCGGCTTAGGCTGGCGCATCTTCCAACTCCTCTGGAACCGATGGCGCGATTAAGCAAGGAGCTTGGAGGCCCGGAGATTTGGATCAAACGTGACGACTGCACAGGCATGTCGACCGGTGGCAACAAGACGCGCAAGCTTGAGTTCCTGATGGCCGAAGCCGAGGCGATGAATGCCGACATCGTCATGACGCAGGGGGCGACCCAGTCAAACCATGCCCGTCAGACAGCGGCGTTCGCGTCCAAGCTTGGCATGAAGTGCCATATCTTGCTGGAGGATCGCACGGGCTACAGCGATCACAATTACAACGATAATGCCAATGTGTTGCTCGACCATTTGCATGGCGCGACGACGGCCAAATATCCCGGTGGCCACGACATGCCCGGTGAGATGGAAAAGGCCGCCGAGGCGGCGCGCGCCGAGGGCAAAAACGTCTATGTGATCCCCGGTGGCGGGTCGAACCCGACTGGCGCGCTCGGCTACGTCAATTGCGCGATGGAGTTGCTCACGCAGGCCAATGAACAGGGCCTTGTGATTGATCATCTGGTGCACGCCACCGGCTCGTCTGGAACACAGGCTGGCTTGATCGTTGGGTTGAAGGCGTTGAACGCTGGGATTCCACTGCTCGGGTTCGGAACCCGCGCGCCGCAGCCCAAACAAGAGCAGATGGTCTACGATCTGGCCTGCAAGACGGCTGAGAAGATGGGTCTACCTGGTGTCGTCGCTCGCGAGGATGTGCGCGCCGATACGAACTATGTCGGCGAAGGCTATGGCCTGCCGCGCGATGACACGTTGGAAGCCATCCGCATGTTTGCTGAACTGGAAGGCATTCTGCTTGATCCGGTCTATTCGGGCAAAGGGGCAGCGGGCCTCATCGATTATGTGCGCAAGGGGCATTTCAAAAAGGGCGAGCGGATCGTGTTCCTGCACACGGGCGGGTCCGCGGCTCTGTTCGGCTATGATGCGTTTTTCGCCGACACTTCGATGGCGCAGGCGGCGGAGTAGGGCATGGGTCTGCCACCCTTCAGAGGCAGTTTCACGCAGCAGGAGCCGATCCCCGATGAGGGGATCGCGGCCGCTGTCGAGGTGATGCAGTCCGGACGTTTGCACCGCTATAACGTCTTGGCGGGTGAAGAGTCCGAGACGGTCGGGCTGGAGCGCGACTACGCCGCTTGGCAAGGCTCAGACTACTGTCTGGCCGTGGCATCTGGCGGCCAAGCGATGCAGATCGCTCTGCGCGCCGCAGGCGTCAAACCTGGCGACAAGGTTCTCACAAACGCGTTCACGCTCGCGCCCGTGCCTGGCGCCATAGCTGGCGTTGGCGCTGAGCCTGTGTTGGTGGAAATCACCGAGGACTTGGTCATCGATTTGGATGATCTTCGGGCCAAAGCCGAAGGGTTGGGTGCCAAGGTGCTCATGCTCTCCAATATGCGTGGACATCTCTGCGACATGGACGCGCTGATGGCGCTGGCGGCGAGCCTTGATATCACGGTGCTTGAAGACTGCGCACACACCATGGGCGCATCTTGGCGGGGAAAGAAATCTGGCAGGTTTGGGTTGGCCGGTTGTTTCTCAAGCCAGACCTACAAGCATATCAATTCCGGTGAGGGCGGGCTGATAACCTCCTCCGATGACGCCTTCATGGCGCGCGCCATCATGCTGTCGGGCTCGTACATGATGTTCGATCGGCATGGCGCTGGCCCTTCAGCCGACGTTTATGCCGACATCAAGCTGGACACGCCCAACATATCGGCGCGCATGGACAATCTGCGGGCGGCGATCCTTCGCCCGCAGTTGGCCAAGCTCGATGATGCCATCGCGCGCTGGAATGATCGCTACCGCACTGTCGAAGCCGGTCTTGCCCAATCCGACATTTTCCATCTGCCTCAGCGCCCAAGCGAAGAGTTCTTCGTCGGCTCATCGATTCAATTCATGATGCCTGGCTTGGAGGCGGCAGCTGCGCGCGCCTTTCTGCGCGACACGGCGGAGCGTGGCGTTGACCTGAAATGGTTCGGCGATGCCAATCCTGTTGCCTTTACCTCCGCCCACCCGAGCTGGCGCTATGTGCCGCGGCAACACTTGCCGCAAACGGACCGCGTGTTAGCCGGTCTTTTCGATATGCGCTTGCCGCTGACCTTTTCGTTGGCTGATTGCGAATTGATTGCCGCCCATATCGTCGAAGCGGCCAACGCGCTGGTGGCCAATGCCTGAACGAGCCGCCCTTCGACCTGTTGGTGTTTTGGGGGGCATGGGCCCGGAAGCGACGTTGCTGTTCATGCAGCGCGTTCTGGCTGCCGTGCCTGCGCAAGATGATGCCGATCATATCCCGTTGCTTGTCGATCAAAATCCACAAGTCCCCTCACGTATTGCCGCCTTGATTGAAGACAGAGGCGAGGATCCCTCGCCAGTGCTTGCAGCTATGGCACGGCGTCTTGAAACGGCAGGCGCCCAGGCGCTCGTCATGCCGTGCAATACCGCGCACGCCTATGCGCCCGCCATTCGAGCCGCTGTGACCATACCCTTCTTGTCGATGGTGGACGTGACCGCAAAAGCCATTGCTGCCCGATATCCAGGCGCGACTGTCGGCATGTTGGCGTCTCCTGCCGTGAAGCTAACCGGCGTGTTTGAACTGGCCTTTGACGCGGTAGATCTCACGCCGCTCTATGCCAAAGACCAGGGCGAGTTGCTGCAGGCCATTCGCTGCCTGAAGCAGGATGGCAGCGATCTAGGTGCACGAGAAACAGCCCTTCAGGCCGCCAACGCGTTGCGGGCTGCTGGCGCCGATGTGGTGTTGGTCGGGTGCAGCGAGTTCTCTTTGCTTACTTCAGCCATCGCCGCTCACGGCGCGACCATCGACAGCCTCGATGCGCTTGTCGCCGCAACCATTTCCTTTTCGCACTCTGGGGACACCGCAAAAGGCGTCTCCCCCACGGCCGTGCATCGACCGGGCACGTCCGCCTCGAAACACCAAACCGGTCAAACAAAAAGGGAAGCAGCATTATGATGAAATCCGTGTCAAAGACGGCACTGGCAACCAGTGTGTGTGCGCTCGCGGCCGTCTCATCGGCCCAAGCGGCCGATCTGGTGCTTGGCGTGCCTAACTGGCCGGCGGCCAACGCGACCGCGAACATTCTCAAAGTCGTGATCGAAGAGAATTTCGGCCTTGATGTCGAATTGCAGAACGGCACAAACCCGATCATTTTTGAGGCCATGGACGCTGGGTCCATGCATTTGCACCCCGAAGTGTGGATGCCGAACCAGCAAAACTTGCACGACCGTTATGTGCAGGAAAATCAATCGGTTGTGATGAACACCAATCCTGTGCAAGCCGTGCAAGGCATGTGCGTGCCGACCTACATTGCTGAGCAGCACGACATCACCAGCATTGAAGACCTGACCGATCCGGAGAAGATGGCAATCTTCGACTTTGACGGCAACGGAACGCCGGAAGTCTGGATCGGCGCGCCCGGTTGGGCCTCTACTGCTATCGAGCGCATTCGTGCCCGCTCTTATGGCTATGATGAGGTCATGGACCTGCAGGAGTATGACGGATCGGTCGCATGGGGTGCACTTGGCACGGCGGTTGCCGCTGAAGAGCCATGGATCGGCTTCTGCTACGATCCACACTTCATCTTCGTTGCTTATGACCTGACCATCCTGGAAGAACCGGCCCATGACCCGGACACCTGGACGATCATTCAGCCGACCGACGACCCGGCCTGGCTTGAGAAGTCTGAAGCTTCGACGGCTTGGAACGGCGCGACGCTGCATCTGCACTACGCGGCCAGCGTTCAGGATGACTTCCCTGAAGTCGCCGCCATGTTTGATGCTTACCAGATGCCGTCTGAAGCCCTTAGCGAAATGGGTTACGCCCTCAGCGTGCAGGGCGAAGATGCTGCCGATTTCGCCCGTCGCTGGGTGGACGAGAACGAAGATGTCGTTCTTGGCTGGCTGACAAACTAGCTCCCTCCCGGGTGGCCGCTTCGGCGGCCACTCGTCTCCCCCCGTTTTTTGAAGCCTTCAGTGCCAGCGTGGAAGTGAAGCCCGTGGATGTGAATCCCAAGCCGGAAGCCGTCGTCGAGCTTTCCAATGTCTGGAAGGTGTTCGGCGAACGCTCTGCACAGACCGTCGAAGCAGCCAAAAACACTGGGCTCACCAAAGCCGAAGCACTGGAGGAGTACGGCACCGTCATTGGCGTGCGCGATGCCAGTTTCTCGGTCGCGCGCGGCGAAATCTTCTGCATCATGGGTCTGTCGGGGTCGGGCAAATCGACACTGGTGCGCCATGTGAACCGGCTGATCGAGCCGACCGCTGGGACCATCAAAGTGCTCGGCGAAGATGTCAGTGCGATGGGTGTAAAGGATCTGCGCGCGATGCGCTCGCGCCATATCGGCATGGTGTTTCAGCACATGGCGCTGATGCCGCATCGCTCGGTGCGTGAGAATGTTGCCTATCCTTTGGAAATTCGCGGCGTGCCGAAATCGCAGCGCTGGGCTGTGTCAGATCACACTTTGGGCTTAGTCGACTTGCAGGGCTTTGAGGACCGGCTGCCGCGTGAACTCTCCGGTGGCATGCAGCAGCGTGTGGGGATTGCGCGCGCGCTGGCATCCGACCCGGAAATCCTTCTGATGGACGAGCCGTTTTCCGCGCTCGATCCCTTGATCCGCCTGCAGCTTCAAGATCAGTTCAGTGCGCTGGTCTCGGAGCTCAAAAAGACGACGCTTTTCATCACCCATGATTTGGATGAAGCGATCCGTATTGGCCATCGCATCGCCATCATGAAGGACGGTGTGATTGTTCAAATCGGCACGCCCGAAGAGATCGTCACCAAGCCCGCCGATGACTATGTGCGTGAGTTTGTTCAAGGCATTTCACGGCTGAAGCTGGTGAAGGCGCATTCCATCATGCAGCCGCTCAACGGTTATGACCGATCGGCTTTGACCAATGCGACACGCGCGTCGAGCGACACCGACCTCGACACGTTGATCGACATGTCGGTCGATAGCGACGCGCCGGTGGTCGTCACCGAAGGCGGAAACGAGGTTGGTTACATCTCCAAGGCCATGTTGCTGCGCGGCATCCAGGGCGGGAAATAGGGGGCTGCGATGACCGATCAGACCATGACCGACCAGACAATGCCGCGAGACCTGTCCAGGTCCAGTGCCGACGCGCCGAAGGCGTCTGCCGTTGCCGATGTCCAGGTGGATCGTGCGGCGCTCGACCAATCCATCGCAGAGTTTGCGCAGCGCAACGCTGCCTACTATCAGCGCATATTCCATAAGATCCACGACACGACATCGGGCATTCCGCTCACCTTCAATGCCGCTGCTGCCTTGCTCGGACCGCTATGGGCCGCCGCGCGGGGTGCCTGGGGAATGTTTTGGGGGTTCCTGATCCTGGAAATCATCGCTTGGGTGCAGATCGGGCGCGGGACTTGGGGTGAACTCGGCGCCGCTGACTTGCAACAGGCAATCCGCCAGGAAACGCGGGCGCAGGAGTTTCTTGATCGGTCCGCTGCCGCGATTGCGGCGGGCGAAGATGGCTCGCGATTTGAGACGCTCGGCAACAATTTGATGCGGGCAGCGGAACGCAGCCGTGGTGCCGCTGAGGCTGCTGCCGCCGACGCACTGATGATCCTAATGACCGGAATCGTGCTGCTCATCGTCATTCGTGTCGTGCAGGGCATCTGGAGCAACATCGCCTATGAGAAGCAGTATTCGGCCTGGCGAGTGACGCCCGACAAGGTGGCGTCCGGCGTTAGCATGGTGTCCGCTGGCTTCGGTGCGCTGTTGCTGCTCGCAGTGATGCCACTGACTGTCTACCGCTTCACAGTTGAAAACGTGCCGGAGTTTCTTCTCGCCTTCCCGGCAACGCCCGATCACTACACCGATACGGCACGCTGGCTTGAAGGCCAAATCGATGCGGCGGCATCGGCTGGCTCGGGTACGTTCGACGGGATCGTGCTCGCCGTTCGCACCGTGCTCGACACGGTGTCACTCGCGCTGATGGGCACGCCGTGGCCGGTGGTCATGATTGTCATCTGTGTGGTGGCGTGGCGTTCGGCTGGCCCGCGCGTGGCGATCTTCACGGCTGCGGCACTCGCTTACATCGCTTTCCTGGGCTACTGGGAAATCGCCATGGAAACGGTGGCGCTTGTTGGCGCGGCGGTTGTGCTTTGCGTGGTGATCGGCATCCCGCTTGGCATTTGGTTTGGCAAGTCCTTGCGGGCCTACAAGTTTGCCGAGCCGGTGCTCGACCTGATGCAAACGCTGCCGGCCTTTGTCTACCTCATTCCGATCATTGCGTTTTTCGGGACTGGCAACCCGCCTGGTATCCTTGCGACGATCATTTTCGGCATGCCGCCAGTGATTAGGCTGACAGCGCTTGGTATTCGCGGTGTGCCAGAGAGCATCAAAGAAGCGGCTTCCGCCTTCGGGGCTTCGCGGCGACAGATCTTACGTGATGTGGAAATCCCGTTGGCGCTGCCATCCATCATGACCGGCGTGAACCAGACCATCCTAATGTGCCTATCGATGGTGGTGATCATCTCGCTGATCGGTGGCGGCGGCCTTGGCCAGGTGATCCTGGAGGCGCTGCAGTTCGCAGCCAAGGGGCCAGGTCTTCTGGGCGGGTTTGCCATTCTCTTCGTTGCCATGGTCATCGACCGCATTGTGCAAGGTGCGTTCCGCCGCGCCGATTTGAAGACCTAAGGATTCTCTATGCCGACCTATTTGAAGTCAGCGGTGAAAACGGCTGAGACGGACCAGTCCGACGTGCAGCAGACCGTTGCCGAGATGTTGCGGGCCATTGAGGCCGGCGGCGACGCGGTCGCCATGGACTATTGCCGCACATTCGATGGTTGGGGTGGCGATATCGTCGTTGAGCGCGAGGCGATTGAGGCAGCAGTTGCCAAGGTACCCGAGCAGTTGAAGCAGGATATCCGTTTCGCGCACGATAACATTCGCCGGTTCGCTGAGGCTCAGCGCGCAACCATCCAGGAGTGCCAGATCGATGTCATTCCCGGGCTGACGGCAGGCCAGAAACAAATCCCGGTGTCAGCGGCCGGTTGCTATGTGCCCGGTGGTCGCTACAGCCATATTGCCTCGGCCATCATGACGATCACCACTGCCAAGGTGGCCGGCGTGCCGCACATTGCCGCTTGCACGCCTCCAAAGGCTGGTGAAGGGATCCCGGCGGCGATTCTATTCACAATGGACCTTTGCGGCGCGGACGTGATCCTGAACATGGGCGGCGTCCAAGGCATCGCCGCAATGGCGAACGGCCTGTTTGGCCTGCCAAAGGCCGACATCTTGGTTGGTCCCGGAAACCAATTTGTCGCCGAAGCCAAACGGTTGCTGTTCGGACAGGTGGGGATCGACATGTTCGCCGGTCCGACCGATTCCATGGTCATTGCCGATAGCCTCGCCGACCCAAATGTTGTGGCCTGGGATCTGGTGGGGCAGGCCGAGCATGGCTACAACTCACCGGTTTGGCTGGTCACGGACAGCCAGGCATTGGCTGATCAGGTCATGGCGCGTGTACCGTCGCTAATCGGTCAGTTGCCCAAAACCAATGCTGACAACGCGCAGGCTGCTTGGCGCGATTATGCCGAGATCATCCTCTGCGCGGATCGTGAAGAGATGGCACAACTGGCTGATACCTATGCGCCCGAGCATTTGCACGTGCAGGCGGACGATCTGGAATGGTGGCTGGCGCGGCTTTCCAGTTACGGTTCGCTGTTCCTGGGCGAGGAAACCACGGTTGCCTTTGGCGACAAGGCTGCGGGCCCCAACCATGTGCTGCCGACATCGGGAGCGGCGCGCTACACCGGCGGGTTGTCAGTGCACAAGTTCATGAAGACTGTGACCTGGCAGCGCGCCACACGTGATGGCGCTCGGCCGGTCGCCGAAGCGACGGCGCGCATCTCGCGCCTTGAAGGCATGGAAGGGCATGCTAAGACGGCGGACATTCGCCTTGAGAAATACTTCCCTCAAGAGACGTTCGATCTTCGCGCGACCAGCTAGTCTGGGGGCTGTCCCTTGTTTTCCATCTTCAAACCGCTGGCCGGCGGCTATAGCGGTCTTGCGCTGGCTGTTACCATTGCGCTTTGCGCGGGGTTCTTGTCAGAGCATTACGGCGCGCCGGTCATGCTGTTCGCGCTGCTTGTCGGCATGGCTTTCAACTTCCTCGCCGACCACCCCAAATGTGCTGGCGGGATCACGTTCGCCTCCAAGTCGCTGCTGCGAATGGGCGTCGCATTGCTAGGCTTTCGTTTGAGCCTTGGCGATGTCACGGCGCAGGGCTGGGAGCCGGTGGCGGTGATCATTGCACTGGTGGTGTTGACGATCGCCAGCGGTGCGCTGCTAGCCCCTTTGTTCAAGCGCAAGATCGCGTTTGGCATCTTGACCGGAGGTGCGACGGCCATTTGCGGGGCGTCTGCCGCTCTGGCGATATCGGCGGTTATGCCCAAACGCGACAATCTGGAGCGGGACACGCTGTTCACGGTGGTCGCCGTCACCACGCTGAGCACTGTCGCGATGGTGCTCTACCCGCTGCTGTTCTCCGTGCTCGGATTCAACGATGAGCAGGCAGGGTTTCTGATCGGAGCGACAATCCACGATGTGGCGCAGGTCGTCGGCGCTGGTTTTTCGATCAGCGATGAGGCCGGCAATGTTGCAACGCTCACCAAGCTTCAGCGGGTCTTGCTCCTGCCATTGGTCATTCTCGCCATCCTGCTGGCAACGCAAAAGAGTGATGGCGAACGGGTTGGCATCCCGCTGTTCGTGATCGCCTTTATCGTTTTCATGTTGATCAACTCGACCGGCGTTTTGCCGGAAGCGATTGTCGCGTCTTTCGTTGAAGCGAGCCGGTGGATGCTGATCACGGCCATTGCCGCGCTGGGGGTCAAAACCTCACTCGGTGCCATGGTCAATCTTGGCGGCAATCACATTGCGCTGGTGGTTGCTCAGACAGTTTTCCTGCTTGGCGCGGCGATCGCGGCCAAGCTTCTTTTTCTCTGACACACCCAAAAGGGAGACATCCAAATGCCCGTTACCACTTTGATTGCTGAAGGCGCCCCGCCAGCTGTTGGTCCCTACAGCCATGCCGCACAGGCAGGCGACACGCTCTACATTTCTGGTTGCCTTGCGCTTGATGAGACGGGCACGTTCCTTGGCGGCGATGCTGCAGCCCAGGCTCGTCAGGCGCTGAGCAATTTGGGCAAGGTGCTGGCGGCAGGCGGCCTTGGGCCGAGCGATGTTGCTAAAGCGGTGGTTTTTCTCACTGATATGGGCGATTTCGCCGCTGTGAACGCCGTTTACGCGGAGTTCTTCGGCGACCATAAACCGGCGCGTTCGTGCATTGCCGTTGCCGCGCTGCCTCTTGGCGCAACGGTTGAGATTGAAGCCGTCGCCGTCAAATAGCGGCCGATTGCACGGCTATGTGGCGCGCCAGCAGAGGCGCGCCACGCCAACACTGGCTTCGGATTCGTCAGCTTGCACGATAGGCACGCCCAAATGCCGCTCGCGTATCGCTGTCCAGACGGGGTTTTTGGCACCGCCTCCGGCAGTGAGAACGCGTTTTGGGGCAGGGGCGCCAAGCTCTGTCAGCCGTGCGTAACCTTGCGCCTCAATGCGGGCGATGCTCTCCAACATTCCTTTGAGAAAGTCCGCGTCACTTTGTGGGCGTGGTGCGAGCCGTGGCGCGAGATCTGGATCATTGATGGGGAACCGTTCGCCGGGCTTGAGCAGCGGGTAATAGTCCAAGTCACTTGGTGTTTTGGGATCGATCTGCGCGCTTAATGCGGTCAGTTCATCGCTTGTGAAAAACGCGGCCAGCACACCGCCGCCGGTGTTGGATGCGCCGCCGGCCAGCCAGCTATTACCGACCTTGTGGCTGTAAACACCGCTGACCGGATCATCGATGCGTTTATCGCTGAGCAGTTTGATCGCGAGCGTTGTGCCTAGCGAGGTCACAGCGTCACCGACATGTCGCCCGCCAGACGCTAGAAACGCCGCAATGCTGTCGGTGGTGCCCGCATGCAGTTGAAGGGTGGGCGATAATGCAAAACGTTTTGCTATGTCGCCGCCAAGTGTGGCGATGGGTGTGCCTGTGCGATGAACGTCAGGCAGGATTTCGGTTCGCACGCCCAACGCTTCGAACCAGGATGGCCAGCGGCAGGTTTCTGGGTCCCAGCCGAGCTTTAACGCGTTGTTGTCGTCTGAGCCGAGCGAGGTGCCCGCAAGCTTTGCGGTGATGAAATCGGCTTGGTGCATGAGGTGCTTGGCTTTGCCAGCTTTGTCGTGGGCTTGCAGGTGCAACATGCGCGCCAAGGCTGATGAGCTTCCGCGTGTGATGGATGTCGGTTCAGCAAAATGGTTGATGCGTTCAGCTTCCGGCGTGAACCCCGAGCTGTTGTACAAAAGCGCTGGTGTGACGGGGGTCAGCTGATCATCAACAAGAACTATGGACCCTGATGTTCCATCGACCGCGGCGCGGCTGATGTGCTGGGGATCAATGCCCAGGGTCTGTAACTGTTGGATTTGCGTGTCCAACGCCCGCGACACGGCATCCCACCAAGCCAGTGCGTCTTCGTTTGAGGTGGACGCGTGGCTCGCTTTCGCGGTTCCTATCACGCTTCCATTGCCGTTAACGACGGCGGTGCGCACACCGGAGGTGCCGATATCAATGCCAAGCGCGAAGTCGGATGCGCCGTTGGTCATGACTTACGGGCGGCCAGGGCTTGGCGGTAATTTTCGGCGTCCCAGTTGAGCAGCTCGGCCTCGGCCTCACTGCCTATGGCATTGGGCGTCCAGGATGGAGGCAGGCGCGTGAGAACATCGCTGAGGCATTGTGCCATCGCGCGCTGCGCCGACGTTGCATCGGCTCGAATAGCCAATCCTTGGCCCTCGATCAGACAGGCCGGTGCACCATCCACTGGTTTGGTCGGCAGGGCGGGTCCAAGAAAAACGACATGATCGGGGTAATAGGAGCCTGTCGTCGCAAGGCTGAACAGCCGCTTGTCCTGCGCCACCGCACTGGTGTTCAGCCAAACGAATCCATCTGGCGCATCGCTTTGAGGTGTCGCGCCATCCGTCACAATGGGCACGGCCAAGCGTATTTCCACTTCACACATTAGAGTGGCGACGTCGGGGGCGCTGTCTCCGGCAACGATCAAGCCGTGATTGCCGAGCACAAAAACCTGAACGTTGGGTGTCATCTCCGCGGCGATGGCTTCGGTCAACGGACGTCCGGGCTTTCGATAGGGCACGAATGCCGCCGGCAAGCCATTTAGTTTTTCGCGTGCCGCGTCCAACCCTTGATCGCTGGTGGCATGGACGAGTGTAGCCACTGAGTGGGTGTGTGCGACGACGGGCCAATCGATAAGCGCGTGAAAGGTGGTCTCGATGGAGGGGCGCAGCCCGCGCTCGGGATCTAGTATGGCAGCCTGACAGGTTCCATCGCCGGCACCTTTAGCTTCAGAAAGAGCGATCACGCGGTCTACGGCGACGAAAATGTCTTGGTCGAGGGCGTTGGCAAGTTCCGTCCCGGAGGCTTTGATCCACAGTGTCTCGCCCAGTTTGATGGACGTGTTGCCGCCTGGGCCCTGGACGCGAAGCGGGTCGCTGCCGCAATCGGCGGAAAGCTCCAAGAAGTCGCGCGGAAGGGGTGCTTGCTCACCCATAGTTTTTTCTCTCTCCTGCCAGGCGGCCAATGACGAAATCGGGCAATGGCGCTTGGTGTTCCTTTGCCAATTCGGCAGCGGTTGCCAGCGCGTCACCGTGTTCAAACGCTTCTGCGTGCAGCCCCCCTGTGACGAATGCCGTCTTCCAGCCTGCGGCGGCACCACCTGCAACATCGTGTTCCAGTGAGTCGCCGACCATCAGTATGGATGACGGCGCGATGCAGAGTGCTGCGGCTAGGGCATCGAACACGGGCCGATAGGGTTTGCCGTAAAACACCACATCTACTCCAGAGTCTTGGTACGCATGGGCGAGGGCGCCAGGGGACAGTTGCACTACCCCATCGGCGCGCGGCGATCCACGGTCGGGGTTGGTGCAGAAAAGCGGCAAGCCTTGTTTCAGTGCCTCGTCAAGCTGGGCCCGTTCCGCGACGCCATCACCGCCTTCAGGCAGGCCCATCAAAAGCACCGCATCGGCCTCGTCCGTATTGTCGGTCCATTCGACGGATAATCCTTCGCCCCACCTTTGCTCGTCGCCTGGTTTGGCGGTTATCGCGAAGAGGCGGCCGGGATTGACCCGTCCTATGTGCACGTCCTGCCAGAACGCCTCGCCGGAGGTCATGACCTCATCGAACAAATCGGCGGGCAGACCCATCGCCGCGATACGCTCGCGATTGGGTGCAGCGCGCTTGCCGGAATTGGAAAGGACGGCCAACTTCTTACCCGCCGCAGCGAGCGCCACTATTGCTTCGGCGGCGCCGGGGTAGGGGGTGGAGCCATTGTGCAGCACCCCCCATTGATCAAACACCACCGCATCGCATTGATCGGCCACGGCCATCAGGCTGTCGATGATGTGCATCGCGTTTGATCAATCCGGTGTTGGGGGCACAAGGCCAGCAATGTAGGCTTCGACATCCTCTTTGGGCATTGCCGGTGCGGCTTTGTCTACCGATCCCGCAGGCATGTCACCAAAGTAGAATTGATAGCCCGGGATCACCTGGCGGCGCTTGCGGATCGGCATGCCTTCATAAGGGAACACGTCGGAGCGGGCGTTCGCCACTTTGTCATGGCAGGCCAAAATGTAATCGGCGCGCTTGTCCAACTCCTCCACCGATTTCCAGCCTTCGAAGGAGTTCACGAAGCGCGCTGGGACCCAGTAGCGCCATCCCTCGGCAGGATTGGGTTCCATGTTGCGCTCTTGGAAGATGGCATCGCCAGCAACGACGATGTCGCCGGCTGAAGTTGCGACTGTCACCGCCATGTGGCCGACAGAATGTCCTGGTGTGTGGAACATGGTGATGCCGGGCAGTACTTCACACTCATCTTCCACGGCCTCAAACACACAGCCTGCATACGCGTGTTCTATGCCCAGATAGCCGGACTCATAGGTGCGGTAGTAGAGGGGAAGCGGGTTATAGGCCATTTCGATTTCGGCCTTGGGCGCGATGTAGCGTGCGTTCTTGAACTCTTTCATGTTCTGCACATGGTCCCAGTGCAGATGCGTGAAGACGATGGCGTCGATTTCGTCTGGGTGCACGCCGAGCTTCTGCTCAAGATGCTCATGCACCTGCAGGCAGCCGCGCTTGTCGCACTTGTGATGGTATTTGGTGGCGCGCTCCTCATCGCAAAGGCCGGTGTCGATCAGGATCTTATGCTCGCCGGTATCGACATAATGGCAGTAGACCGGGTTCCAGATTTTTTGGCCCGCCGGTCCCTTCCAGAAAATGTAGGTGCCGAGATCGGCCTCCAGCCAGCCGGTGTTGATCGGATAAATTTTCGTCTCTTGAATGCCCATACTGCTCCGCTCCGGCTATTGCACTCGCCTTTTGTATACAAACTTTCACATCTGTCTACAGGAAAGCGTGCCAAGCGATCAGAATGGCGGTTTTGATGTGATCAGTTGGCGGCGAGCACGCGCATGAAGCTCTCTTCCATATGCTTGCGCATATAGTCGAAGGCATCGTTGGAATCGGCGGAGAAGATTTTTTCCAGAAGTTCATCGTGGCTGTGAGCCGAAGCGATGAGGTCAGCCTTCGTGGCGAATTTCTTGGCGCGAAACGGCCCTGTTCGGCGACGAAAGTCCGAGGCCATTTGCTGGATATAGGGGTTGCCTGTTGCCTGATAGATGGCGAAGTGCAGCGCCTCATTGGCGCGCAAATAGGCCTGAAAATCTCCAGCTTTCGCCGCTTCATGACAGCGAGCTTGGGCGGCTTCGAGCTGTGACTTGGCCAGCAACGTCAGGCGTTGTGCCACCAGCCGTGCACACAGAGCCTCAATCTCGTGCATCGCCTCAAACATCTGCGCCAGTTCTTCGCGCGTGTACTGCGCAACGCGGGTGCCGCGACCTTCGCTTGGCTCCAGGACCCCTTGCGCGGTCAAACGCCCAAGCGCCTCACGGACAGGGGTGCGCGACGCGCCGAAGCGCTCGGCCAGGCGGGTTTCATCCAGGCGCTGGCCTGGCTCGATCTGACCGGCGGCGATTTCGTCGAGCAGCGCGCTTTCAATGCGCTGTGCCACGCTGACGCGAGCGCGTTGGGTGACCGTGTTCATTCAAAGGGTCTCCTTTGCACTCAGAGGTAGCCTAGGTCGGGCGTAAACACAATGATCGGGCTATTTTGTATGTTTTTGATTGCTTTTGTATACAAAATATGTGTTCCTCGGCGAACTGGGAGAAAAGAAGAGCTGTAATGCCCGAAATCCGGCTGGAAAACCTGCGCAAGGCCTATGGCGCCGTCACGGTCATCGAGGATCTCAACCTTACGATGGATGACGGTGAGTTCACGGTGCTCGTCGGACCTTCCGGCTGTGGCAAGTCCACGACGCTGCGGATGATTGCCGGGTTGGAGTCTGTCACGGACGGGACAATCTCCATCGGTGATCGTGATGTGACACGGCTTGATCCGAAAGATCGCGATCTGGCGATGGTGTTTCAGGATTACGCGCTCTACCCGCACATGAACGTCGCCAAAAACATGTCGTTTGCCTTGCGCCTGGCTCGATACCCCAAGGCGGATATCGATAAGCGCGTCAAAGAGGTGGCCGCCACGCTAGGGCTAACCGAGTATCTTGACCGCAAACCTGGCGCACTTTCCGGCGGCCAACGTCAGCGTGTGGCGATGGGCCGGGCTTTGGTACGCAATGCGTCCACCTTTTTGTTCGACGAACCGCTCTCCAATCTCGACGCAAAGCTGCGCGGTCAGATGCGCGCGGAATTGGCGCTGATGAGCAAGCGCATTCAAAAGAACATGGTCTATGTGACCCATGATCAGATCGAGGCGATGACCCTCGGCGATAAGATCGTGGTGATGCGCGGTGGTGAAATTATGCAGGCCGGCACGCCCGAGGAACTGTATCGCCGACCGGCCAACCGTTTCGTTGCCGGCTTTATCGGCTCGCCGACCATGAATTTCCTGAGTGCAGAGCTCGCCCAAGAGGGTGAGCTTCTCTTCGCAACTGGTCCTGGCTTCAAAATCCCGCTTTCCCCTGAGCGCAACCAAAAACTGTCCAGCCATGTTGGTCGGGACGTGCAACTTGGCGTGCGGCCGTCGGCCTTTTCTGAAGATGCGGGGCCGGACGCCCTGACCCTGCCCATCATCTTATCGGAGTATATCGGCGCGCAGTCTGTGCTGATGTCGGAGTTGGGCGGACAGAACGTCCAAATCGAAATTTCAACGGCAGCGCCGATCCCAGCAGGGCAGTCGCGGTCGTTCCGGATCGATGAAAAGGAACTGCATCTCTTCGATCCGAAAACTGAAGCGGCGCTTTAACGCCGCAGACGACCGGCCTGCACGACAGGTCTTTCACCATCCTGGGAGGATAAAGATGAAACTGTTTAAGACACTGACCGCAGCGGCTGTCGCCACGACGGCGCTCACTGGGGTCGCCATGACCGGGGCGGCTCTGGCCAATCCCTATGCGCCCTATGAGGGCGAAACGCTTGTGGTGAACTTCCCCGCCCACCCGCACTACAATGCGGTGCTGGAAGTGCTGCCGTTGTTCACCGAAGAAACTGGCATCGAAGTCGAAGTTGATCAGCTTCAGTATCTGCGTATGCGCGAACGCCAAACGCTGGAACTGACGCAGGATGAGGGTGATTACGATCTCATCGCCTACGTCGTGTTTTCAAAGGCTGACTACGTGTTTGCCGACCAGTTGCACAATCTGGCCCGCTTTTTCATGGACCCCGCGCTGGCTGACCCAAGCTACAATGCTGACGATCTGATCGACGGGTATGTGCAAAACATCGGCGTCGCCGGTGGCACAAAAGGCTATTTGCCCGGTCCAACCGGTTCGCTGTTCGGCATTCCGTTCGGTTCGGAAACCTCGGTTCTTGGCTACCGTACCGACATCTTCGAAGAGCACGGTCTTGAGGTGCCTGAAACCTACGAAGAGCTGCTGGAACTGGCATGCCTTATCCCTGAGCTGGAACCTGGTATGGGCGGTCTTGCCTCTCGCGCTGCTTCCGGTCACCAGGCAAGCCACGCGTATCTGTTGCACCTCAACCCGCTGGGCGGTGGCATCTTTGACGATAACTGGGAGCCGATCGTGAACAACGCCGCTGGCGTTGAGGCGGCTGAAGCTCTCAAAACCATCGTCGATTGCGGCATCGAAGGGTCCACGACATTTGGCCCATCCGAAGCTGCTGCTGCTTTCGCGCAGGGTCAATATGCGATGTTCCTTGACTCCATCGCGTTTGCTGCTGGTTTTGAAGACCCATCACGCTCTACGGTTGCCGGCAATGTGGGCTGGGCGATGCACCCGATGGGTGTTGAGCGCGCCTCGCAGACAGGCGGTTTTGGCCTTGCCATTCCGCGCAATGCCAACAACCCCGAAGCTGCGTTCCTGCTGATGCAGTGGCTGACCTCCCCGCGGATCGATTTGATGATCGCCATGGAAGGCGGTAACCCATCACGCTTCTCCACCTATCAGGATGCCGCTCTCAACGAGCGTTTCCCTTACTCGGCAACCTTTGGAGAAGCCCTGCAGTTTGCAGATCCAGATTGGCGTCCGATCATCCCGACCTGGGGTGAAATCAACGCTGACCTTGGCACAACGCTCAGCCAGATCCTGACCGAGGATCTGGACATCCAGGAAGCTTTGGACGGCGTTGCGGAACGTAGCCGCGCGATCATGGAAGAAGCTGGGTACTACACCTGGAACTAAGCCAGGCCTATGCCTGAAGACTGGCGGCGGACTGGACATCGGCCCGCCGCCACCCTGCCACCGAAGCCCAATACCAAGGCTCAAAGCAACCGCGCCATGAATAGGCAACCATGAACATCCAAGCTGCCAACCGGCTCACGCCCTATATGTTCCTGGCGCCTGCTGCTGCGGTGATGATCATCGCGCTGCTCTACCCCATCGGGTACATGGTCTATGCCAGTTTTCTGGACTGGAACCCGAGCCAGCGCATCGGCGAGGCGGAGTTTGTCGGCCTTCGCAACTACATAAATCTCTGGAATTCAGCCAGCTTCTGGGAAAGCTTCGGCGTCACCATCCGTTTTGCAGCGCTGGTTGTTTCCCTGGAAATGTTCTTAGGCGTTGGTTTGGCCCTGCTGCTCGACAGGCAGTTGCGCGGGATGGCCGTGCTGCGCACGATATTCATTCTGCCGATGATGATTGCGCCCATCGTGGTCGGCCTGATGTGGCGCTACATGTACCACCCGCAGGTTGGCCCATTTAACCGCTGGCTGGAAGCACTGGGCTTCGACAAGATCCCATTTCTGGGTGACAGCAGCTGGGCCTTTGCCTCGGTCGTCATTGCCGACATCTGGCAGTGGACGCCGTTCATTTTTATTCTTGCGCTTGCCGCCCTTCAGTCGCTTCCCCAGTCGGCCCTTGAGGCAGCGCGCGTTGATGGCGCCAATGGCTGGCAGCAGGTGCTTTACATCAAACTGCCTTTGATGATGCCGGTGCTGATTGTCACCTGCCTGCTGCGCCTGATCGATGCCTTTAAAGTTCTCGAAGTGATCCTTGTCATGACCAATGGCGGGCCGGGACTTTCGACGGAAATCTTGTCGCTGCGCATTTCGCGAACGGCCTCGGAGTTCCGGCAGCTCGGCGAGGCGGCGGCCATGTCGAACTATCTGCTCATCTTGTTGATGCTGATCACCGCCGTCATGTTCATTTACACGCGGCTCAACGATGCTCGATTGGCGCGCATCCGTGCTGCTGGCGCCAAGGCCGCACAGGCCGAAGAGGAGGCCGTTTAGTCATGTCCCAGCCCGCCTCGCACGGCCAAGAGCGCGTCAACCCCGCCTTCTATGTGCTGCTCATTTGCCTGGTTTTCATGTCAGCCGGCCCGATCGTGCTGATGCTGATGAACTCATTCAAGCTGAACGTGGACATCACCTCGCCGACCGCCAACCTGTTCTTCATGCCGACTCTTCAAAACTATGAGACGGCGCTTTGCGAGTTTTTGCCTTATGAGCCAGAACATCTGCGCCGCTGCGACCCGACGTTTGGCCGGGCGTTGGTCAACTCGCTGATCATTTCGCTGGCCTCCACTGCACTCACACTGATTTTGGGCTGCATGGCAGCCTATTCCATCGTGCGCTTCAAATATCTGGGCCGCGACACGGCAAGCTTCACGACGCTCATCATGCGCATGGTGCCACCAGCGGTGCTGTTGGTGCCGGTGTTCGGCATCTGGAACGAACAGTTCGGGCTGGATGGCACGCGCTCGGGCATCATCCTGGTCTATGTGGCCATGAACCTGCCGTTCGTGATCTGGATCCTGCAAAGCTTTATCGTGCAGGTTCCCATCCAGCTGGAAGAGGCAGCCCGCATTGATGGGGCAGGGCCGTTCCGTGTTTTCTTTCTGGTGGTCCTACCGCTCATACAGCCGGGTCTTGCTGCGGCAGCAATCTTCACGTTCCGCGTGGCGTGGAACGAGTTCCTGCTGGCCAATGCACTGGCTGACCGCAACACTCGCACCGTGCCGGTGACGATTGTGAACTCCATCACCGAGTTCAACATCGACTGGGGTGTGATCATGGCCACCGGCATGCTGCTTGCCATTCCACCCATCCTCTTCACTTTCTTTGCCTCGCGTCAGATCATCACCGGCATGACCGCGGGTGCCGTGAAGGGTTAGCGTCGATGGGCTGTTCCGTCCTGCTGCTGGCGACGATGGAAACCAAGCATGAGGCCATTGCCTATTTCAAACAGGCGATGGACCGGCATGGCGTGCATTGCCATGTGCTTGACCTGTCCTTGAACGCCGATGGCGAGGTGCTGTCAGGCGCGCGCAAGCTGCAATCCATGGCTGATGTGGCGAACAATGCCTCGGTTATGGCGCGTGAGGCCATTAAGGCCGGGGCAACGGCGGCCGTTTCCATTGGCGGTGGAACGGGTGGTGAAATTGCGCTGCAGGTGATGCGCGGCATGCCCTTCGCGTTTCCCAAAATGCTGGTGACCACGCTTCCCTTCGATCCGCGCTATGCGCTGGCTGACAATGCGATCATCATCGTGCCGACGCTGGCCGATGTCTGCGGCATCAACGCAGCCCTCCGGCAGGTGCTCGAAAACGCCGCTGCCATGCTGGCTGGCCTCTGCCAGACATCGAACATGCTCCCCCACGTTTCCACCAATCCTTCCGTTGGCATCACGGCACTTGGAGCCACGGGCGCCTGCGCGGACGGTCTGTCGGCTGCATTGAACGCCGAAGGCCGGGAGGCGACAGTGTTCCACGCCAATGGGTTCGGTGGCGCCGCCTATGCCCGTTTTGCCCGCTGCGGCACATTCCACACCGTCGTCGATATGACCCTTCACGAACTGACCCGCATTCATGTGGCAGGCGCGCATGTGGAGATGCCGGATCGGCTGACGGCGGCACGCGACTGCGGTGTGCCCCAGGTGGTCTTGCCGGGAGGGCTGAACTTCATCGGTCTTGGCGAGTTGTCGCTGGTGCCACCGGCCTATCTGGAGCGCCCGCATTATCAGCACACAGGCTATTTTACCCATGTGCAGGTGAGTGAAGACGAAATGGCCTTGGTCGCCGGAATACTCGCCGACGCGCTTGATGGTGCAGAGGTCCCGGTCACCCTGCTTGTGCCGATGGGTGGTTTTTCCCACCAGGACCGGCCAGGCGGCGCCATTGAATCGCCAGCGCTGCGCGAAGTGTTCTTGGAGGTCATGCGCGCGCGCGTTTCCTCGACCGTCACCCTGCAGACGCTCGACCATCACATCAACGATGCCGGCACGGTGCACGCCATAATGAATGCGCTGCGCCCTCATCTGCCTGCCCTTGAACAAGCCCCCCGTGAAGGAGCCCCCCATGCCCGCGCAGAAGCCTGACGTATCAGAACTGGAAGCCAAGAAGGATGCGCTAATTGCCACCGCGCGGCGCTGCTTTGATCGGGGCTTGCAGACCAACGCCGGGGGCAATCTTTCCGTTCGCTTGGCGTCAGCCGACGCAATTGTCATCAAACCGTCGGGTGTCGGCTTTGCCGAATGCACGCGGGACAATCTACAAGTCGCCTTTCTGGATGGAACACTGGAACCGTCGGCCTTTAAGCCGTCCAAGGACCTTGATTTCCACGCCGATCTCTACCGCATCCGTCCGGACATCAATGCCATCGTGCACTGCCACAGCCCGTGGGCGACAGGCTACGCCTCGGCCGGTATCGAGATACCGTGCCTGACTGTTCAAACCATCGAGAAGATCGGCCGTATGCCGTTGATACCGCTGTCGGCCAATGGCGGGCCGCAGACGGATGTGGAGATTTCACCGGTCTTTCAAGACCCATCGATCCGCGCCGCGGTGCTCGCTAACCACGGAACGATTGGCGTTGGAAAAACTCTGATGGCCGCGCAGTATCTGGCCGAAATCATTGAAGAAACAGCGCATATTGCCTTTGTACGCGACGCGTTGATGGCGGCACATGGCAAGAGCCTTGCCGATCTGCCGCGCTATGGAACGGCGGCCGAGGCTGCCGCAGCAACCGCCTGACGCATCGTTACGCCCTTACGTTGAATCGTACATGGATCAGCTTCAGGTCGTCCGATTTTCCTTCACCAGGTTCTCGCGATGTGTAAGGGTCGGCTAAAGTAGTCGTGTATCCTTCAGGGCCGGTTGATGAATTATTCCTCGCCGCATGCGTCTTTTCGCACGCGTTGTGATCAGTGCTCCATCCATAATCGCGCCATTTGCAGCCGAGCATCGTCGGCTGCCGCCCAAGAGCTTCAAAGCCTCAGCCGAATCCGTAAGTTTTCTGCTGGACAGGTGATCCTTGGTGAGCGTCAGCCGGGCGGATTTCTCGGTAATGTCGTCTCCGGCATGGTGAAGCTGTGCAAGACGCTCGAAGACGGCCGTCAGCAAGTGGTCGGGCTGCTGTTCCCGTCCGATTTTTTTGGTCGACCCTTTGAAGATGCCGCGCCGTTTTCCTTCGAGGCAGCGACAGATGTTGAGATCTGCGTGTTTGAACGCCAGGCGTTTGAGAGCCTGCTTGCGCAGTATCCCGAAGTTGAACATGAGCTGCTCGTGCAGGTGCTGACCGAGTTGGACGCTGCGCGTGAATGGATGGTGCTGCTTGGATGCCAAACGGCCCGCGAGAAGGTTGCAAGCTTCCTCTTAATGTTGCTGCGGCGGTCCAATCTCATGGGGTGTGAAAAGGCCGGGAAACCAGAAACACAAATCGTGACATTTCCGGTTAGTCGCAAGGATGTGGCACTCTATCTTGGCACGACACCGGAGACTGTATCGCGTCAGATTCAGTGGATGTCGCGCAACGACATTCTAACGATCATCGACGCGCAGACCTTTGCAATCACCGACGTGCACCGGTTGGCGCAGACGGCGGCACATGAAGAGTGGCTGGATCAGTTGAGCGCCTGATGGCGCTCAATGTCTCTCTCAACCTGTTGATCAGCTGACCTTTTCGGCTTCGGCGACATTGGCTTTGACAGCGAGGAAGCTGTCAGGGGTCACCGATATGCTGTCGATTCCTGCTTCCACCAAAAACTTGGCAAAGGTCGGGTCGTTGCTCGGCGCCTGACCGCACAGCCCAACCTTGGCACCCGCCTGATGGGCGCGGGCGATCACCGTTTCGATCATCCATTTGACGGCATCGTTCTGCTCTTCAAAAACGCCGGAGAGATGTTCGTTGTCACGATCAACGCCCAAGGTGAGCTGGGTCAGATCGTTCGATCCGATGGAGAAACCGGAGAACCGCTTGGCGAATTCGTTTGCCAGAATGACGTTCGATGGCACCTCGCACATGACATAGATGTCGAGGCCGTTTTTACCTCTCTCCAGGCCGTTTTTGGCCATGACATCGAGCACCAGATCAGCTTCCTCCGGCGTCCGGCAGAACGGGATCATGACCAGTACGTTGGTGAAGCCAAGATCCTCACGCAAATGGCGGATTGCTTGGCATTCCAGAGCAAAACCATCGCGGTAGATGTCGGCATAGTAACGCGAGGCGCCGCGCAGCCCGATCATCGGGTTTTCTTCATCCGGCTCGAACGCCGATCCACCGAGCAGTTTGGCGTACTCGTTGGTTTTAAAATCGCTCATCCGCACGATCACCGGGTTGGGATGAGCAACAGCGGCGATGCGCGAAAGGCCTCGGGCTAGCGTTTCGACGAAATAGTGTTTCTTGTCATCGTACCCGCGCGTCAGCGCTTCGATTTCTTGCTTGTCGTGATCATCGTGCAGCGTATCAAAATTCACCAACGCCATCGGATGCACCTGCACGGCGGAGTTCACCACGAACTCCATGCGGGCGAGGCCGACTCCATCCGACGGTAGGCGCCACCAGCGAAATGCTGAGGCCGGGTTGGCTAAGTTCAGCATGATTTTCGTGTTGGTGTCGGGCACATGGTCAAGCTTGATGTCTTCGACATCGAAATCGAGATAGCCCTGATAGATGTCGCCCTGTTCGCCCCCAGCACAGGAAACCGTCACCTGCTGGCGGTCGTGCAGAACATGTGTGGCGTCTCCTGTGCCAACAATGGCCGGAATGCCGAGCTCACGGCTGACAATGGCGGCGTGGGAGGTGCGCCCGCCATGGTCGGTGACGATCGCGGCCGCCCGCTTCATGATCGGCACCCAGTCGGGGTCGGTCGTCGATGTGACAAGCACTGATCCGTCGATAAAACGCTCAATGTCCTGTGCGCTTTCAATGATGCAGATCGGACCCTGGGTGATGGCGTTGCCGACGCTCAGACCGCTCAGGATCGGGGTATCCTTGGTGTTGAGGGTGAAGTTTTTCATGACCTGATGATCGGCGCGCGATTGCACCGTCTCTGGCCGCGCTTGCACGATGTAAAGCTCGCCGGTTTCGCCGTCCTTGGCCCATTCCATGTCCATTGGCTGGCCATAGTGCTTCTCGATGGTGACGGCTTGGCGCGCCAGGGCCGCGATTTCTGCGTCGCTCAAGACAAAGCTTTGCTGCTCGCGCTTGGAAGTGGGCACGTTGATGGTCTCGCCGCCTTCCTGACCAGCATAGATCATCTTCTGCTCTTTCTCCCCGAGCCGTTTTTCGACGATCGGTTGGAGCGCTTCATTATCCAGGAAGGGCTTGAACACCTGGTACTCATCGGGGTTCACCGCGCCCTGGACGACGTTTTCGCCAAGGCCCCAGGCGGCGTTGATGAGCACAACCTTGTCGAAGCCGGTTTCGGTGTCGATGGAGAACATGACGCCCGACCCGCCAATATCGGAGCGCACCATGAGCTGAACCCCAACTGAAAGCGCGACCTTCTCGTGGTCGAAGCCTTTCATGGTGCGGTACATGATGGCCCGGTCGGTGAACAGCGAGGCGTAGCAGCGCCGACAGGTGGCGAGCAGCGCATCGGGCCCGCGTACGTTGAGGAAGGTTTCCTGCTGGCCAGCAAAGCTTGCATCGGGCAGATCTTCAGCGGTGGCGCTTGAACGCACGGCCACGGAAAGTTCGTCCGCACCGACCCGCTTCTGCAGCTCGTCGAAATGCGCCACGATGTCGTCACGCAAATCCTGCGGCCATTCACCGGCGATGAAGGCTTTACGGATGTGTGTACCCGCCTCTTGCAGCGTCATCTGCTTGTTGGTGAGGCGTTTCAGCGTTTCGTCGAGCACCTTGTCCAAGCCATTGTGTTTTACGAAATTGCGAAACGCATCAGCGGTGGTCGCAAAACCGGACGGGACCTTGATGCCGGCACTGCCCAGCTGCTGAACCATTTCGCCAAGCGAGGAGTTTTTGCCGCCGACCAGGGCAACGTCGCCGCGTGCCAAATCGTCAAACCAGATGATGTTTTTCGTGCCCATGCTGTTTCCTCTCTGCTACCGCTCTGCGGCGATTGTTGCGTGAATTTGCGTGTTTAGTTTGTGTCTGGCGGTCGTTAGCCCCATTGGCTTGCGAGGGCGCGCAGCGCATCGGTGCGGCTCAATTGGCCGACCAGATTGCCGCTATCCATCACCGGAAAGCGGCGAAACGGCTTTTCAATGAAGAGGTTTGTGGCGCTGATGATGTCGATACTGGCGTCGATCGTCGTCACTGGATGGCTCATATAAGCGTCCACATGCCCGCCCCAATCGCGATAGTAACTGGCATCCAGCGCAGCCTTCAGGCAGTCGCGCTTGGTGAGAACGCCGACCAGCAACCCATCACTGTCGAGTACTGGCGCGCCGGATATCCGCCGGTCGAGCAGGATGTTCATCGCGCGATTGATTTCCATGTCAGGCGTCAGCGTCACCAGATCGCGCGTCATAAAGTCAGCGACCAGGGGCAGGGAATCGGCGGACCTGGTGTTCATGGCTCGTGCTCCACCATTTTGCGGTTCGGGCAGGTGGCGCACTCAATGTCTTTCAGACAGGCAACGCCGCCGCAGGAGCCTTCGATCGGCTTGCGCCCTGCCATCACACCGATGGCGAGCCCGCCGATGGCCAATGCGAAGATGCTGAAAGTGAAAAGAAAGATCATCGTCCCCTCCTACGCCGTCACATGGTCGGCGAAAGCGCCGGTCATTGTTTCGCGGAAGCCGGAGGGTGTTGGTTCTAAGAAAAGCGCCGCGATGCGCTGTTCTTGTGCGAGTTCAATCCCCCGGCTCGGCCCAAGGACGGTGAGGGCGGTCGCCAGCGCATCGGCTTGCATGGCGCTGGCGGCCAGAACCGACACCGAGGCCAGGTCTTGATCAACTGGGCGCTGTTGGCGCGGGTCAATGAGGTGGCTGAACGCGATGCGCCCTCGATGGCCATTGGGTGTGTGGCCGGAACTTGCTAGCGCCATCTGCCCGGGCGCGACGATGCGGTGGGCCGTGATCTGACGCTCTCCTGGTCGCTCGATGGCAACCTGCCAGGGCCGGCCTGCGGGATGCTCACCGATAGCGGCCACTTCGCCGCCTAGCTCGACCAGTGCCGAGGTCACGCCTTCGTGACGCAAGGCTTGTTTGATCTCATCCAGGGCATGGCCCTTGGCGATGCCGCAAAGGTCCAGGGTCATGTCGGCCTGAGTCTTGCGGACGGCATCACCGCGAACACCGATCGCATCAAAGGTTCCCGAGCCCCCTTCAATGCGGCCAAAGCCAAACCGGGCAACCGCTGGTCCGACGGTTGGGTCGAAGGCGCCGCCAGTGGCACGTGCGACGTCGAGGCTTGCTGACACAACGCGGCAAACATCACCCGGCATGGCTTGCCAATCTGTGCTCGGCAAAGCGTTGAATCGTGAAATGTCAGAGTCGGCGCGCCAGGGTGACATCTGCTGGTCCACGCGCCGGATTACGGCTTCGATCAACGGGCGCAGACGCATTTCATCCAAGCCCGGCTCGCCGGAAAAGCGCCAGGTGCTGCCAAAGGCGTGCCCGCCAATAGACAAAGAAGAGGCTTGCGATGGAAGCGCCCAAACCAGCCCAATGGTTGCGGTACTGGCCAAAAAACTGCGTCGTGTAAACGTCATCGTCAGACCCCGAAATCATCGTTGAAGATGTGATCGCGATCGACACCCAGATCGTCGAGCATCTGGAAAACCGCACGGATCATGAGTGGCGGGCCGCAGAGATGGTATTCGCAGTTCTCCGGTTCCGGATGGTCACGCAGATACCGGTCGAGTGCGATCTGATGGACAAAGCCGACGGCACCCTGCCAATCATCATCCGGCTGTGGGTCGGAGAGCGCGACTGTCCAATCGAAGTTTTCGTGCGTGGCCGCCAGCCCATCCAGCTCATCAACGTAAAGCAGTTCGGCCTTGTTGCGCGCGCCATACCAAAGCGACATCTTCCGCCCACTTTTGGTGATCCCGAGCTGCTCATGGATGAGCGCACGAAGCGGCGCCATGCCAACGCCGCCACCAATGAAGACCATTTCCTTGTCGGTCGGTTGGGCGCGGAAGCTGCCGAACGGCCCGGACGTTATGACCTCCTGGCCCGGCTGCAAGGCGAAGAGCCATGACGATACGATCCCCGGCTCGGCCTCGGGGACGGATGGCGGCGGCAGAGCGAGACGAATGTTGAGAACGACGCGGCGGGCGGCCGTATCCTCTGGACGATTGGAAATGGAGTAGGCGCGGGTGACCTCTTCATCGCTGCGCACGCTGAGATTCTTGATCGATTGCCAAGCGGTGCTGTGCGCTTCGGGCACGTCAATGCTTGTGTAGTCGAGCGCGTAGGGCGGGGCGCTGACTTGCACATAATTGCCGGCGACGATCGTGGCGTCGACTTCATCAGGCAGTTGCAGAACGATCTCGCGGATGAGGGGCGTGAGGGCGGTAACCGAGTGAACGGTACAAGTGTAGCTGGTCGCGCCAACCCATTCCTGTGGCGCTTCGACCTGCATGTCGTCACGAAGCGTGACCTGGCAGGCAAGGTGGACTCCGGCGCGCCGGTCGGCATTGGAAAGCCGTGCGGTCTCAACCGGCTGGTAGCCTTGGTGTTCGTCGAGCACGGTGACCCGGCATAAGCCGCAAGTCCCAGCCCCGGCGCAGGCAGACGGCACAAGCACATCATGTTCATGCAGGGCGGTGAGAAGTTTTTGACCGGTTTTGACATCGAACGCATTCGAGCCGTTGACGGTTATAACGGCAGGGTGAGCCGGCATCAGTACACCCCGCGCCAGCATCACCATGGCGGTGAGCGCGAGCACCACGATGACGATCAAAAGGGTGCCGAACAGGATCACACTCATGGCGCGAGCCTGGCAAAGGCGGAAAAGCCCAGCGACATCAGCCCCGTGACAATGAAGGCGATGCCAAGGCCTTGAAGGCCGGACGGGATGTTGGCGTATTTCAACCGCTCACGAATGGCTGCAAACGTGATGATGGCGAGCGCCCAGCCGAAACCGCTGCCGAATCCGTAGACGACGGACTCGCCGAAATCATACTGCCGCTCGACCATAAACAGACTTCCGCCGAGGATCGCGCAGTTGACGGTGATCAGCGGTAGGAAAACGCCAAGCGCGTTGTAGAGCACCGGCACATACCGATCGAGCGCCATTTCCAGCACCTGGACGAAGGCGGCGATGACGCCAATAAACGCGATCAGCTTCAGATAGGTGAGGTCCATCTCCGGCAGGCCAAGAAAGCCCCAAGCGCCTTCGACCAGCAAACCGTTGAAGATCAGATTGTTGAGTGGAACTGTCAGCGTCTGCACTGCGATGACCGCGATGCCCAGACCAACTGCTGTTTCGAAACGTTCGGAAACAGCGAGAAAGGTGCAGACGCCAAGAAAAAAGGAGAGCGCCAGGTTCTCCCCGAAGATGGCCGTAAGAAGCAGATCGGTCATGAGCGACCCCCTGCCGATTTCAGCGAGGGGTGCAGTTTGAACTTCGGTGGTTCGACTTGTGCGGTCCAGCGGGTGCGGATGACCCAAATCAGTAAGCCGATAATGAAGAACGCTGCCGGCGCAAGCTGCATAAGCCCCAGTGGCTCAAACCATCCGCCATCGGCCACCGTAACCAACACGGTCTGGCCGAACAGGGTCCCGGCGCCCAGCAGTTCGCGGATGCCGCCAACGATCATCAGGATCAGGCTGTAGCCGAGGCCATTGCCCAGACCGTCAAGGATGGATGGACCAACCGGATTGCGCATGGCGAAGGCTTCGGCGCGGCCAAGTACCAGGCAATTGGTGACGATGAGGCCGACGAACACGGAAAGTTGCTGGCTGATCTCGAAGGCGAACGCCTGCATCAGCTCATCGATCACGATCACCAGCGAAGCGATGATGGTGATCTGGATGATCAGGCGAATGCTGGTGGGAATGTGATGGCGGATGAGGCTGATGATCGCCGCCGACATGCAGAGAACCGCAGTCAGCGCCACCGACATCATAGCTGCGGTCGTCAGCGACGTTGTAACCGCGAGCGCGGAACAGATGCCGAGGATTTGCAGCGTGACCGGGTTTTCCTTCACCAGCGGTGTGGTGAGGTGGTGGGTCCATCGCGCCATCTACAAACCCTCCTGCCGAAGCTGGTCAAGGAAGGGGCCGTAGCCGTTCGGGCCCATCCAAAATTGCAAGGCGAAGGTCACGCCATCCCCGGTGCGCGTCGCGCCGGAAATGCCGTCCACCTGATGCACGCTCTGCGCCTCGCCCCGCACAACCTCAATGACAATGTCGCCATGCTCATTGAGCAGTTCTTTGCCCGGCCACCGGGCTTGCCAGTCGGGCTCGGTGATCCGTGCGCCAAGGCCGGGGGTTTCGCCTTGCTCGGTGATCGTGAGGGTCGCGACAGTTGATAGGTCTGCCTCCAGCGCCAGCATGGCTCTGATGGTCGATGCGTAGCCGCTGCCATAAACGGGCAGGACAATGAGCAAGATGTTGCCGTCGCGTTCCAGAAGATGGACCGGCGCGTGGTTTGGTCGGCGGCGGATGCTTGCCAAATCTTCTTCGGTTGAGAGTTCGATCGATTGAGCCGGATCGTTGGCGGCGGCCATCATGTCGAAGCTGGCTGGATCGATCTCTGGCGCGAAGGCTCCGGTTGTCAGGTCAACGATCCGTGTTTCTAGCGCTGTAACGCCAGCTTCTTCCATCACCTCGCGCATGCCCGGCAGCGTGTCGAGCATGGCCTCCATACGAGCGGCCTGCTCGGCCTCAATCTGTTCTTGTTGGATTGGGTCGAGCAGCACCGATGCGGTCGAGACCAAGACGGCACATACGAAGGCGACCAGCGCGGCGATCACAACCGTCTTGGTGGTGTCGTCGTTAGGGCGTGCCAAAATTGCGGCGACGGGGTTAGCCATGCTGACCTCGTGCGTGGCGGCGCTCACGATTGTAGGCGTTGGCAAGCACCATGAGATGATCGATGAGCGGCGCAAAAAGGCTGGCAAGCAGGGCGGCAAAGACAACTGCCTCGGCCGTCAGGCCTTCCATGGAGAACCCAGCAAAAAGGGCTGTCAAAAAGCCAGCGAGGGCGCCGTAGACCCAACGACCGGGGTTGGTGCAGGCAGCGCCAAGAGGGTCCGCGACCAGGAACACCAGGCCGACCGACAGTGTGATGGCCAGAGAGATCGGGTCCCAGATTGTTGATGTGAAGCCGATGGCGGCGAGTGCGATGAGCGAGGTCGCCAAGAGAACACGCCAAGAAATGAGCCCGGCAATGAACAACAGAATCGCGCCGGGCAGTGTTGCCAGTGCGACCGTCAACTCGGGCGCAGCGAGCGTGAGTTGTGGAAACGAAAAGACCAGAAGGGCAAGTGACGCCGCTGCCGGGTTGACGAAGCCAAATCCTCGCCCGCCAAATACCAGTTCCCCAAGCACCACGCCAAGCGACAAGGCAACCGCCAGCTGCCAGGCCTCAACGCCAAGCGGTGCAAACGGGGTGACCACCATTGCGGTGGTCAAGCCGTGAAAAGAGAAATCAGCGTGACGCAGGAAGGCAAAAAGGTTTTCCCAGATCAGCGCCACAACCAGGCAGGTTAGAAACAACGGGACGACGAGCGGTCCACGCGCGATGATATCCACCGCCAGGATTGGCGCGAGCGCGATCGCTTGTAGAAGGCTGACGCGGCCAGCGCTGGAGATCAGCGGCAGCAGAGGCGCCGCGCGCAGGGTTGGGCCGTTGAGATGGCGCATCAGGCGGCATCCTCGGCGAGTTCGTCGAGCACGGCGCGCAGGAGCTGGCGGTAATCGGCGCCGCTGGTGCAAACATGGTTGAGCGCGGCGACATCCTCTTCGACCAGATCGAGCGCGCCAAGCCGTTTGGCCGCCTGCGCATCGCCGACACTCAAGGCGCGCATCATCGGCACAGCAAGCACATTGGCGGGCAGTGCCTGGTCCATGGTGTTGTTGGGGACCAAGGGCGATGCATTGTTGCTGCCGAAAAAGGGTAGGCGGTCGGTCCAAGCCGGGCGTTGTCTGTGTTGGCGTCCCGACACCACCGAAATCTGAGTATCGTAGCGACCAAGAAAACCGAGTTCACGGCCGGAAACCGAAGATCCGGACAGAGTTCGGGTGAGCTTCCGCTCGTTGGTTGCCGCGGTCTGCTCGCCATCCAGCAGACCGCGCAGGCGGGCACCGAGCCGCGCTTCAACCAGACGAGGTTTGCTAAGATGGTCGCCCGTTAGCGCGACGACCCGCCGGCCATCATGACGGCCTGTGAGGAACAGAGTGCCGATGGCGATCACATCTTGAAAGCCAATGGTCCAAACCTGGGCTTCGAGTGATGCCGGCGAAAGCCGATGGATGTGCGTGGAGGCCAGGCCGGCCTGGTAGCTGCCGTCAAAGTGTGCGGCGCGCAGGGCCACGCCTTCCGGGATGCGCACACCGCTTACTTTCGGCAGACAAACATAGACCAGCCCATCGGCCAGCTTGGCCACCGCGGACAGGCCGCGTTCAAAGGCTTCTTGGCTCGCCGCGATGACGGGATCGGGATCGACCGCGCCGGGTGCCAAATCAATTGCCGACACAAATACCGCTTTGGGTGTGGCGTCCGATGCCGGGATGAGCCCGAAGGGTCGGGAACGAAATGCAGGCCAGTGGCCGTGATCCAAAAGTGCCGATCGAACGGAATCGGCATTGCTGCAATCAGGGAGCTTGGCGGAGGCGCCGTTCTCACGGTCTCCGGCAACTGCCCGGATGACGACGGCCGAAAGCGTTCGCCGCGGGCCGTAGTCCATCGAGACTATTTCGCCGGCTAGAGGCGCGACGAAACGGACCGCTTCGTCTTTGCGGTCGACAAAAAGCGTGTCGCCCTCATCGACTTTTGCGCCGACGTCGACTTGGAAGCGTGGCCGCGTGCCGGGATAATCGATGCCGAGAAGCGCGGCGGCGGCGACACGCTTGGACCGGTCGATTTCCGGTGACATGGTGCTGGACGCAGCGAAGCGCAGTCCGCTCCGAACGGAGACGGACTTTAACGGTTTGCGTTCAATCGACATTTACCGCCGAGACAGGAGCGTTGATCGGGCCACGATGCACCTTCCAGCATCGCAGAATAGGGGTCATTGACGGTCGTCAATGCGTCGGCGGAGCGACAGGGTAAGACCGAAGGGCCAGTCGGGCTTCCCTTCCCTCAAGGACAGGATCGACCTCCATGTGCCTTTCAGCTTTGCGCATCCCCAAAATCTTCGCCGTTGCCGTTTTGATCGCCGTGATCGGGCTGCCCGCCGGTCAGGTGGCCGCTCAAGATGATGCGGGAGAGAACGCGATCGTTCAGTTGCAAAGCATCGTCGAGGCTTGGCTTGCATCGCCACACGCCGACATCACCAGCGATGCATTCCACCATTGGGATGAGGATGGCGAAATCCCGGCAACCTGTGCGACCTGCCATACGAGCTTCGGTTTCATCGAATATGTGCGCGGCGCAATGGATCAGGCAGGTGTCGCGCCGATGGCGATGCCCACCGGCGGCACGGTGAATTGCGCGGCGTGCCATAGCGAGGCATCGGCGGTGCTGGTCAGCGTTCCTTTCCCGTCCGGCGTCAGCGTTGACACGTTTGGCAGCTCGGCGACCTGCGCTGTCTGTCATCAAGGCCGTAATGCCGGGACCGACGTTGTGGCAGCGACCGATGGGTTGGACGAGGATTCGGTGTCGGAAGATCTGAGCTTTATAAACGTCCACTACGCGCCCTCAGCAGCAACGCTGATGGGATCGATTACCGGTGGTGGGTTCGAATATCCAGGCCGTGACTATAAGGGCCAGTTCACGCACGTGCCGGACTTTGCGACCTGCACAAGCTGCCACCAGCCGCACAGCCTTGAGCCGGCGGCGGCGATCGAAACCTGCGCTGCGTGCCACACTGGTGCTGAGGAGTTTGCCGACATCCGCACGACACAGGTTGATGTGGACGGCGACGGCGATACGTCCGAAGGGATCGCCAACCCGATCCATACACTGCATGACCAGCTCCACGCTGCCATCCAGGCCTATGGCGCCGATGTCGCTGGGACGCCGATCATTTATGCCGATCAGTTCCCGTATTTCTTCATCGACACCAACGGCGATGGCGAGGTCAGCGACGGCGAAGCAGCGTTCCCCAATCGCTATGCCGCTTGGACCCCGCGCCTGTTGAAGGCTGCTTACAACTACCAGTTCATCGCCAAGGATCATGGCGCGTATGCGCACAATCCTCACTATGCGCTGCAACTGCTTTATGACAGCCTTGAGGACCTGAGCGGCCAGGTGAGCGTAGATATTGCCTCGCTAACAAGGCCCTAGTGGCCGCGTGCCGGTCGGACCGTCTGCCCCTCTGACCGGCATGGATTGCTGAATGGATCTCGCCCAATCGCACGCGCTGGTGCTTGTTGCTATCGGCGTCCTCTTTCTGGGTGGTCTGGCACTGGATGCCTTCGGGCGGATCGTGCATGTTCCGCGCGTCACACTTCTGATGCTGCTTGGTGCGCTGCTTGGCCCACCCATCCTGGATGTGCTGCCGGACGCAATTGCCGACGGCAACCCGATCTACACCGATCTTGCGCTGACCATGGTGGCGTTTCTGCTTGGCAGCTCGCTGAGCCGGGCGACGCTGGCGGCGCATGGCCGGGAAATCCTGCTCATCTCGATCATCGTCGTGCTCGTTTCGATCACGCTTGTTGCCGGTGGGCTTTATCTGCTCGGCGTGCCGCTGCCCATCGCTCTGCTGCTGGGTGGTATTTCCGCGGCCACCGCACCGGCGGCTACGCATGATGTCATCCGGCAGTCGGGCAAAACAGGCAAATTCGTCACCAATCTCACGGGCATCGTCGCCATCGATGATGCTTGGGGCCTTCTGGCCTTCAGTGTGCTTTTGACACTTGCCGCTCTTTTGCTTGGCAACGGCACCGATGGCGGGGCCGTGTTTCACGCTTTCTATGAGGCTGGTGGTGGCATTGTCCTTGGCTTTGCGATCGGGCTGCCGGCGGCTTACTTGACGGGCAGGTTGAAGCAAGGCGAACCCTCGCTGGTGGAGGCGATTGGCGTGGTGATGCTCTGCACCGGCCTTTCGCTCTATTTTGAGGTTTCGTTCCTCTTGACCGGCATGGTGTGCGGCGCGGTGATCGTCAATTTTGCCCGTCACCATGATCGGCCGTTTCATGAGATTGAGCGGATCGAATGGCCGTTTCTGCTGCTCTTTTTCGTCATGGCCGGCGCCTCGCTGCATGTTGAAGCGTTGATGGCGCTCGGCGTTGCCGGTGTCGGTTATTGCGTCCTGCGGTTTGGCGCGCGGCTGGTTGGCGGCTGGCTTGGCGGCAAGGCGTCTGGCCTCCCCGCTGGCGAAGGGGTCTTGATGGGCATGGCGCTGATGCCGCAGGCGGGCGTTGCCATCGGCATGGCGCTGGTCGCCAGCGATCACTTCCCGCAGTATCGCGAGACGCTGGTGACGATCACCATTGCCAGCACCATCTTTTTTGAGATCGTCGGGCCGCTGATGACGCAGTATGCGCTGAAAAAAACGGACTGATGGCGCTCCGGACCTTCAGTGAAAATCGCGTGATTTGGGGATGATGCGCACATCGCGTGGATGGGCGCCGCGGCTTGGCACCGCGTCCTGCAAACGGGCATCGCGGACAAGCCCGGCTTTCACACTGTCGGCGCGTGAAAGCACGGGTCGGAGAACCTCATCGGCTCGGGCCAGGCTGTTGGAGGCCGCGTGCAGCGTGGACAGGCTTTGCAAGGCATCGGTGCGATCTTTCAAAGACGTTGCCATCAAGTGGATCACACCCTCCTTGCTGCGCTGAACATGGCCCATCACCTGCATCAGCTTTGATGCCATCACCACGCGGCGAAAGCGTTCAAAGCGGCTCGCCCAAAGCACCACATTCACAATGCCGGTTTCGTCTTCCAGCGTGATGAAGATGGCGTTGCCCTTGCCGGGACGTTGGCGGATCAGCACCACGCCTGCCGTTTTCACCCATTGTCCATCAGGGGCGTTTTCCACTTGCTGGCAGGTGAGCAGTTTTTCGGCATCGAACTGCGGGCGCAGAAGTGCCATGGGATGAGCTTTCAGCGACAGGCGAATGGTCTGGTAGTCGGCGACCACGTGCTCATTCAGCGCCATGGTGGGCAGCTTGGCATCGGGTTCGGCGCTCAGTTCATTGCGGTTGGCGGCTTCGAACAAGGGTAGGGGGTCATCATCGGGAAGGCGCCGCACGGCCCAAAGTGCCTCGCGGCGGTCCATCCCGGTGGAGCGGAACGCATCGGCCTCGGCCAGAAGCTTGAGCGCCCGGTGGGGCAGGCGGGCACGCTGCCAAAGATCTTCGGCGTTCTCGTAGTTTTCGGTTCGAGCGGTAAACAGTCTGTCCGCCCACTCTTGGTGAAAGCCATCGACCTGACGAAAGCCAAGGCGCAGCGCCAGCTCGCCGTCTTCGCGCTCCAGCGTGTTGTCCCAGTGGCTGTGGTTGATGTCCACTTTGCGCACCTCGACATGGTTCTCCTGCGTGTTGCGCACGATCTGTGCGGGCGCGTAAAAGCCCATCGGCTGAGCGTTGAGCAGGGCGCAGGCGAACACCGCCGGGTGGTGGTGTTTGATCCAGGAGGAGATGTAGACCAGCTTGGCAAAACTGGCGGCGTGGCTTTCAGGAAAGCCGTATTCGCCAAAGCCCTTAATCTGGTTGAAGCAACGCTCGGCGAAGTCACGCTCATAGCCGCGCTTGACCATGCCTTCGACCATCATCTCTTCGAACTTGTGGATCGTGCCGACATGGCGAAACGTTGCCATGGCACGGCGCAGGCCGTTGGCCTGTTCGGGGCTGAACTCTGCAGCCACCATGGCGATCTTCATCGCCTGCTCCTGAAACAGCGGCACCCCAAGCGTACGCCCGAGCACATGCCGTAGCTCCTTGGGATCATGCGGCGGGGCGGGCTCGGGAAACACCACCTCTTCCTCGCCATTTCGCCGACGCAGATAGGGGTGAACCATGTCGCCCTGGATCGGGCCGGGACGGACGATGGCAACCTGAATGACGAGGTCGTAGAACTCGCGCGGTTTCAGGCGCGGCAGCATGTTGATCTGCGCCCGGCTTTCCACCTGGAACACGCCGATGGATTCGCCTCGGCAGAGCATGTCGTAGACGTCTTCATCGCCCTCTTCGATGTCGTGCATTTCAAGGTGCAGCTTCTCATGCTCTTTGAGCAGGTCGAGCCCCTTGCGGATGCAGGTCAGCATGCCGAGCGCCAACACATCAACCTTCATCAGGCCAAGCGCGTCGATATCGTCCTTGTCCCATTCGATGAAGGTGCGATCGTCCATCGCCGCATTGCCAACGGGTACCAGCGCGTCCAGTCGGTCGCGGGTGAGGACGAAACCGCCCACATGTTGGGAGAGATGGCGCGGAAAGCCCATGATCTGATGGGCAAGGTCAAGCACCTGGTGAACGATGGGATTGGCCGGATCGAGGCCGGCTTCGCGCATGTGCTTGGCGTTCACCTCGCGGCCAAACGATCCCCAGACGGTGCCGGCCATGCGGGCAGTGACATCTTCGGTCAGCCCCAAAGCCTTGCCGACCTCGCGCAAGGCGCTGCGCGGGCGATAGCGCACGATGGTCGCGGCGATGCCTGCCCGGTCGCGGCCATAGCGCTCATAGATATGCTGGATGACCTCCTCGCGTCGTTCATGCTCAAAATCGACGTCGATATCGGGCGGTTCTTTGCGCTCTGATGAAATGAAGCGAGCGAACAAAAGGTCGTGTTCGGCCGGATCGACAGCGGTGATGCCCAGCACGTAGCAGACGGCGGAATTGGCAGCCGAGCCGCGCCCCTGGCACAAAATACCCTTGTCCTGCGCGACGCGCACGATCTCGTGGATCGTCAGAAAATAGGGCGCGTAGTCTAGCTGTTTGATCAGCGCCAATTCGTCCTTCAAAAGCCGTTTGACCTTCTCCGATACGCCGGTGTGGTAGTAGCGGTAGGGCGCGTGGCGCCAGACCAGTTCCTCCAGCCAGTCCTGCGCGGTTCGGCCAGGCGGCACGGGCTCGTCGGGGTAGGTGTAGGCAAGCTGATCAAGCGTGAAGTCGATGCGGGCGAGAGCGGCCTGCGTTTCGGTCAACGCCTCCGGTACATCCTTGAACAGGCGGGCCATTTCCGCTGGCGGTTTCAGGTGCCGTTCGGCATTGGCTTCCAGTCGCTTGCCAGCCTGATCCAGCGTGCACCCTTCGCGGATGCAGGTGAGCACATCTTGCAAGGCGCGTTGTTCCGGCGCGTGATAGAGGACGTCGTTGGTCGCCAGAAGCGGCACGCCTGCCTTGTCGGCTTGCGTTTTCAACGCGGCCAAGCGGCGGCGATCATCGCCCTTGCGACCCATGGTGGCGGCGAGCCAGACCGCGCCCGGCGCATGGTGGTTGAGCGCTTGGAGCGTTGCCTTGAGGCGCGCTTCGCCGGTGTCTGGCAGGACAATCAAAAGCAGGTCGCGGGCGTGGCTGAACAGGTCCTCGCAGGTGAGCAGGCAGTCGCCCTTCTCGGCGCGGCGCTTGCCCAGCGTGAGAAGGCGGCAGAGCCTGCCCCAGCCTTCTTTGTTTTCCGGATAGGCGAGAATGTCCGGTGTGCCATCGGCAAAAACCAGCCGTGCGCCAACGACCAGTTGAAACCTCTCGGCTGCTTTGCGCACGGAGGCGTCTTCGTGTTCGCGAAGTTCTTTCAAAGCGCTGTAGGCGCGCACGACACCGGCGACGCTGTTCTCATCGGCGATCCCGATCCCGGTATGGCCGAGCGCCAGGGCCTCTGTCACCAGATCGCCAGGATGCGACGCGCCGTGCAGGAAGGTGAAGTTGCTGCGCACGCAAAGATCGGCAAAGGCGGGGTTCGTGTCTGGCATCAGGCGAAAAGTCCGTGCACGAACCAGCCGGGACGCTCGGTCTCCTGGCCGTAGAGCCCGTCGCGGAACACCCAGAAACGGCGGCCTTGCGTGTCTTCCACGCGGTAATAGTCGCGGGTGAGGCTGGCATCATCGAGCCGCCACCATTCCGGAGCGATCCTTTCAGGCCCCTCGGCGCGTGCCACATCGTGCAGCACGCGGCGCCAACGGAATTTCAGCGGCGGTCCGTCGGGAATTTCCGCCAGCGCTTCGATGCGCTGCGGATGCTGGAACATGTGGAGGGGGCGGCGCGGCGGTTCATCAGGATGGCCGGCGTCCCAAACAAGGTCCGGCATGGCGATCTGATCGGTCAGCTGTTTGGAAGGATAGTCCTTGGCGGCGACCTCATAAGCGGCGCGCTCGGGGATGTGGGTTTGCGCACTGGCAAAGCGCAGTACCGCGTCCTTGCCGAGCCGGGTTGAAAGCGTGTCGACAAGCGCGGCCACCTCCTCATCGGCCATTTCATGGCTATCAAGGCTGGTCTGAGGCTGCGCAAACGGCGCGCAGGCGGCCACCGACAGACGTAGAAGGTCGTAGCCGAAACCGGGATCAAGCGGATCGGCGAGCGTGTCGATGCGCTCGCGGAAAAGTCGCAAAATGGGCGCGGCTGCACGGGTGGGCAGGGACGTTTCCACGCGCAAACGGCGCACCGCACCATCGGTGCGGAACAGGCTTGCCTCGAATGCCGTGCCGCCTTGCCCACGCTTTTCCAGCATCGCACCAGCCTCGCCCATCAAATGCTCGATGGTCGCCAGCACATCCTCTTCGCGGCCAATCGGTTCGCCGAACCGACGCTCCACCGTGCATTGGGGCAAGGGGCGGCGGGCAATGATGGCGATGTCTTCTTCGCCAAGAACCCGTGTCAGATTTGTGGGCAGATCCCTGCCGAAACGCGCCGCCAAGGGTGCGCGCGGCCGGGTGGCGAGATCGCCGATGGTGGCAAGCCCGGCGCGGTTCAGGGCGACGCAGGTGTCGTGGCCAATGCCCAGTGCAGCCACGGGCAGCGTGGCCATGGCAGCGGGTTCGGCGCCTTTGGGCACGATGCCACCTTTGCCAAAACGGGCAAGGGCGCGGGCCGTGTCGGGGGTGGATGCGATGGCAGAGGCGATCTCCATGCCGGCTTGCGTGAAGCGGAGGCTTAGATCGTTGCGCAGTTCGCTCTCGCCGCCGAAAAGATGGGCGCAGCCGGTGATGTCGAGCACCACGCCATCGGCGCCATCCAAGGCGACCAGAGGTGTGTAGCGATCACAGAAATCGGCCATGCGGTCCAGAAGCGCGCTGTCGGCGGGCCGGTCGGTATCGACGGCGATAAGCTCCGGCACGCGCGCCCTTGCATCGGCCAGTGTCAGACCAGGGGTCAGGCCAAGCGTCAGCGCAGTTTGGCTGACGGCTGCGAGCCGCATCGCGCCGCGATGCTTCTCGATGAAGACGATCGGAGCCTTATCCTGTTCGGGCCAATGGCTTGCCTGCCGCCTTAAGCGATCGGCGGGCAGAAACGGAAACCACACCGCCAGATAGCGGCTCGCCGGGGAGCGGCTGACCGGCTGAGCGTTTTTCGCCTGCGATACGCGTGATGGCTTGCTCTGTTGCGATGGATTTGAACTGGCCGAGCTCATGGTGCCACTCCACACGCCAGCTTTGTCCGTGGGTGCCGGCTTTGTTGCGTAAAAGGGTGATGTCGAAGGTTGGATATCCAGGGGCGCCCGCTGCCAAAGCCCGTGAGGGCGCGGCGCGCACCTGCCAGCGGGTGAAGGCGGTGCTTGCCTGCTCTTGGGTGGCGGCGCGCAACAAAAAAGGGGTTGTGCCTGAGTGTTCGGCGGCCAGCGCCAAGCGCCGCGTTGCGGTCAGATCAAGCTCTTTGGGTGATCCCCAGGCTTCGATAATAACGGCGCTGAGAGAGGCGCAGCGCACCGCCTCCAGCCCGGCAGATAAAAGATGAATCGGCTTGCCGACCCGCACGCTGATGAGATTGGCCGGATCAAGTCCGATGCCGCTTAACCCGTGCGGATAAAGCCGGCCTGTTTCGCTTTCGCTCATCGTTTGGCGGATCCACACAATGGAACGTGCATCTTCAGAACGGTTTGAGAGCGTGGCCCTTTGGACAAGCGCCGCAGCAAAGCCACTGGTGGCGGCCATATCGGCGGTCTCGCTGGCGTAAGCTTCGTGCAAAAGCCCCAGCGGCAGACCGCCTTTCAGATGCGCATCGATGGCAGGAACACCCAGGGCAAGCTGGCCACGCGCACGCCATGTATGGTCACGGGGGGTTAGCGCCTCCAATTGGCGGCGTAAGTTTACGGCGGACGCGTTTATCGGTTGGCCCATGATGTGATTCACAGCCTTAAGAGTATATGTTCCTGTTTTGTTCTATAACAGACTCCCCAGCGCCAAGAGTCAATCGCTGGCGTGATTTTGGCTGTGATTTGTGCCGTGACGCGTGGGGTGACACGCGCTGGCGCCACCCTCAAACATCGGTCGCGATTAACGCAGCACCAACACCGAGCAGTGGGCGCGGCGGACAACGCGCGCCGTGGTCGAGCCCAGCACATAATCAGTGGCGCCAGGGGCATGCGAGCCCATGATGATCAGTTCGATGCCGTTCTCATGGGCGTAGTTGGCGATTTGGACGCCTGGCTTACCTGTGATCACCTTGCATTCAAGGTCAGGGGCATCGCCAGCTACAGCTTGCAGCTTACCAAGGATGCTCGTTGTCAGATGGTTTTCCGACTTTACGGTCACAAACTCGGCGACGAAGCCGCTGACCTGTTCCAGCACGGTGAGAAGGATGATCTTGCCGCCCGGCGCCAGCATTTCGCGGGCGCGGACAAGTTTTTGCGCGACGAGCGTTTCATGGTCGAGCGCGACGGGGATGAGGATAGAATTATACATGGTGTCCTTTCCTATCGGTTGCCATCGGGGGGCATCACCAAAGCGCGATAACACCCAGGACGTGGAGCCCGAGCCCGAAGAAGATTGCAATGAAGAGGGTCTGTGCAACGAGAAATGCCACAGCTGATCTGCCGACTTTGACCACATCGCTAAGGCGGGTTTTGAGGCCAACGGCGGCAATAGCGAGCAGAAGCAGCCAGCCTGAAAGCGTGGCGGCGACCTGGGTGAGGATCGGCGGGACGGCAAAAAGTGAATTGATGGTGGCGAGCAGAACGAACACCATCACAAAGCCCGGCATCAGCGGCGGTCGGGCGCTGCTCGTCTCGCCATCCCGTTCCCGTGTGGCGCTGACGAACCGGATAATGAGGGCCGCGCCGATCACAATGGGTGCCAGCATCGAAACGCGTAGCAGTTTCACCAGCGTAGCCGTCTCGCCGGCCTCGTTGGAAATGGAAAAACCCGCACCGACAACTTGTGCCACATCGTGGATGGTGGCGCCGAGAAACACACCGGCCACATAGTCGCTGAGCCCGAAAAAGTGCGTCACGGGCGGGTAGGCGATCATGGCAACAGTGGACAGCACCGTGACGCCGACAATGGTGAAGACCAGCCTATCTTCTGAGCGCTCATCGCGTGGCAGAACGGCGGCGATAGCAATGGCTGCTGATGCCCCACAAATGGCCACGGCGCCGGCTGACAGAAACCCAAAGCGATATTGAAACCCTGCAAGCCGTGCGGTCACCAGGCCAAAGGCAATGGTTGCAAAAACAGCGCCTGCGATGAGCAAGACAGTCGGCAGACCTAGACCGGTCACCATCTCAAAACTGATCCGCGCGCCGAGCAGTGCCACACCGATCCGTAAGACAGGTTTGGCGCCATAGGCGATCCCCGGTTTGCAGCGCGGGACTTGCGACAAAAAATTCAGCATCAGGCCGATGACCAGCGCCATCAGCATGGCTGGGATTTGTGAGTTATCAGCGATGAACTGGCTCGCCATCGCGATGAGCGCGGCAAGCGCTAGACCGGGGAAGAAATCGTAGAGGCGCTGCCACCACGTGTCTGGCGGTTCACTGAGCGCGATGTTGGCTTGATCGATCATCGCTGACCACCAGCCAGGCGCGCCTCGCCCTCGGCCAACGCTTGTACTTGCTGGACGTAATGCCGGGGCACATCCAGACCGTGTTCCCGTGCGGCCTTAAGGCTTGCCGCGCGGCGTTCTCCGGGCAAACGCGCGTCTTCCAGATGGCTGATAGTGGTCAGCAATTCTTCCAGCCGCTCGGAAAATCCAGACTGTTCGTGCGGCTTCAACGCGATCAAGAACTGTCCAACGCGCGGTGGCGGGCCTTCGCCGGTAAAAAAGGACGACGCTTGGCGGCTCATCGCAGCGCCTGTGAGCAGGGCTGCCAAAATCTCCACCATGAGAGCCAACGACGTCCCCTTGGCGCGGCCAATCGGCACCATGGTTCCTTTCAGGCCTTCGTGCGGGTCGGTGGTCGGATTGCCGCCGGCGTCGAGCGCCCATCCTTCGGGGATGCGCGCGCCCGTTTTTGCCGCATGCATGACCTTGCCGCGCGCTACACGGCTCAGCGAAAGGTCGATCACCAGGGGTGACGCATTCTGGCGTGGTGCGGCGAAGGCGATGGGATTGGTGCCAAAGACGGGAACCGACGACCCCCAAGGCGCAATCGCTGCGGGTGCGTTGGCAAACATCATTGCCACCAGCCCTTTGGTGGCCAGCGCTTCGACATGCTGGGCGAGGGCACCGCAATGATGTGAGTTGGTCACGGCCATCGTGGCGACGCCCTGAGTTTCAGCTGCAGTTTCCCCTTCCTCAATGGCTTGTTCAAGGGCCGGGTAGGCGAAGCCAAACTTAGCATCGGTCAGCAGACTTCCCGGCGCCAGGACCTCTGTCTGTGGGTTGGCGTTGCCAGCAATCTTGCCGCTTCGAACTTGTGCCACATAGTCGTCAATGCGTGAGAACCCATGGCCGGCTTGACCCTCGGCTTCCGCCCCGACCAAAGCGCGGGCAACGCTATCGGCCGTCGACAAGGGCACGCCATTGGCGACAAAGGCCGATGACACCAGCGCGTTCGCGTCTTCAAGGCTGAGACGAACCATGTCGCTCATGAGGCATGTCCTGGTTGCGGGCGGCCGTTCGAGCCGCCCGCATGGGAGGGGTTTTAGGCGCTGCGATAGAGCTTGGTCATCGAGAACTCGCGGTGACCCAGCGCTTCGGCAGCCGTGTTGCGGCCATTGGCCGTGCGACGGATCATTTCGATCAAGGCATCACCCGCCTCATCGATGGTCTGCTCGCGGCGCAAAATGCCGGACACATCGACATCCACATGCTCACCCATAGTGCGCACGGTGCGCGGGTTCGCGGTGATTTTGATCACCGGCACGATGGGGTTGCCGACCACATTGCCTTGCCCAGTCGGGAAAGTGTGGATGACGGCGCCACCGGCGGCCATCAGCGTCACGCATTCGGCAGCTGCAGACGAGGAGTCCATGAAATAGAGACCGTTGCCCTGACCGGGCGCTTCGGCTGGCTCAAGAATGTCGATGTACTGCGACGTGCGACCGATTTTCTCCAGATTGCCCAGGGCCTTCTCTTCGATGGTCGTCAGACCGCCTTCGATATTGCCTTTGGTTGGCTGACTATCGGAAAGATCATCGGTCTGGTGGGCGAAGATGACGTCGTCCTGATAGGCCTTCCACATTTTGTACCAGCGCTCGCCAACCTCTTCATTGATGGCGCGTTTCTGGCAGATGTGCTCGGCGCCTGTGATCTCCGACGTTTCACCGAAGAAGCCGGTGATGCCTTCAGGCAGCAGCTTGTCGTACATGTTGCCGACGGTAGGGCAGGAACCCAGACCGGTGGTGGTGTCGGATTCACCACATTTGGTGGACACCCAAAGCTCTTTGACCGAGCATTCTACACGCTGGATTTCCGACGCCTGATGGACGAAATCCTTGGCGGCCCAGGACGCAGCGCGGATGGTTTCCAAATCGCCCTTTTGCTCGATGGAGAACTCGGCAACCGGCTTGCCAGTCTTGCGGATGCCGTCGGCGATGCGCTTCGTCCAGCCCGGCTCAATGCCGATCACCACAACCGAGTGGACGTTGGGGTTGGCGCCTGTGCCGATGATGGTGCGGAAATGTAATTCCAGGTCTTCGCCGAACTGCAAGCGGCCATAGGCGTGCGGGATCGCCAGCGTGCCTTTGATGTTGTTGGCAACCGCCTCACAGGCAGCATTGGAAATGTCGTCCACCGGCAAAATCAGCACGTGGTTGCGCACGCCGACGCGGCCGTTCTCGCGCCGGTAGCCATGGAAAGTGATGTTTGAATATTTCGATGCCATGATTTTCGGTCCTACCAGCGCTTAGTTTTGCAGTTGTGGGTGTGCAGGTGCTCGCCCTGCGCCACGTCGGCGACGATTTTGCCGATGTCTTCGCCGTATTTCATGCAGGTATCGCCCGTTTTCAGGTCTTTCAGCGCGATCTTGTGGCCAATGGGCACATCGTGCTTGGCGGTCAGGCGGAACGTTGAATTGTCGTGGGTAATGCAGCACAGCATGTCGGTACCTGCAGTTAGCCCCTCAACCACGACAACGCCGACATTGTCGGCCTGCTCGTGAACAAGAAGGTGTGGAATTTCAGACATGGATGTCTCCTCAATGATCTGGTTTTAATAGGATTTTTGGTGCGGGGACCGTGCCAGCGCGAATCGCCTGGAAGGCCGCCTGGCCATCTTCCAGAGGCCAATTGTCGGTCCAGTCGAGGGTGCCGAGGCGGCCCTCGAACATCGCTTGGGTCGTGTCGCGGAAGTCCTGCGCGGTGTAGGTGTACGTGCCTATAAAGGTGATTTCCTGCAGCGTCATCCGCCGGATATCGAGACCGCCAGCGGCGCTGCCGAGGCCGATATGAACGATCACCCCGCCGGGTTTGGCGTGCGCCGAGGCCTGCGAGCGTGAGGCTTCGATGCCAACGCCATCGACGATGATGTCAAACATCTGAGTGGCCGACAGTTGATCGGGGGCGATCGAGTTTTGGCCGCACTGTTCATTCAGATATGTGCGTCGCTCAGCGTTGGGTTCAACAATCAAAATGTCAGAGATGCCTTGAGCCTTCAGGCTCAAGGCAGCGCCCAAGCCAATGGCGCCCCCACCCATGACAAGCGCATTTGCTTGGCTGGGATTTACGATCAGTGCTTTGCCAAGGCGTACGGCATGCCAGCCACAGGCGATGGGTTCGGCCAAGGCCGCCTTGTCGGTGCTGATCGTATCGGGCAGGGCAACGAGGTTCCGCTCAGGCATCGCCAACTGTTCAGCAAACCCGCCTTCGCGCGGCTGCATGGAGATGATCTGCCGATCGGGGCAAAGATTGTCGCGGCCCGATACGCAGGCCTTACAATGACCGCAGGTGACGAGCGGGTTCACCGTCACGCGTTGCCCGCTGTTCGGTCCACTGGTCAGGGTTCCGCTCACCTCATGCCCAAGGATCAACGGGGCAGGGCGGCGCTCATCGTGACCGAGAAAGGCGTGCAAGTCCGAGCCGCAAATGCCGACACTGTCGACGCGCACCATGACCTCGCCATCGGCTGCCACCGGGTCGGCGACATCGCGATAGGCAAGCGTCTCGGGCGCGGTGTAGACGAGGGCCTTCATTTGGCGGTGTAGCCTCCGTCGAGCATCAGCACCTGGCCGGTCACATAGGCGGACGCTTGCGAGCACAGAAAGAGAAGGGGACCGTCAAGATCTTCCAGCTCTCCGTTGCGGCCGATGCAGGTTTGCGCGGCGTTCCGGGCGGCACGGTCCGGATCGTCGAAGACGGCGGCGGTGAGTTCGGTGCGAAAGAAGCCCGGGCCGATGGCGTTTGCAGTGATGCCGTCAGCCGACCAGGCCTGCGCCATCGCGCGGGTAAGCTGGCCGATGCCGCCCTTGGACGCGCCATAAGAAAGCCCACCGGGAAAGGCCCGGGTCGTTTGCAGGCTCGCGAATGTCACGATGCGGCCCCAGCCTGCTTCTCGCATAGCTGGCACGAGGGCTTGGCTTAGGAAAAACGGCGCGGCGAGGTTCAAGTCCATCGTCACATCCCAACCATCGGGTGTGACGTCGTCGGCTGGCTCGCGATTGTTGATGCCTGCCGCATGAACCAATATCGATGGCGATCCAAACGGTTCAGAGACTTGGGCTGCAACGCCCCTCAGCGATGCGCGATCGGATAGATCGGCCTCAACGCCACGCACCTTGTTGCCGCCCTCGGCTTGAAGTTCATCGAGCGCAGATCGACGACGGGCAACGCCGACGACATGCGCTCCGGCGCGTGCCAGCACAAGCGCCGCACGACGGCCAAGGCCGGCGCTAGCTCCAGTGACGCAGGCAACGCGGCCTTTGACATCAAAGAGGGCAGACGGCTCAGTCATTCGCCGTCAGATCGAAGGTCTCATCGGGAAAGTATTTGTGCAGGCGAATGTCGGCCGTGCGGGCGTGACCTTCCATGCCTTCCAAGCGCGAGATACGGGCCGTGGCTTCCGCCACCGGCTTGGCACCCTCGCGGGTGGCCCGCTGCCAGGTCACGATCTTCATGAATTTGTGGACCGAAAGACCGCCAGTGTAGTTCGCGGCACCTGACGTGGGCAGCACATGGTTGGTGCCAGAGGCTTTATCGCCAAAGGCAACGGTCGTTTCTTCGCCTAGGAACAGGGACCCATAGCAGGAGAGGCGGCCAAGCCACCAATCCAGATCATCGGCCTGCACGGTTAGGTGTTCGGGTGCATAGGCATCTGATGTTGCCGCCATTTCTTCGCGATCACCGCACAGGATGACTTCGGCATAGTCGCGCCAGGCGGCGGTGGCGTTGTCGCGATTGACCTCCGGCAGATCATTGATCAGTTCCGGCACCAGACGCATGACCTCTTCGGCAAGTGAGCGATCATCCGTGATCAACCAGACCGGCGAGTTGTAGCCGTGCTCGGCCTGGCCAACGAGGTCAGCTGCCACTACGTTCGGATCGGCTGTCTTGTCGGCAAGGATAAGACTGTCGGTGGGTCCGGCAATCATGTCGATGCCGACACGTCCAAACAGGATACGTTTGGCTTCGGCCACGAATTGGTTGCCCGGGCCAACAAGAATATTGGCCTTGGGCAAGCCGAAAAGACCGAACGTCATGGCTGCCACGCCTTGGACACCGCCCATGGCGAGGATTTTGTCGGCGCCGCATTTGTGGGCGGTGTAGACGATGGCTGGGTTGATGCCGACGCCTGGACGTGGTGGCGAGCAGGCAACGATATGATCGCAGCCTGCCACCTTGGCCGTGGTCACTGTCATGATCGCGCTGGCAATGTGGCTGTAGCGCCCGCCGGGCACGTAACAACCAGCCGCCGACACCGGAATAGTGCGTTGCCCCGCCACCAGGCCTGGCACGATCTCCACTTCGACATCCTGCAAGGTGCTGCGCTGTGCTTCGGCAAAGCGCTTCACATTGGCGTGGGCAAAGTCGATGTCGCGCTTCAACCGATCGGGAACCTGCGCCGATGCCGCCGCGATGTCCTCGTCTGTGAGCAAAACCGGCCCGTCATATTTGTCGAACTTGGCAGCATACTCCAACGCCTTCTCATCGCCGCCAGCCTCGATCTCGTCGAGGATGGTTTGCACGATCTTGTTGGTGTCTGACGCATCGCTCTCGGCGGTGAGCGGGGCCTTTTTCAGGTATTCAACGGTCATTGATCGCACGTCCTATCGGAAATTATCGGGCAGAAGAGACGTGGAGAAGGCCGGGATGTAGGCAATCATCAACGTCACAATCAGCATGAAGAAGACGAAGGGAATGGCGCGGTAGGCGATCTTCAAGATCGACTCGCCGGTTATCCCCGACACCACAAACAGGTTGAGTCCCAAGGGGGGCGTGATGAAGCCCACCCCAAGCGCTGTGATCATCATGATGCAGAACTGGATCTGGTTCATTTCGATCTCTTGCGCGAGCGGCCAGAGGATCGGTGCCAGGATCACAATGTTTGGCGTTGTCTCCATCACGCAGCCAGCTGAGATGAGGATGATCACCATCATCAGGATGAGGATGTACTCGTTCTCGCTGACTGATGTCAGCGCGCCAACAAAGCCTTGCGGCACACCAATGATGGCGAGCGCTTCGGCGAGCGGAATTGAGAAGGCGATGATTGGGAGGATCACACCGTTCACTTTCGCTGAAGAGACCAGCATGGCCGGAAAGTCGGAGAACTTCAGAGTCTTGATGATGAAGCCGATGATGATGGTCACCACCACCGCCACAGCGCCAGCCTCAGTAGGCGTCAAACGACCAGAGAAAATGCCGTAGAAGATGATGCCTGGAACAAGAAAAGCGTACCAACCGGACTTGATGGTTTTCCAAAGGTTCGCAGCCCATTCGCTGGTCGTCATGATGCCGCCACCCTCCCAGAGGTTCAGGCGGTTCATCACGATGTTTGTGACCAGGATGGAGAACAGGATCAGAAGTCCCGGGATCACGGCTGCCAGGAACAATGTGGACACAGCAACACCCAGCACGAGGCCGATAATGATGTAGGCAATAGACGGCGGGATAAGGATGCCGGTACAGGCACCGGCTGCCACCAGCGCGCAGGCATAGGGCCTCGGATAACCACTTTCCACCAGCCGGTCGATGGTCATGCGGCCCACCGCGGCAGCACCAGCAGCATCGGAGCCAGAGATGGCTGCGAACATGCCGCAGACGAGAACCGTGGCAGAGCCAAAGCCACCTTTGGCCCAGCAGGTCAGCGCCTCAGCAACATCCAAGAACTTACGACTGAGCCCCGTTCGCACCAGCACATCGCCGGTGAGGATGAAGAGCGGCACGGCGGTCAGCGCGAAGGCGTCGATACCAGAAAACAGTTTCTCGCCGACAAGGCTGAGAGGAAGCGCCTGCGACCAAACCAACATCAAGATGGTAGCTGATCCGATAGCCGCCCAGACAGGCACGGCCAACGCGACGAGAACAACGAAAAGAATAACGGGAGCGTAAAAGTCCCAGCCAAGGATGAGTTCGGCTGCGCCGAGTTGTTGCCACATCATGATCTGAGCCCTCCCTAATCGAACAATTTGTCGCCTTCGTAGACCGGGCGGCCGTGACGAAGGTCGTTGAGATCACGCAGGAAGGACTGCACGAGGCGGAAAATGACGAGCGCGAAACCGAAGGGCACTGCGAAAAGGAAAAAGTACATGCCGACCCGCAGGCCATGGCTGACCGACTGGAACTTCCAGGAGACGTGTACCGATTCCCAAGACCAGTAGAGAGCGATCAGGGCGACCACAAACATTGCAATGTCGCCGAACATGTACAGCAGTGCTTTGGCGCGCGGGCCGATGTAGTTCATGATCACATCGATGCGAATGTGGCCGCGCTCTTTGACGGCAGCAGCAGCGCCGATCCATGCAAGATAGATGAAGCAGTAGCGCACGATCTCCTCGCCCCAGATGGACGAGTAAGAAAACACCTCGCGGCGCACCACTTCGATGAACATGGTTCCAACGAGCATCACGTAGAACATGAGCAGCAACCACCGCTCACCGTTCTTATCAATTGCCTTGTACAGTGCCGTCATGAGTTCCTCGCGTGCGGCCAAGATGCATCGCGCGCTCAGCGACTGCCGAGCATGCGGGTGCAATGCTTTACGGTGCAGGGGGATGGTGGGTCGGCGCCAACAAAGCGCCGACCGCAGATCTATGCTTAGGCGTCGTGGACGTAGAAGCGTCCGCGCGTTCCAGCTGCCTCTTCCAGACGTGTGAACGTATCCATATCGCCAGCCAGGTCCGTTTTGAACGTGTCCCAGTCGCTATTCTGGTAGCCACCAGCATCCTGCCATTCGGCAAGCTGATCATCGGACAGAGTGTGAAATTCCACGCCGTTCTCAATCAGCTGTGACATGGCGTAGGAGCGCGCCGATGGAACTTTCGAAAGGTTCTGATGCTGGGTCACTTCGCCAGCAAACTCGATACCTTCCTGAACGTCCGCAGGCAGGCTGTTGAACCACTCAAGATTGATGGAGTAGACCTGACTGTCAGGAACTGCCTGAGTGAAGGTCACGTGGCTGAGAATCTCGCCGAAGCCAAACACGTGCAGCGCGCCCACAGATGGGTCAAGCGCATCGGCAACACCCTGACGGATAGCAGAAGGTGTTTCGCCCCATGCCACCGGCGTCGGGTTCGCACCCACCATGCGATAGTACTGCTGAAGCATCGCAGAACCAGGCACACGGAACTTCACGCCCGACAGGTCGCTCGGCGTAATCACCGCATTGCCGCCCTGACGAACAGCCACAACACGTGGATCGATCACGATGTAAAACAGCGCTTTGAAGCCTGATGCTGCGATCTTGGGGTCAACTTCCTGCTTCCATGCGTCGGACGACGTTAGGTTGGTGAAGCGCTGGTTGGAACCGCAGAAGTAAGGCAGGTTGATGAGGTCAACCACGGATGCAAACGGTGCAAAGTTTGCCAGGCTGTGCTGTGCACACTGGATCGTGCCGCCCTGCACAGCCTGCGCCAATGCGCCACCAGCGCCAAGCTGGCCGCCGGGTGCCAAACGCACATAGACCTTGCCGTTCGTCATGTTCTGAACGTTTTCTTTGAGGTCCAGCTGCATGATGGGGTAGCTGCGTGATGCGCCCAGCACATAGGCTGTTGCCAGCGTCATCACGTGGTCAGCGGCGGCTTCGCGCTCGCGCTCTTCAGCAGCTGTCTGCGCCATCGCTTCATCAGAAAGGAGCATGCCGCCAGCGCCGGCAACAACAGCGGCGGTGAAGCCACCTTTGGCAGCAAGGCGCATAAAATTGCGTCGTTCCAGCGACTTGATCTGTTTTGTATCGTTCATCGTGTCCTCCCTAGGGATCAGTCAGTTTTTTCGTTTTTTGATTTCGCCTTAGCCTCGGCGAGGAGGATTGCAGCCGAGAAACTAATCGCGGCGGCAAAAAGCAGCAGCATTTCCTGCACGTTGCTTAGAATGGCTGAACCATCAATCGATCCGGACACAACGTTTCCGACGAAGGCAAGGAACAGCAAGGCGGCGAGTGCAAAGTACATTTTTCTTATCCTTGGGTTGCACCATTACACGTATGTAAGCGCTTTCATTTTGAAATGTAAACCCCTCCAATCCCATTCAGGCGCGGGCCTTCCCTTGCGATGGTGGATTTTCTAAGGTTTGTCCAAGGCTTCGGACCGGCACGTTTGGTTGGTCAGGTTGCGCAGATGGCCGGTGTGCAGGGCCTTGAGGGTATGAGTTTGAAAAAAAACAACGCCAAGCGACCGGCCGACGCGCGTTCGATTCCCACCCTGCAAGATGTTGCCGAGCGCGCTGGGGTGTCCACCGCGACCGTCTCACGGTGTCTGAACTCTCCCGATCTGGTTGTCGATTCAACGCGTGATCGTGTTATGAAGGCAGTGCGCGAGCTTGGTTATGCGCCCAATTACGGTGCGCAAATCCTGGCCGCCAAACGCACCAATACCATCGGCGCTATCATCCCGACGATGGAGAACGCGATCTTCGCGCGCGGCCTTCAGGCCTTTCAGGAAGAACTTGGGCGGCATGGCCAAACGCTGCTGGTGGCGAGCTCAGCCTACCGGCAGGATCTGGAAGCTGAGCAAATCCGCAATCTGGTGGCGCGTGGCGCCGATGCGCTTTTGCTGATCGGCCATGATCGCATGCCAGAGGCCTATGATTTTCTTGACCGGCGTGCGCTGCCTTATTTGGTGGCCTGGACGTTCAATCCCGAGGCTGACCGCCTGTCGATCGGATTCAACAATAGGGTGGCGATGCGCGATTTTGCGTTGGAAGTTCTGCAACGCGGGCATCGGCGCATTGCGATTATCACCGCCGACCCAACCCACAATGACCGAGCGCGTGAGCGCGTGGAGGGGATTGCCGAGGCGCTGGAAAGCTATGACCTCGATCCTGCAACGCTGCAGATCATCGAAACGAATTATTCGATTGAAAACGGTGCGACCGCGTTTCGCCAGCTGATGGAAGGTGATTATCGGCCTACAGCGGTGATGTGCGGCAACGATGTGCTGGCGGTCGGCGCGTTGGATATGGCGCGGCAGATGGGTATCGCTGTGCCAGAGGCTGTCTCCATCACCGGATTTGACGATATCGAACTGGCGCAGATCTCTACACCGCGTCTAACGACAGTCCACGTGCCGCATCGCGAGATGGGTCGGCGTGCCGCCGAAATTCTGATCCGGATGCTGGGCGGCGCCGACCCAGGCCCTAGTACCCAATTGCAGACGCAGATCATGCTGCGCGAGACGCTGGGTCCGGTGAGACTCGGCGCCTGATGGACAACGCTTCTCAGGCTAGTGATCGACGAATGTGAGCGCGCCAAGGACCGGCGGTTGGCGGTGCTGTTCCAGGCGTCGCAGCGCATGGCGTACATCGGTGAGCGGCGTCTGTGCGTAGCGCATCGTCAGGATGGCGACATCGGCGAAAGATAGCAGCGACCTTGCGTCGACAAAGGGTAGGACGGGCGCGCTGTCGATGACGATCAGATCGAACCTCTGTCGTGCGGCTTGCATAAGATCAGCGAAATTTTGACCGGTCACAAGCCTCTCGGGTTGGTCGAGCGGCGGCGATGCGTTGCCGAGGACGTGCAAGCCGGTGAGCGGGTCCTGAAAGGTGAGCGTTTCGATATCATAGAGCGGGGTATGGCCTGTGAGCACGTCGGACAATTGTCCGTCCTTGGCATCGACCTGCCATTGTAGGCGGTCGAACAGTGCCGATTGGCGTAGATCAGTGTCGATAAGCAACGTTGGTTTGCCCGCCAAAGCCACATGCATGGCCAAAGACAGGGCAAGCGTCGACTTGCCTTCGCCGGCATTTGGCGAGGTCATCAGAACACTCAGATGCCCGTCTTCGCCGCGCCAAGACGCAACGGTCAGGCTCAGCCGCCGTACTGCTTCAGAATAGAGGGATACAGGGTCGTTGGTGATCAAGTCCTGCGGCGCGCCGGCATCGAAGCGCGAGACCTGAGGTAGGGTCGCTGCAACTTGGAGGTCCGTTGCCCGCTCGATAGTCTCTGCGTCCATGACGCCGCCGATAAACCGTTCACGAACCGCACCAACGCCGACGCCAACGGCAAGCCCGGCTAACAGCCCGAGCATCGTCGCAATCGGTACCGGTATGCGATTGTCGGATAAAGGCGGCATGGCCGGTGATAAGATGCGTGCGCCTAGTGCCTGGTCGTGGGAAAGAAGCTGCGCATCCTGCCATCGCTCGACTGCATCGCGGTAAAGCCCGCGCGTTAATTCAGCCTGTTCAGTCAACCGTCGCAGTGCATGCGCGACGCTGGGCGCCAGGCCGCCAGTATCGAGAAAATCTTGCAACTGATCGCGTGCATCGATCGTTGCCGTTTCGAGGGCCAGAAGGCGTTCATCGATTTGCGTTCGTCGCGTCTCCAGAGCGTCGCGGCGATTGTCTGCACCATCGCTCGACGCAGCGACGCTGGCTGCAGTGACTGAGCCTGTGTAACCGGCAACCACAAGCTCAGTTTGTCGCAAGGTTTCGGTCAGGCCGGCGCGCTCGACGAACAAGGCCTGTCTTTCGTCGGCCAACTGACCAAGGACCGCTGCAACCGCACTTTTTTGCTCGGCACTAACCCCGTCTTGTGACGCAAGGTTGGCCGCAGCCGCGGCAAGCAACATGTCGTCGATCCGCCCTTCCAGGGCGCGCAGCTCCACCGCAAGGTCGGCGACCCGGGCGGCAAGCGCTGTCTGCGTCCGTCGGGTGGAGTGGGCATCGGCATCTGAACGTACGGTCAGATAGGCGGTGGCAATCCCGTTGGCGAGCCGAGAGGCTTGGACAGGCGAGGGGTTGCTGACCGTAATGCCGATGACAAAGGTATCGCCGCGGCGCGCGATTGTGGTCTGGTCGGCCAGACGCTCAACAAGCCGTGTTTCTTGTTGCTGCGTGTCGGCTGACGCCGGCGATGCGCGTAATAACCGATCGGCAAGTTGCTGTAGGAGGCCAGGCGGACCGGATAGATCGGCGCGGATGAGGTCCATCTCGCGCACTGCCCTGCGCAGGGTTGTATCAGACCGAAGAAGTTCCACCTCGCTGTTGACGAATCCTTCAACCACAACCGTCAATCCGATCGGTGACTGCCGCTCATTTGAGGGCGTTGCGGAAGTATCGACATGAACAAGCGCTGTTGCTGTGTACTGTGGCGTTGCGAGAAAAGCTGATGCCATCGCACCCAAGCTAACCACCACTCCGCATGTGACAATTGTTTTTACATTGCGCGTGATAAGTCGGCGAAATTTATTATGAAATTTTGTTCTCCTTGAAGAATAAATGTTCGATGAATGTCGTTGATTTGGTGAAAACATTGATCAATCCACCTAATCTTACGTTACGTTAATCATGCTAGTATTCAATAATTGCTTTTCTTAATACTGCCGTATCCTTCGCGCTAATAGCGAACCCTTCTTATGGACAGTAGGGTTTTTGCTTATGCTTTGGTCGTGCACGCCTCTTCACTCGGCAGCGTCTGTCGAAAGGGTCACCCCTGGGCTGCGACCATTGGTTGGCCGTACAGGCGCTGACCTTTGTTTTGGCACGTTTTCGGATGGGAAAGCGGTATCCACACTCGCCAAAAACCCTCTAGGATGGCGGAAAAAACAATCCGGGAGGGGCTGCCGTGAAGGACAAAATTCTCTCAGCATCCGACGCTGCGGCCTTGGTCCGCGACGGGGATACGATCACCACATCGGGCTTTGTTGGGATCGGCGTGCCGGAGGCCCTTTTGGGCGCTCTGGAAACGCGGTTCATTGAGACGGCGGCACCACGCGATTTGACGCTTTTCTTCGCCGCAGGGCAGGGGGATGGCAAAGATCGCGGCCTGAACCATCTCGGCCATCCAGGGCTTCTCAAGCGTGTGGTTGGTGGTCATTGGGGGCTCATCCCCAAGGTTGGACGGCTCGCAATCGACGGGCTAATTGAAGCCTACAATTTGCCTCAAGGGGTGGTCAGCCATCTCTACCGCGACATCGCCGCCGGTAAGCCGGGAACACTGACCCATGTTGGCCTCGGAACTTTTGTCGATCCGCGCGTGGAAGGCGGTAAGATCAACGCCAACACGCGTGACGACTTGGTCAGTCTGATGCAAGTTGGCGGCAAGGAGTTTCTCTTCTACCAAGCCTTCCCGATTGACGTAGCCTTGCTGCGCGGATCGACTGCTGATCCGGCAGGCAATATCTCCATGGAGCGCGAGGCGCTCGTCATTGATGGTCTGGCGCAAGCGATGGCAGTGCGCAATTCTGGCGGCGTGGTCATCGTGCAGGTGGAACGCATTGCAGCGCGCGGGAGTCTGAGCCCGCGCGAGGTTCAGATACCGGCCGCTCTCGTCGATGCGGTGGTGGTGGCCGAGCCGCAGGACCATATGCAGACCTTTGCGACTGCCTATTCGCACCTGTTTGCCGGACGGTTCCGCGCGCCACCTGGCGCAGCGCCCGCCATGGACCTCAGTCCACGCAAGATCATTGCCAGGCGGGCGGCCTTCGAGCTCCCGGTCAATGGTGTGGTGAACCTTGGCATTGGCATGCCGGAAGGCGTTGCTGCTGTGGCAGCCGAAGAAGGCTTGCTTGAGCATGTAACGCTGACGGCTGAACCGGGCGTCATGGGCGGACAGCCTGCATCCGGGCTCGATTTTGGTGCGGCGATCAATACCGATGCCATCCTGCCCCAGCATCAGCAGTTTGATTTCTATGATGGCGGCGGCCTCGATCTGGCCGTTCTCGGCATGGCGGAGGTCGATGCGGTCGGCAATGTCAACGTCTCACGGTTTGGACCACGGCTTGCCGGGGCTGGCGGCTTCATCAATATCAGCCAGAATGCACGCCAGGTCGTGTTCACCGGAACCTTCACAGCCGGCGGACTTGAGGTGGATGTTGGTGGCGGGCAAATCTCGATCGCCACCGAAGGCAGGGCCCGGAAGTTCCTGCAACAGGTTCAGCAGGTGACCTTTTCTGGCGAACGCGCGGCCGATCTCGGCACGCCGGTGCTGTTCGTGACGGAGCGCTGCGTTTTCCAACTCACCAAGGATGGCTTGTACCTGGCGGAGGTCGCGCCGGGTATCGATGTGCAGGCTGATATTCTTGATCAGATGGGGTTCGCTCCCATTGTCGACCGGCCCGACTTGATGGATGCCCGCCTGTTCGCCACCGAGCCGATGGGTCTTCGCATCGATTTGCTGCATCTCGATCTGGAAGATCGCATTGCCCTGGATGCCGCCACCAACCGGCTCTTCATCAATTTTGAGAAGCTGCGCATTCGCTCAGCCGAGGATGTGGAGCAGATCGCCGCGCGTGTCGAAACCCTGCTAGGTTCGCACGACCGCGCTGTTGACGTGATCGTCAATTATGATGGCACTCGGATTGATGAAGACATCGCCGAGGACTATGCGGCGATGGTCGCCGATCTGGAAGATCGCTTCTATGCTCGTGTTACGCGTTATTCCTCCTCAGCCTTTATGCGGCTGAAGCTTGGCCAGACGCTGACCCGCGCGCCGCACATCTTCGAAACGGCTGAGGAGGCGCGGCGGTTCTTGGAGCAAGGTGAAGAGTGATGGCGTCAGACGCCCTCTGAGGACTGTTCCCAGAGGTTGATGTCGGCGTCATGGGCAAATTGGTCGATCTCGGCCAGTTCGTCCTCGGAGAATTCCATATTGCCGACCACGCCAACGCAATCTTCGATCTGCGAGGGTTTGGACGCGCCGATGAGTGCCGTCGTGATGCCGCCCTCTCGCAACACCCATGCAATCGCCATCTGGGCCAAGGTCTGGCCGCGCTTTTCGGCGATGGCGTTCAGGCCTCGGATGGACGCCAGTGTTGCGTCCGATAGGACGCCCGCATCGAGGGATTTATCCTGCGCTGCGCGGCTGCCTTCGGGGATGCCGCCCAGATATTTCTTGGTCAGTAGACCCTGGGCAAGGGGCGTGAAGGCAATCGAGCCGACACCAAGCTCTTTCAGGGTGTCTTTCAAACCGTCACGTTCCAGCCAGCGGTTGAACAAATTGTAGCTTGGCTGGTGGATAAGGCAGGGCGTGCCAAGCTCTTCCAGGATGGCGACGGCCTCGCGCGTGCGCTGCGAGTTGTAGGAGGAAATGCCTGCGTAGAGCGCCTTGCCGGAGCGCACGATCTGGTCGAGCGCGCCCATGGTTTCTTCCAGCGGCGTGTTCGGGTCGAAACGGTGGGAATAGAAGATATCGACATAGTCGAGGCCCATGCGCTTCAGGCTCTGGTCGCAGGACGAGATCAGATATTTACGGGTGCCCCATTCGCCATAGGGGCCAGGCCACATCAGATAGCCGGCCTTGGAGGAAATAATCAGCTCATCGCGATAGCCGGCAAAGTCTGTGCGCAGTATCTCGCCAAAGGCTTCCTCGGCGCTGCCGGGAGGTGGTCCATAATTGTTGGCAAGATCGAAATGGGTGATGCCATGGTCGAACGCGGTCCGGCAGAGATCGCGCTTCACCTGATGTGGCGTGTCATGACCGAAATTGTGCCACAGCCCGAGCGAGATCACTGGCAGTTGCAGGCCGGATGCGCCGCAGCGGCGATAAACCATGCGGTCGTAGCGATCTGCGGCGGGTGTGTAGGTCATGGTCAGTTTCTTTCTGTTGCGCTCGCGTCGGTCAGCCATTCTTGTCCGTTCGGTCTTTCAATTTCTCGCAACCCCAGGCGGTGAAGGCGCCGTTTCGCCAGCCTTCTGGTCCGAAGCGCACCCGCATGGGTTCATCCTGTTCGTTGAGCACAACGCCGCCGGCGGCTTGCAATACGGCGATGCCGGCAGCCGTGTCCCACACCATGGTCGGTCCAAAGCGCGGATAGACGTCGGCTTTGCCTTCGGCGACCAAGCAGAATTTTAGGGCCGAGCCAATGGCGGTGGTGTTGCAACCGCTCATCTTCCCCAAAAAGGCTTCGGTCTTCGGGTCGCGGTGCGAGCGGCTGGCAACCGCGCGAATGGGCGTATCCGGGTCGGGGCAGGTGTTGATGGCGTGGATGTCGTCTCGGTCCACGGCATCGCCAGGGTGGACCTTGGCGGCGAAGGCTGTGTCGCCAGCAAGCCACATTTTGTCATGGGCAGGCGCATAAACGACGCCGACGATGGGCACACCGTGTTCGACAAGCGCTATGTTGACGGAAAACTCGCCGTTCTTCTCGACAAATTCGCGTGTGCCATCAAGCGGATCGACGACGAAGAACAGATCGCCCAGCGCGTCTGGGTCAACGGTTTCAGCGCTTTCCTCAGATAGGACGGGGATGTCTGGCGCCAGGTCACGCAGCCCGTTGGCAACGATCTCGTCGGCGGCAAGATCGGCCTGGGTCAGCGGTGACCCGTCCTCTTTGCCGATGACTTCAAATCCGTCCGCGTAGATGGCCATCACCGCGCGCCCGGCTTGCGAAGCTAGATTGGCCAGAGCTAGCGCCAGAGCATTGCGATCTTGCGTCCAGTCGGTCGAGCGAGGCTGTGTGCCGGTGGCCATGGTTTGTCCGGGCGGAAAGGTTCGAGTCGAACGGTAGGCCCAAAGGTCGGCTGGTGTCCACAGCGTCAGAGGGCTGGCTCAGCACATGGCTTTTCTCAGAGACTGGCGCAAGCCTGGCGAGCGAGGTCTGTGATACGATTCCAGTCCTTGGCGGCAATGGCCTCTTTCGGTGTCAGCCAAGTGCCCCCGACCGCAAAGATGTTCGGCTCCGCCAATGTCTCTGATGCGGTTTCGGCTTTGATACCGCCGGTTGGACAGACCTTCATGTCGGGCATCACCGCATAGATCGCCTTGGCCATGGCTGTTCCGCCAGCCAGCGAAGCTGGAAAGAGCTTCACATCGTTCAATCCTTGATCGCGACAGGCCATAACCTCGGAGATCGTCTGACAGCCTGGAAGATGAGGGATCGGGGACTTTGCAACTGCTTCTAAAAGGCGCGGCGAAAGCCCCGGGCTGACGGTGAAATGCACGCCGGCATCCAGGCAGGTCTGAAGATCGTCCGGTGCTAACAAGGTCCCGACACCGACAAGCATCTCCGATCGCGCCTCGGCGATCCGCCGGGCCGCTGGAAGGCCAGCTGGGGTGCGCAAGGTCATTTCAATGCTCGTCAAGCCGCCTTCCAATAGAGCGTCAGCAAGCGGAAGCGCGTCGTCAGCATCCTCCACGACAACCACCGGGATGATGGGAGGGGTGGGGGCGTTGTCACTTAGACGCGGTGCCATTCTGCATTCCTGCTTGTTTGCCTTGAGGCGGGTTGGGGCGGCATAGCCGGTTGCACGCGACAACGGCAAGGGCTTTGCGCGGCGCCGGTCGGCTTGTAAGGCAAGGGCATGACCTTTCAAGACCCCTTTGCTTCGCTCGCCGACCCTGGCCGATCTTTGCGCGTTGCGACGCTCGGCGAGTGTATGATTGAACTTTCCGACCTTGGCGCCAGCGACGGACGCGTCGCGATGGGCGTTGCCGGGGACACGCTGAATTTTGCCATCTACCTCGCGCGTTGTTGCCGGTGGGCCAACATCGAGGTCAGCTATCTGACGGCGCTTGGCGATGATCAGTTGTCGGATCGGATGATTGCCGCCATGCGGGAGGAACAGGTCGCGTCGGACGATGTGGTGCGCCTAAAGGGCAAACTGCCTGGCATCTATGCGATTGAGCTGGATGAAGCTGGTGAGCGCTCGTTTCGCTATTGGCGCTCGCAATCAGCCGCGAAAAGCATGTTCGGTGAGGAAGGGCTGAGCAATGAGACCATCGAAAGCTTCGACGTTTTTGCCCTGTCGGCGATCTCGCTTGCGATCCTACCGAAGGATGCGCGCAAGCGTCTGATTGATGTTTGTGGGCGGATGAAAGCCGCTGGCAAGGTCGTCGTGTTTGACAGCAATTATCGACCGGCGCTCTGGTCCAGCGAGGATGAGGCGCGAGAGGTGATCAGTGCCATGTGGGCAGCGACCAGTGTCGGCCTTCCTTCGCGCGATGATGAAGCCAAGCTTTGGCCAGGGGAAACGCCCGAGCAGCTATTTGCCCGGCTCAATGTGCCCGAAGTCGCCCTGAAAGACGGCGCAGGCGGGCCTTGGCTCTTCACCGGCGCGGCTTTGCCAAGGGCGGATTATCCTGCGGCTGATCAGGTCGTTGATACGACATCAGCGGGTGACTCATTTAACGCGGGCTATTTGTCCGCGCGCTTGCAAGGCAAGCTGCCAGAGGATGCAGCGATGGTGGGCCACAGGCTGGCCAGCGCAGTTATCGGCGAAAAAGGCGCGATTATTCCGCCGGCTGCGATGCCGAATCTGAGATAATGGCAGGCGCCCGCCGGTTGGGTTTCAACGTTTTCGCGACGAAAACCACGAGGAAGGCGGCCGTCAGCATTAGGATGATCGTTGGCGCCGGGGCGGAATCGATCCAGAAACTGGCGTAAATCCCCGCAAAGCTCGCGATCAAAGTCACGCCGACAGCGACCAGCATCATGCTGGCGAGGCGGCGCGTGACAAGGAAGGCGATCGCGCCCGGCGCAATCAGCAGACCGATGGCAAGGATGATGCCAACCGAGCTCAAGGTGGCCACGATGGTCAGTGAAAGCGCTGAAAGAAGCCCATAGTGCAACACCTTTGTCGGCAGACCGATGGTGCGTGCCTGAGCGGGGTCAAAAGCGTGCAGCATAAGATCGCGCCAGAAAAAAGCGATGCCAAGGGTGACGATCAGAGAAATCGAGCCCGTGACCCAGAGGTCTTGCGTGCCGATCCCGAGCATATTGCCGAACAGTATATGGTCCAGATGCATGCTGGTTGTGATGGACGCATAGATGACCAGCCCCAGCCCGAACATGCCGGAGAAAACGACGCCCAAGATGGTGTCCTGTTTGACCCGCGAGTTGTCCGATAAATAGCCGGTGGCGATGGAGCAGATTATGCCAGCGATGAACGCGCCGACCAAAAGCGGGATGCCGATCAGGTAAGCCAGGACGATGCCGGGTAGCACCGCATGAGCAAGTGCGTCGCCCATCAGCGACCAGCCCTTGAGCACCAAAAAACTGGACAGCAAGGCCGTCGGCACTGCCAAGATCGCGGCAACCAGAAAAGCCTTTTGCATGAAGCCAAACTGAAAGGGTAGAAGCAGCGCGTCTATCATGGCTAATGCCCCACAATAGGCGTCGCCAATGGTTGGGCCTCACCGCCTTGACGTTCGAGGACCTCACGGCTTCGGCGTCTGTTGGCAAGCAGGCCATGCTTGGGAGCCCAAACAAAGGCGGCCAGAAACAGCAGCGTCTGCAGGACGACGATTACGCCGCCAGTCGCACCGTCCAAGAAATAGCTGATGTAAGCGCCGACGAAGCAGGTGCTCGCGCCCAACACGACCGAAATGACCAACAATCGGGGAAAACGGTCGGTCAGCAGATAGGCCGTGGCGCCGGGCGTGACGACCATCGCGATCACGAGAAAAGCGCCGACCGTCTGTAGGGCGGCGACTGTGGCAGCCGACAGCAGCACGAAGAAGATGAAACGCAGGCGCACCGGGTTGAGGCCGATGGTACGGGCGTGGGTCTCATCGAAAAAGACCGCCATCAGGTCTTTCCATTTGGCGAGCAAAACCGCCAGGCAAACAAACCCGATGATCGCCAACTGGAGCGTGTCGCCCGGCGTGATCGCAAGGATGTTGCCCATGATGATGGTTTGCACGTCGATGGGCGTTGGCGAGACCGACACCATGAAGAGGCCGAGCCCGAAGAAGGACGTAAAGACCAGGCCGATGATCGTGTCTTGTTTCAAGCCGGTGCGTTGTCCGAGAAACTGCATGGCGCCTGCGGCCAGCCCACCGGCCAAGAATGCGCCAAAAGCAAAGGGCAGACCGAGCATGTAAGCACCAGCGATGCCGGGCACGATGGCATGGGAAAGGGCATTGCCGATGAGCGACCAGCCTTTCAGCATCAGATAGGCGGACAGAAACGCGCAGACCGCACCCACCAAGGCCGAGACCCACATGGCGTTGAGCATGTAATTGTAGGTGAAGGGCTCAGCGAGAACGCTCATGATGGCTTCTCTTCGCCGATGTCATTTTCTGATTCTGGCTGCGGCGTGTTGGTGCGGGTCTTGTCGTCGTAAATGACGACCGGGCGCTCATCATCGGTGAGGATGGTCACTTGGCGGGCATCGTCGTCATCGTGCAGATCATCGCCGCCTAGTACGAAGTGGCGTAGCACGCCGCCAAAAGCGTTGGACAGATTGTCGTGGGTGAAGGTGGTTTCCGTCGGCCCGTAGCAAAGCACCGTGCCCTTGATCAGGACCACGCGGTCGCAAAACTCCGGCACCGAGCCGAGATTGTGGGTGGAAACCAGCATCACACGGCCCTCATCGCGCAGCTCTTTCATCAGCGTGATGATCGCTTCCTCTGTCTGCACATCGACGCCGGTGAAGGGTTCATCGAGTAGGATCACTTGGCCGTTTTGGGCGAGAGCACGGGCAAGGAAAACGCGCTTGCGTTGGCCGCCGGAAAGCTCGCCGATCTGGCGGTGACGATACTCTTCCATGCCGACGCGGGCGAGGGCGCTGTTCACCGCTTGATGATCGTTCTTGCTGGGAATGCGCAGCATGTTCATGTGGCCATAGCGGCCCATCATCACCACATCTTCTACAAGAACCGGGAAACTCCAATCGACCTCTTCGGCCTGCGGAACATACGCCACCAACCCTTTCTTCAGGGCCTCCGCAACCGATTGGCCGAGTATGGAAATGGTGCCGCCATCAAGTGGCAAAAAGCCCATCAGGGCCTTAAAGAGGGTGGACTTGCCGGCGCCGTTGACGCCGACAAGTGCTGTGATCGTGTGGGTTGGAACCTCGAACGAGGCGTCGTGCAAGGCGGTCACGCCATTGCGGTAGGTCACGGTAACGCGGCTCGCCTCCACCCCTTTGGTGTCGGGGCGAGCCGCGGTGATATCGTCAGGTTCGAAGGGTTCGGTCGTTAGGCTCAATTGATGTTCCCTGTGAGGCCTTCAGCCACCGTGCGCGCCGTGACGGTGAGAAGATCAAGATAGGTTGGGACAGGGCCGTCGGCTTCCGACAGGCTGTCGACGTAAAGCACGCCGCCATAGGCCACACCGGTTTCGCGGGCGACTTGTTGAGCAGGATCAGTGTTGACCGTGCTTTCGCAGAAGACGACCGGGATGTCTTCGGCCCGCACCGTGTCGATCACGCGGCGCACCTGTTGCGGTGTGCCGACGGCATCGGCGTTCATGGGCCAGAGATAGAGCTCGCTCATTTCAAAGTCGCGGGCAAGATAGGAGAAAGCGCCTTCGCAGGTCACCAGCCAGCGTTGGTCTTCGGGAATGGTGAGCACTGCTTCGCGCAGCGGCGCAATCGTTTCCTCGATCTGACCTTTGTAGGCCGTGGCATTGGCGGCGTAGATGTCCGCGTTGGCCGGATCGGCGTCGCTTAAGGCGCGCTGGATGTTATCGACATAGATCAGCGCGTTTTCCAAGCCCATCCAGGCATGGGGATTGGTCTGGCCTTCATAGGAGCCGGACGCGATGGCAATCGGGTCAATGCCTTCGGTCAGCGTTGCCGAGGGGACCTCGCCGAGATTGTCCAGAAACTGTTCGAACCACAGCTCCAGATTGAGACCGTTCCACAAGATGAGGTCGGCATCGAGTGCGCGGCGAATGTCGCCCGGCGTCGGCTGATAGCCGTGAATCTCGGCGCCAGGACGGGTCACTGAGACGACATCAGCGGCGTCACCGGCGACGTTTTGTGCCATGTCAGCCAACACCGTGAAGGTCGTCACGACCTTCAGCCTTTCATCGGCCTGGACATAACTGGTGGTGTAAAGCAGCGCCACAGCGATGCCGAACACGGTCGTGAAAAACGCGGTGCTCTTACGCACCCGACTTTTGCGCACCTGCGGCAGGTGCGAGGGCTGGGTCTGGGATAGATCGGTCGATGCAGTGCGGGCGGCACCAGGCTGGTCCATCGGAGGGCTCCTTCAAGCAAGTCTAGTTTTGAATGATTATGAGAATGATTTGCAAGAACTAATCTAGTTGCGAACGATTTGCAACTGGTGCGACGGCATGTCTCGCAGGTCAGCAGTGGGTTTGGCTGACCGTCTTGCAAAGTGTGGTTTCGGAACGAAGCCTCAGGAGAGGGCTATACAGTTGCGCCGAATTTTGCTCGGTTTGCTCGTATGGCCACGCCCAACCTTCTGCGGACGATCAACGAGACCCGCGTTTTGAATCTGCTTTTCCAGCGCGGGCCGCATTCGCGCGCCGATATTGCCCGTGAACTTCAGGTCACCCGATCGACGGCCTCGGCGCTGGTGGCCGGTTTGGTGGAGCGCGGGCTGCTTCTGGAAACCGAAGAAACGGCCGATGTGGAGCGGATCGGTCGACCAGGCTTTGTGGTAAAGCTCAATCCTGGCGCGCGTACCTATATCGGCGTCGATATCGCGGTTTCGGAGCTGCGCATTGTCGCCTTGGACATGAAAGCCAACGTTATAGCCTCGCTGACGGTGCCTTACACCGATCCAGCAACGCCCGACTATGTCGTTGGCCTTGTGCGGCCGGCGGTCGAAAAATTGTTGGCCGACAACGGGTTGGAATTTTCAGCGGTCGAGGGGCTGGGTGTCGCCATTCCCGGTTTGGTGGAAACCGATGGCGTGATCGTGTTCGCGCCTATTCTCAATTGGCGCAACGTCGATATCAAAGGCATGATCGAGCAGGCCTTTGACGTCCCGATCAACCTATACTTCGACAATGACGCTAACGCCTGCGCGGTGTCTGAAGGCTATCGGGCGCAGACCGGCGCGTCAGGCACGCTGGCGTACTTTCTGATGGACAGCGGCGTTGGCCTGGGCATCCTGCATCAGGGGCAGGTCTTTCGCGGCCAAGAGGGGGTGGCCGGTGAGATCGGCCATGCGCGGTTCTTCGGCGGCTTCAGCGATGATGTGGATTTTGCGGCGACGCCGACCTTCGAGGATACGGTTGGCCGGGAAGGGGTGTTGCGCATGTGCGCCCGCCATCAGGTGCCTGCGACCTCGATCCGGGATTTTGTTGATCTGGCGCAGGCCGGCGACCCCGGCGCTCGACGGGTTTACGAGATCTGGGCGCGGTGTCTGGCGGTGGGTGTTGCCAACCTTTGCGTCATCCTCAATCCCGAAGAAATCGTGTTCGGCGGCAAGACTGCGGCTTTGTTTGCTATTGATCCAAAGCGGGTCCACGATGAGACCAATCGGCACCTGCGGTTTATGTTCAAGACGCCGGTTTTGCGCTCCAGCGCTTTGGGCGTGCTTGCCGCCAGCGTTGGTATGGCCAGCGTGATGCATCGGCAGAGTTTTGCGGTTTCAGCCAATACCGACGGCGCGCTAAGCGCCTGATTTTTAAGGACTACTGAAATAAGTTCCGACCAGGCAAGGCTTGCCGGTTGACAGGTGCTGACTTTGTTTGCACTCTGAACAAACTCGGAGAAATCGGTTTCGGAGCTGGAGCGTCTTTGCCTCACTCTGGCGACCGGGCCAAGAAAAAACCAAAAACCTGCGGCGTGACCGAGCGCGCCTGTCTAGGGATGGAAAAACATGAAAAAATTGCTCGCATCGTCCGTATGCGTGGCCGCACTTGCGGTTGGCGCAACCGCTCCGGCTCAGGCTGAGGGCGTGGAGGTTTTGCACTGGTGGACGTCCGGTGGTGAAGCTGCCGCCGTGCAGGTTCTCAAAGACTCGCTCGAAGCCGAAGGCTATTCGTGGGAAGACATGGCCGTGGCCGGCGGCGGCGGTGACGCTGCCCGCACCACACTGCGTGCTCGCGTTGTCGCTGGTGATCCGCCGACCGCTGCTCAGTTGCTTGGCATGCAGGTTACCGAATGGGCGCAGGAAGGTTTCCTCGGCAACCTCAACGATGTCGCCGATGCCGGTGGCTGGAATGATGTTGTGCCCGCCGCGATCCAGCAGTTCGGCACTTATGACGGTGAGTGGGTAGCCGCTCCGGTGAACGTGCACCGCCCGAACTGGTTGTGGATGAACCGCGAAGTGTTCGAATCCAACAATCTGGACGTTCCGACCACTTGGGATGAGTTCAACGCTGTGGCTGAACAGCTGCAGGATCTGGGGATCATCCCGTTGGCGCACGGCGGTCAGCCTTGGCAGGACGCAACCATCTTTGATGATGTCGTGCTTGGCATTGGCGGCCCTGACTTCTACCAGGCCGCGATCATCGATCTGGATGAAGATGCGCTGTCTTCGGACACCATGGTTGCCGTCTTCGACCAGATGCGCACCATTCGCGGGTTCGTGGATGACAACATGTCCGGGCGTGACTGGAACCTTGCCAGTGCCATGGTTGTGCGCGGTGAAGCCGCAATGCAGCTGATGGGCGACTGGGCAAAAGGTGAGTTCATTGCTGCTGGTCTGACACCGGGCGATGAAATCATGTGCACCACGGCACCGGGCACTGAAGGTGCGTTCCTCTTCAACACCGACTTCTTCGCGATGTTCGATGTTGACGCGGCCGATGCTGAAGCGCAGCAGGCACTTGCTGCCGGTATCCTTGATCCAGGCTTCCAGGAAGCCTTCAACCTGGTGAAGGGTTCGATCCCGGCACGCACCGATGTCTCTCCTGACAACTTCGATGCTTGTGGCCAGCAGTCGATCTCCGACATGGCGGCCGCCGCTGAAGCGGGAACGCTGATGGGCTCGATGGCCCATGGTCACGCGCAGCCAAGCTCGATCCAGGGCGCTATGGTTGACACCGTCACCCAGCACTTCAACTCCGACATGTCTTCCCAGGAAGCTGTCGAAGCGCTGGTAACCGCGATCAACGCTGCGCGCTAAGTAAAGCGCGTTCTATCAAGCCCTGCCGCAGGTAGTTATCCTGCGGCAGGGTATTTGTTGCGCCTGATCCCCTCTAAGGCGTCCGCTTCACCCTTTCTGGTGGCGCTTCCAGTGCCCCCTAGCGGAGACCTGCCCGATGCAGCGCCTTCTCGCCCGCCTCATGCCTGTTGCGGTGTTGTCGCCGACGATCATTCTGACAACGATCTTTATCTACGGGTTCATCCTTTTCTCGGTGATCTTGTCGTTCACCGGATCGCGCATGTTCCCGCGCTTCAACTTTGTCGGCTTTGATCAGTACACCCGCCTGTTCGCCAATCCACGTTGGGAGGTGGCAGTGGAGAATATGCTGATCTTCGGCATTCTCTACATCTTGCTCTCAACGCTCATCGGTCTGACGCTGGCGATTTTGCTTGACCAGAAAATACGCAATGAAGGCGTGCTGCGCACGATCTACCTCTACCCGATGGCCATCTCGTTCATCGTCACCGGCGTGATCTGGCAGTGGATCCTCAACCCTGGCCTCGGCATCCAAACGTTTATGCGCAATTTGGGGTTTGAGAATTTCACCTTCGATTGGCTCGTCCAGAATGATTTGGCCATTTACTGCGTTGTTATTGCAGGGGTTTGGCAGGTTTCCGGATACATCATGGCGCTGTTCCTCGCCGGGCTGCGCGGCATCAATACCGATATCGTGAACGCCGCCAAGATCGATGGTGCAAAGACATGGCAGACCTATCGCTATGTGATCCTGCCGGAGCTGCGGCCCATGTTCCTGACAGCTTTTGTTGTCCAGGCGCATCTAGCGATTAAGAGCTACGATCTGGTGGTCGCTCTTACGAAGGGCGGACCGGGGTTTGCCACCGAGCTGCCCTCGACCTTCATGTATTCCACCACCTTCACCCGCAATGAGATGGGGCTTGGTGCGGCCAGCGCCGTGATCATGCTCTGCACCATTGCCGCGGTCGTTGTCCCCTACCTTTACTCGGAGATTCGCAATGAGCGTCGCAGCGCTTGAGCCGTCGTCCGTCGCGGACGACAAGGTGGACTGGGGTGCACGGTTTAGCCGGATCGCGGTCTATGGAGTTTTGATCTTCGCGGCGCTGGTGTTCCTGGTGCCGTTGATGTCGATGGTCTTCACCAGCCTAAAGGACATGGACGAAATCCGGGGGGGAAATCTGCTGGCGCCACCGGCTGATCTGACTGTTGCCCCATGGCTGAAGGCGTGGAGCGAGGCTTGCATCTCTGTTCAATGCGATGGGTTGGCGCCCTATTTCATCAACTCTTTGCTGATCGTTGTGCCGGCTGTTCTGATCTCCGTCGCGCTGGGTGCGCTCAACGGTTACGTGCTTACCATGTGGCGCTTTCCGGGTGCCGACTGGGTATTTGGTGCGCTGCTTTTCGGTTGCTTCATTCCCTTCCAGATCGTGCTCATCCCGATGGCGCGCATGCTTGGGATCATGGGCATAGCCGGGTCGATACCCGGCGTTGTGTTCGTCCACGTGGTCTATGGCATTGGCTTCACGACGCTGTTTTTCCGGAACTACTACGCCTCGGTTCCCAAGGAGCTTGTGAAAGCGGCAAGCGTTGATGGCGCTGGCTTTTGGGGCACCTGGTGGCACATCTTGATGCCGATCTCCTGGCCCATCGTGACCGTTGCCGTGATCTGGCAGTTCACCGGCGTTTGGAACGACTTCCTGTTTGGCGTGTCGTTCTCCTCCGGCAACAGCCAGCCGGTGACCGTGGCGCTGAACAATCTGGTGAACACCTCCACCGGCGTCAAAGAATACAATGTGGATATGGCGGGCGCGATGATCTCCGCTTTTCCAACTCTCTTCGTTTACATCGTGGCGGGGCGCTTCTTCCTGCGCGGCCTGATGTCTGGCGCCGTCAAAGGCTAGGGACGCGACCCTAGGGCCGAAAAGGATACTCACAATGACCACGCTTGCTGTTCAGGACATCAAGAAAAACTTTGGCCCGACGGAGGTGCTCAAAGACATCGACATGGAGATCGGCACCGGCGATTTTTTGGTGCTGGTCGGCCCATCGGGCTGCGGCAAGTCCACACTGCTCAACATCATTGCCGGGTTGGAAAACCAAACCTCCGGCAAAGTGGTGATTGCCGGGCGCGATGTTTCCAATTTGCAGCCCAAGGAGAGGGACATTGCGATGGTGTTCCAGTCCTATGCGCTCTACCCCTCGATGACTGTCGAACGGAACATCGGCTTCTCGCTGGAAATGGCCGGCGTCGACAAAGCCAAGCGGATGGAGCGCATCCGAGAAGTCGCCGAGCTTTTGAAAATCACCGACCTGTTAAACCGTCGCCCGAGCCAGCTTTCCGGCGGTCAGCGTCAGCGCGTTGCCATGGGCCGCGCTTTGGTGCGCGAGCCGCAAGTGTTTCTGTTCGACGAGCCACTATCGAATTTGGACGCCAAGCTGCGCGTGGACATGCGTGTTGAGATCAAAAAACTGCACCAACGCCTTGGCGCGACGATCGTTTATGTGACCCACGATCAGATCGAAGCCATGACGATGGCGACAAAAATCGCCGTCATGAAGGGCGGTATTATCCAACAATTTGGTGCGCCCAAGGATATCTATGACCGCCCGTCCAACACGTTTGTTGCAACCTTTATGGGTTCGCCGGCGATGAACCTTCTCACCGGCACCATCAAGAAGGATGGTGCTGGTTGGGTTATAGATCACGGAACAGAGAAGGTAGCCGTGCCGCGCCATGTGGATGTTTCTGGCTTGCGCGAAGGCCAGGACGTTCTACTTGGCATCCGTCCTGAAGGGGTGCATTTGGCATCAGAAGTCGCGCACGACAACCGTATCGATCAGGGCTGGGAATTCGAGCGCACTGTTGATGTCACCGAACCAACGGGTCCGGCAACACTCGCCCTCTTTGAGGTTGATGGCACCGAGTTTCACGCATCGCTTTCCGGCGATGCAGACGTGGAAGCAGGTAAGAGCTACCGGTTCAAAGCCGATCTTTCCAAAGCCCTTTTGTTCGACGCGTTGAGTGAACAACGCATTGCGCATGTGGACGAAACACGTGCGCCAGAAGAGACGCAAGCGGCCTAGACATGAGCGATCAATCCCCCTTCCGGATCGGTGTTCTCGGCGCCGGGCCGATCGCCCAGTTCGGCCATTTTGAGGCCTGCGCCAAAGCCAGCAACGCCGAGCTTTACGCGATCTGCGACGTGGCCGAGGACCTTGCCGAGCGTATGGCGGTGACCCACGACGCGGGCCAAGTGTTCACCGACTACGATGCGATGCTCGCTGATCCGGATCTGGATGGCGTGATTATCGCGACGTCTGATCCGTTCCATGTGCCGATGTCGATCAAGGCGCTCGAAGCGGGCAAGGCGGTCCTCAGCGAAAAGCCTCTCGGCATCAGCGTGGAAGACGTGTTGGAGCTCGAAGCGGCTGTTGAGCGGACGGGCGGCTATTTGCAAGTCGGCCACATGAAGCGTTTTGATCCTGGGATCGAGGCGGCCAAGACCTTCATCGACGAGAAGTTGGGAGAGGTTCTGGCGCTGAAGGCCTGGTACTGCGACTCGACCCACCGCTACACCAACACCGACGCGGTGCAGCCGCTACCGGTGCGTTCGGCCAACGCCAAGAAACCGGCAGGCGATCCCAAGGCCGACAAGCAGAGCTATTTCATGCTCGCGCACGGGTCGCATCTTGTTGATTTGATGCGTCATTTGGCTGGTGAGATCACCAGCGTTTCAGCGCGACTGTCGGAAAAGTTCGGCGCCTATTGCTGGTTTGTCGATGTGGAGTTTGCCAATGGCACGCTAGGTCATATGGACCTCACCGTGGCCGTGCGCATGGACTGGCACGAGGGCTTCCAGATGTATGGCGAGCACGGCGCCATTCTCGCGAAAACCTATAACCCTTGGTACTACCGCTCCTCCGAAGTCGATATTTTCGATGAACCGACCGCCAGCACCACACGCGTGCTTGGGGCCGATGGACACTTTTTCCGCCGCCAGGTGGAAGGGTTTGCGCGGGGCGCGCGTGGGGAAAAAACGCAAGCCGCTGACATTGTTGATGGCGTGCAAAGCGTGAAGGTTATGGCAGCGATCCGCCAGTCGGTGGCAAGCGGTCAACCGGTCGATGTGGCCAGCGCGAGCGGAGCGGTCTGATGCAGATCGGGATCTTCGCCAAGACGTTCCCCGGCAGCGATCCTGATACGGTTCTGGCTGCGGTCAACGCGGCCGGTTTTGTCGCGACTCAATACAATTGGTCGTGCTCTGGTCTGGCCTCTGTTCCAGACGAAATCCCAACTCGTCTGGAACAAAATGTCTTAGTCGCGACAAAGACTCACGATCTCGACATGGTTGCCGTGTCGGGCACGGTGAACCTCATCCACCCGGATTTGGAGGTGCGCCAGAGCGGCATCGACAATCTCAAAACCGTGATCCGCTCTGCCCCGGCCATCGGCGCGCCGGTGGTGACGCTCTGCACCGGGTCACGCAATGCGGAGGATCAGTGGGCCGATCATGCCGACAATCACAGCGAGGAGGCCTGGGCTGATCTTCTCACCGCCATTGAGCAGCTTGTGCCGGTCGCTGAAGAAGCTGGCCTCAAGCTAGGCGTCGAGCCAGAATTGGCCAATGTTATCAACAGCGCCGAGGCCGCCAAGCGGCTTATCGATGAGCTTCAAAGTGACGCGCTTACCATCGTCTTTGATCCTGCCAATTTGTTTGAAATCGCCTCGCTGGACGAGCAGCAGCACATCGTCGCCGAAGGCTTGGAACGGCTCGCAGGCTACATCGGCATGGCCCATGCCAAAGACCGCACCGAGGATGGCGATTTCACTGCCGCGGGGCAGGGGGTTCTGGATTACCCGTTCTTTCTAGGTCGTTTGCGGGACGTTGGCTTCGATGGGCCGCTGGTCACCCATGGGTTGTCGGCGGACGAAGCACCAGGGGTTGCCACGTTCCTGAAGGAGCAATTGGCATGATGCGCAGCTTCGATCATGACGGGCTGTCGCTGTCCTTCCGCGATGAGGGGGCTGGCCCGGTGCTTCTCTTCCAGCACGGGCTCGGTGCAAACGCAGATCAACCCTTTGAAATTATGAGCGATCTCGATGGCTTCCGGCGCATCACACTGGAGTGTCGAGGACATGGCGGCAGTCATCTCGGGGCTGCTGAGGACCTATCGATTGCCACCTTTGCCGACGACCTGTTGGCGCTGATGGACCATCTGGAAATTGCCCGCGCCCAGGTCGGTGGCATCTCCATGGGCGCAGCCATCACAACGCGGTTTGCAGTTCTCAATCCATTGCGCGCCCAGTCGCTATGCATCGCCCGCCCTGCCTGGTTCGATCGTGCGGCGCCAGACAACATGGCGATCTTTGCCGTCGCATCAGCCTTTCTTGAAGCTCATGGGGTTGAAGAGGGCCGGGCGCAATTCGAAGCCTCAGCACCTTTCAAAGTACTCTTGGAGGCTTCGCCTGACAATGCGGCGTCTCTTCTCGGTCAGTTTGACCGGGCCGATCCGCTGTCGACGCAATTGCTGCTTTCGCGGTTGGCCGTTGATGGCCCCGGTATCTCGTTTGCCGATTATCACGCGCTGCGCTTGCCGGTGCAGGTGATCGGCCATGGGCTTGATGCGGTTCATCCCTGGTCGATGGCGCAAGCAATTGCCGATGCCGTTCCAGGCGCGCAGCTTGTTGAAATCACGGCAAAAAGCACCAGCAAAGAGCGGTATTTGAGCGAGTTTTCATCGTCGCTGCAACAGTTTGTATCAGGCGTTGAGGCCTCGGAAAGTGCCACCTCCAACCCGGTGTTGGGGCACCAGCATGGCTAGCGCCGAGACGATCTTGGTGGCCGATGTCGGCGGTACGTCGATGAAGCTCGGCGCCGTTGTCAACGGTGCCCCGTCATCCTACAGCCAGCGGGTTTCCTCTCGCGAGTTGCGCTGCGCTGACCCGCTGGGCGCGCTGGAAGATGTCTTTCGCAGCTTTGCCGATGCCCATGGCCTTGCCTTCGATGCCGTGGTGATGACGGTTCCCGGATTTGTTGATCGCGACTTTGATCACGTGCTCTTTGCAGCCAACTTGCCGGAATTCAATGGACTGCCGTTGGCGTCGGGTCTGGTTCAACGTCTTGGCTTGCCGGTGGTATTGGAACGGGATGCTGTGCTGCTCCTTCAGGGCGAGCAGGCCAAAGGTGTTGCGCAAGGTTGCAGCAGCGTGCTCGGCATTTTCTTTGGCACCGGCGTTGGTGCTGCCTTGATCGAGGATGGCAAGGTTTTTCGCGGCGCCGGTTGGGCGCTGGAAATCGGGCACATGCCGATCCACGGCGATGCCGAACCGCTTGATGGGTTGAAGGCCGACAGTCTGGAAGTCTACGCGTCGGGCCGCCGGCTGAACCAACTGGCGACGACCTATGGCGTGCCCGTGGATGCGCTTTTTGAGCAAGAAGGTTCGCCCGCGCTCAGCGCCGATCTTGAAACGTTCGTGCGGGATCAGGCCTTTGCCACCGCGTCGAGCCTGCTCATGCTTTGCCCAGAGACGCTTGTGCTCGGCGGTGGGGTGTTGGAGATGCGTGGCTATCCGCGCGATGCACTGGTGGCGCAAATTCGCGAGCGCGCGAGCCTTCCGCCGCACAGGCATCTGGACATTCGTTTTGCCACCCGTGGTTGGCGCGCGGTTCTGGATGCTGCGCCACATTTGGTTACCGAACGGGGCGAACGCATTTCTCACGACGCGCTGCATGCGCATGCCTGAAGGAACCCATCATGTCCACTGATCATCTCCCCAACAAGCTTGGCGTTCATGCGCTGGTTTGGACCGCATCGTGGGACGAGGACGAGCTCAACCGTGCGTTCGAGAATTCACGCAGGATTGGGTACGAGCTGATTGAGCTGCCGCGCTTCGACCCGTCCATGATCAGCGTGGACAAGCTTCGCGCCCTGCTCGACAAGCACGATCTGAAATGCGCTATCACCATGGGGCTGGCCTGGGATGCGGACATCTCCAATCCTGATCCAGAGGTCGCCCGTCGTGGAGAGGTTATGCTGGAGAATGCAGTCTCAGCCGCACGTGACATTGGCGTGGAACTGCTTGGCGGCATCTTGTACTCGGCGCTCGGAAAGTACCCCAAAGCACCGACGCCTAAAGGCCGACAGAATGCGGTCGATGCCATTCGCCGGATCGCCGACAAAGCGCAGGCGGCCGAGGTGCCGACGGTGCTGGAGATCGTCAATCGCTACGAGACGAACCTGCTAAATTCCACTGATCAGGGTCTGCAATTCCTTGCTGATGTCGGCCATGACTGGCCGAAACTTCACCTTGATACCTACCATATGAACATTGAAGAATGTGACATCGGTGATGCGCTGCGGCGCGCAGGCGACAAGCTCGGCTACTTCCATATCGGCGAGAACAATCGCGGACCGCTGGGCTCCGGTTCGATCGACTTCGCCGGTGCCTTCACCGCACTGCGCGACATCGACTACAAAGGCTGGATTACCTTTGAGAGCTTTTCATCGGAAGTGCTCGACGAGGGGCTTTCCAACGACATCGCGATCTGGCGGAACATGTGGACCGACAATGTCGCCCTTTCTGACCATGCCTATCGTTATATGGTCAGCCAAGTCGAAGCCTCGATGGTGCGCGCCAGTTAAAGTTGCTTTTTGAGGTGATAGGATTTCGGGCGGGTTACAGCGTGGAAACCGAGGATCGATAGGGATCCCCCGCGCCCCGTGTTCTTGCAGCCTGTCCAGCAGAGAGCCGGATCGACATAGTCGCAGCGATTCATGAAGACGATGCCGTTTTCGAGCCGCGCTCCAATGGCGGCGGCGCGTTCTGCGTCACTGGTCCAGAGCGATGCGGTGAGGCCGTAGGCTGAATCGTTCATCAACGCGATGGCCTCCTCGTCGTTTTCAACCTTCATGATGCCAACGACAGGGCCAAAGGTTTCCTCGCGCATCAGCGCCATCGTGTGATCAACATTGGTGAGGATCTGCGGTGAGACGTAAGCGCCACCATCATCACCCTCAAGCGTTGGAATGTGGGCGACAGCCCCAGCGCCCATCGCATCGGAAATGTGGCGACGGACGGTCTTGGCGAAACGTTCATTGGCCATCGGCCCGATCGTTGTGGCCTCATCCAGCGGGTTGCCGAGCCTATAGCCGCGGGTCAGCGCGACGGCTTTCTCAACGAACGCATCATAATGCTTTGCCGTCACATAGATGCGCTCAATGCCGCAGCAGCATTGGCCGGAGTTGAACATCGCGCCATCGACCAGCGTTTCGACGGCGGCATCCAGATCGGCATCGTCCATCACATAGCCTGCGTCCTTGCCGCCGAGCTCAAAGCTCATCGACGTAAACGTGCCTGCTGCGGCGCGTTCCACACGGCGCCCGCCTTCGACAGACCCTGTGAAGTTAACATAGTCGAACGCACCTTCACCGAGCAGCGCCTCGGCGGTTGGATGGTCTACGAAGATGTTGGCGATGAGTTCGTCTGGCATGCCGGCCTGGTGAAACGCTTGGGCGATACGCTCTCCGACCAGTAGCGTCTGCTCGGCATGTTTGATCAGCACCGCGTTGCCTGCGATCAGCGCTGGAACCACCGTGTTCATGGCTGTCAGATAAGGATAGTTCCAGGGTGCGATCACGAAAACCAGGCCCATTGGTTCGCGGGCGAGGCGCCGCTCATAGGCGTCGGAGTCTTCGATGATCGTTGGCGCCAGGGCCGAGGGTGCTAGCCCTGCCATATAGTCGGCGCGCTCCTGCACACCGCCAAACTCGCCGCCATACCGAACCGGCCGGCCCATCATGTGGGCCAATTCAACGGTGATTTCCTCGTTCATCGCACCAAGATTGGCGACGCCGGCCATAACCTGCGTGATGCGATCGTCCAGCGGTACTTGCGCCCAAACCTTTTGGGCTCGTTTGGCTTCTTCGATTCGCCCACGCGCTTCGTCCAGCGAAAGCGCTTGGCGGGTCGCAAACACTGATCCGTCGATGGGAGACAGGCACTGGAGCGTAGTCATATCGCTTTCCTAAGTCTGTAAGGCCACGGTGACGTTGACCTCCGGCGGGCCGCCGACGCCAGCTGGCCCGGTGAAGCTCCCCGTCAACGGGATGGCTTGCGAAGGTTTGCGCACGCTGGCCACTTTAATGAGATCGGCGGTCCCGGTGAGATTGTTGGTGGGGTCGAAATCGACCCAGCCAATGTCGGGTACGAAAAGTTCTGCCCAGGCATGGGTCGAGGCGGCGCCTTGATACCCTTGTTGGCCACCATCAAGGGCCGGCGAATAGAGGTAACCGGTCGAGAAGCGGGCAGCAAAACCGAGCACGCGGGCCGCCTCCATCATGAAGAATGCATAGTCGCGGCAGGTGCCAGAGCCCCGGGCCAAAAGCTCCAGCGGCTTTAGCGTGCCTTCGTCATAACGGGCTTCATAGGCGAAACCTTCATAGACCGCTTGCATGAGATTGCGTGCCACCTGCAAGGCGTCGGCGTTGTTGCGAATGCCGCGTGCATTGATCCAGGTCTCCAGATCAGCGGCGGCGTGTTCGTCATCCATCAAGAGAAGCGTTGCCAAATCGCGCCGATCTTCCGGACTGTACTGGATAGGGTAGGGAGCTTGGCGGCCATCGACGACCATGCTTTCCGGTGAAGCGGGAAAACGTTCCAGCACCAGTTTTGACGTGACCGAAAGCTGCGATGATCGACCGGTGAAGGCGATCGTGGCGATAGAATTGCCGAAGACGTCGAACGACCAAGTGATAGGCGCGTTCGGGGCTAGCGCAAGGGTGGCGTTGACGACGCGCAGATGATGACCATCGCGCGGGCGCAGCATAGCACGATGGCTGTGCAGTTCGACCGGCTGCGAGAATTGGTAGCGAGTCTGGTGGCTGATGGAAAAGCGCATACGGCGAATTGATGAACCTCAATGTGGGCACTGCGGATGTAACGCTAGCGTGCCGATGTGGGAAGATGATCTTGCGCTGATGCGATCACTTTGCGCGAAGGGATCGATGCTATGTGTGGCCTTTGTGGTTTTGGATTGACCGACGCTCAGATGGTCTTAGAGCTGGACGAGAACAAGCCACGCGACGAGATGGAATCAGTGGGCGGCGAGGAAAAAGCGCATCTTTCGCTTGAAAACTCAGCGTTATTGTCGTCCCAAATAGAAATCCCAAGTGCTGACCGAGACACCGCCCAACGATCCGTTTCTGCGCTACTTGCGAACGCTTTTGCCGTCTTATGGTCGAAGCGCGTCAGCCGAACTCACCCGGCTCACGGTCTCTGAGAACCACACCTATCGCGTTGACGATGGCGATGCACGCTTGGTGTTGCGCGTTCACCGCGCTGGCTATCACACGCGCGAGGAAATCCTCAGTGAACTGGATTGGGTTTCGGACCTGCACAGCGATGCGACGTTGCACACGGCAAAGCCATTGGCGCGCAGCGATGGAGAGCGCCTTAGTTCCGTTGAGCATGACGGAACCCGCCATTGGGTGAGCGCTTTTTCCTTTCTTGAGGGTGAGGAACCGGTGGTTGGGTCCCATCTGGTGGAGCGCTTCGAGGAGCTTGGTGCAATCAATGCTCGCCTTCATGCGCACGTTAAGAGCTGGCAAAGGCCGGAACAGTTCGCCCGCAAACGTTGGGATTTTGATCTGATGTTCGGGGCATCACCAATTTGGGGCGATTGGCGGGCGGCCTTTTCTGATAAGGCCGACATTGATCTGCTTGAAACGTTGGAAAACAGTTTGCGCGAGCGCTTGGCCACCTTTGGCGAAGGACCGGAGCGGTTTGGGCTCATCCACGGCGACTTGCGCGTCGCCAATCTTTTGGACGACGGCAAGCGCCTCGCGGTGATCGATTTTGACGATTGTGGCTTTGGCTGGTTCGCCTACGACTTTGCGGCGGCGATCAGCTTTCACGAAGAGGATGAGGCCATCCCCGCGCTGCAGGCAGCCTGGCTGCGAGGCTATCGTGGGATAGCTCCGTTTGACGCCGAAGATGAAGCGATCTTGCCGACAATGATCATGGCACGGCGCTTATTGCTGACGGCTTGGCTTGCCAGCCGCACCGGCAACGACACCGATGCGGTCTATGGGCGAGGCTTTGCTGATGGCACGGTGCGCTTGGCCCGCGCCCATCTCGGCTAGACAGCCCGCGCTTCTTTCATCACTTCAGCGCGCAGCGCCTCCATCTCCGCTGCTCCTTTACCTGAGCGATCGGTGTCCATGATGGTGAGGCCCTGCTTCATCGCGCCTGCAAAGCCAACCCGGTTGCCAATACGCGTGTCGGCGAGCGGAGCATCGATATCGCCGAGCGCTTCGGCCATCTCTTCGGTGATGGACGCGCGCGGCGGCACGCGGTTGAGCACAAGGATCGCAGGCGTGCGTTCTTTGCTCGCCAACGCAATCGTCGAGCCGCAGGCCCACACATCCATGGGCGAGGGCTGGACCGGTACAACCACCAGCGTTGCCGCTTCGATGGCTGGGCGGGCTTCGGTGTCGGTTTTGGGTGGTGTGTCGATCACCACCGCATCATGGCTGCCAGCCAGATTGCGCGCTTCGCGACGTGCACCCCAACCGGAGGCGGTGCGGAAGGAGAGGCCGGTTTCCTCTTCGCCGAGGGCCTGCTCACGGGCTTCAAACCATTCGCCAAGGCTGCCTTGTGGGTCGCAATCAAGGATCGCGACGCTCATGCCGGAATAAGCCAACGCTGTGGCCAAATGGGCCGAAAGCGTGGTCTTGCCTGACCCGCCTTTTTGCTGCGCCACGGTGATGATCAATCCAGCCATAGTAGCCCTCCAATCTGCTGCCACGGCAGATGATTCCGATGATCAAGGAGTTTATGTTGCAGTGCACAAAATGACAAGGGTACCGATTCGCGTGCTGTCCGCTAGGCGATGCGTTGGGCAAAAACCAGTTCGCCGGGCACCGGTTCGCCCTGTTCCAGGCGCACGGTGATCCGGTCGATCCGCAGCGGTTTCCAGCCATACTTCTTCATCGTGCGCGTCAGGCAGGCAGAAGAATGGGCAAAACGTTTGTGCTCGCCAACCTGAAAATCCCAGGCGTCGCTTTCCAGGTGTTCACTGGAAAAGGCGAGCACCGTGCCCGATTCCGTGACATCGCCAAGTGCGGTGAATAGCGGGTCGAGATCACCCAGATAAGGCAACACATCCGCAGCGGTGATCAGCGTGTAGGGCCCGGTTGCCTCTTCAGAGCGCAGGAAAGCCACGGCCTCACCGACATAAAGGTCCTGATAGATCTCCAACTCGGCGGCGATCTCAATCATCGTGGGCGCAAGATCGACGCCAATGCGGGTCTCGGTCACGTCTTCCAGAGCCATGGCGCAAAGACCTGTGCCGCAGCCGAGATCGAGCCATTTGGCAAACGGGCCAAGGTCGAGCGTTTTTAACCCGTCGGCGATGAGCAAGGGCACGTTGTAGCCCAACTCATCGACCAGAATACTGTCGAAGCGGTCGGCCGTTTGATCAAAAAGGGCAGCGACATAGGCGTTGGGCGCTTTGGCAGGATGTTCACCGGTGATTTTTGCCAAACGCAAGGAGACGCCAAGATGATCGTCGGGGTCGGTCGCCATCAATTGACGGTAGAGTGCGATGGCCCGCTCTGTGTCGCCGGTCACATCGGCCTTGTGCGCCTCGTCGTATAAGGCGTCCACGGCGTCCCAGTCGATGACGCGGTTCGTGTCGGGCTCAGGCATGGAAGGGCTCGTGCAGTGAAGAGAAGGATTGCGACATGCTTAGGAAAACGACTTTGCCGGTGTTACGTCAGCTTTGTGCATTTGTCGCGGTCCTTCTGACATGGGTAGCAGGCGGGCTTGCGACTGCACACGCTGCTGAGTTGGCCGAGAGCGCGCTCATTGGCTATTCCGTTGATGGTCGGTACTTTGCGTTTGAGGAGTTCGGCGTTCAAGATGGGTCGGGCTTTGCCTATTCCAACGTGTTCGTGATCGATTTGGAACGGGATCGCTGGGTACCGGGTACCCCTGTCCGTCGGCGAGCTGTCGATGAGACCGAGCGGCTGTTCGATGTACGCGCCGAGGCGATGGCCGAAGCGCAGACCCATCTGGATCGCCTGCATATTAGCGCTGCCTACCGCACGCTCGCTGCAACGACACCGATGGAAGTTGGCGACCAGGAACGCCATCTCACCTTCAACCCGCGACCCATTCTCACGCCTATCGACCCGCTGTTGACGATGCGTCTTGAAAACTTCCCGATGGCCAGCCCGCGCGACTGTTTTGACATGGTCGAGACTGCCGGATTTGCTCTGACGCTGCAGGCTGACGGTGGCCCCGGGCGAACCCTGCATCGCGATGAGCGCCTTCCTTACTCACGCGCTTGCCCGGCGCATTACGGCATCTCGGCCATAATCACGCCTTTTGACGGCGCCCCCGGCCGCGCGGTTGCCATGATCAGTGTTTATCAACTGGGCTTTGAGGGTTTGGACCGACGGTTCCTTGCAGTTCCGTTCGATTTGCCTTTCTAATGTGAACATTAACCGGCCCGCCTGAAGCGCCGGTGGGGTAGAAGGCAACGTCGTTCGCGTGTTCAAAAAAATGCTTCTCGACGCTTTGGAAAAAGCGCCGCCGCGATCTGTTGACGATCTAGCGGTGTTTTTTGAACGCTCGCGCACACGTCTGGAACAGAGTCTCGACAAGGGCCAAGTGAGCGGCGAGGAACGGGAGCGCTATCTGGCGCAGTTCCAGTCAGGTCTGAACGAAGCGCAGGTCGATTTTCTGAACACCGCGCTGGAAGCACAGCATCAAGGTGCCCATGGCGCGGAGTCTGTTGCCTCACCCCTCGATGCGCTCAAGCTGGCCTTCAAACAACCGATCGTCTGGGGCGCACTGGTTCTCGTGTTGCTGCTTGGCCTTGCGATTGGGCTTTTGATCGGCGGCTAACGCCCGTATTGCCTCAGGCCGCCGAGGCGACAAGTCCAGCTAGCAATACGAGATACGTCACATGGTGTGCCGCTTGGTCGGCGCCCAGCGCGATCCAGAAAGCGTGCCGGTCCGGCGTCAGCTTCATGCGGCGCGAGATCTGCGCTTTCGACCAATCTACATGGTAGTGGATGATCGCATCGGCGAGCGCCAAAACGAGCGCGGCGCCCAAACCGATGACGCCCATCAATGCGGCCAGAAGGCCAACAGCCAGCGTGCCCGTGCCATGCAGTCCCGCATGCACCAAGCCGCCAGGATGCCCATACCGGCCCTTGTTGCGGACCTGCCAATCGCTTTGAAACACAAAGTCGAACAGAAAGTGTTTGGCTTGCAGGCCAAGGAGAATCGCCAGAGCGGCGATGGGATCAAAGGGCATGAATGGGCCAAGAGGTGTGACGGGGAGCCGCGCCAACAGTGTGCACGCGCGAACTTAAGCGTGCGGTGACGTAGGTCACAATTCGACCGATTTCAAATTGGTGGCACGCTTTTCCGGTTGGCAACCGATTTGATCGCCGCGTGAAACAGTTCGCTATTGACGCCCGTCAGTGCGGCGATACCTTCGCAGTACTACGCATAAGACAGATGGTCCCAAAAAAGAGGGCCCGTAGCAACCGGAGGAGCGACCCATGGACTTTCGTGACAACAAAGCAGACCGCGTAGACGAAGCCGAGCGTGATAGCGCACTGGCCGCGGACGATGCGCCGATCGAAAACGGCAGGCGTGCCTTCCTCAAGGGCACCAGCCTTGCCGCGCTGACGGCGATGATGGGTGTCGGCATTCCCTTTGGCAAATACATGCCCGAAGGTTATCGCCCGGTTGGTCTGGCGCATGCTCAGGGCGTCGACATGGAGGCCATGGCCGACAAGGATGGCCTGACTATTCTCAATGAGCGTCCCGTGAATGCGGAGACGCCGGCGCATTTGCTCGACGACAACATCACACCCGCCAGCCGGCTGTTCGTGCGTAACAATGGCATGGTTCCCGAGCAGGCCTTCACCATGGACGCATCCGGATGGACGCTCACCGTGGATGGCGAAGTGGACAACGCGCTTGAGCTGAGCCTGGATGATCTGCGCAACAATTATGAAGTGGTCACGCGCCAATTGATCTTGGAGTGCGGCGGCAATGGCCGCGCCTTCTTCAATCCTGGCGCGTCAGGCAATCAGTGGACCACTGGAGCCATTGGATGCCCGGAATGGACCGGCGTGCGGCTGCGCGATGTGCTCAACAGTGCCGGTGTTAAGCCGAGCGCGGTTTACACCGCCCATTACGGCAATGATCCGCATCTTTCCGGCGACCCAGAAAAAGAGTCGATTTCGCGTGGCGTGCCCATCAACAAAGCGCTTGAAGAGGATTCGCTGATCGCCTTCGGCATGAATGGCGGTGACCTGCCCGGCATTCACGGATTCCCGCTGCGGTTGGTAGTGCCGGGCTATCCGGGATCGGCTTCGCAGAAATGGCTTGACCGCATTTGGGTGCGTGATCAGGTGCATGACGGCGCCAAGATGGGCGGTTATTCCTATCGTATGCCTGCCTATCCGGTGGCGCCGGGCACCGAGGTGCCCGAAGAAGACATGGTGATCATGGACACCATGCCGGTGAAATCGCTGATCACCAATCCACCGACAGGTACGCAAGTTGATCGAGCGTTTTCGGTGCGTGGCCATGCTTGGGCTGACGGCGAGGTGGAAACGGTGGAAACCTCCATTGACTTTGGCCAGACCTGGCAGCCAGCGTCTTTGGGTGCGCCACGCAATCGCTTCGCTTGGCAGCACTTCACCGCCTCGATCACAGTGCCGCAGGCCGGTTATTATGAGGTGTGGGTGCGCGCCACCGACGATCATGGTCGGACCCAGCCGCCGACCACGCCAGGCTGGAACCCGCGCGGCTATGGCAACAACATGATCCATCGGATCGCTGTCATCTCGGCCTAGTGCGACAAAACTGCCCTGGCCGCCATTGGTGGAGCTAGGGCAGTTTTCCCCTCCATTTTGTTCGCATGCAGGGAAACGTGATGCGTCATTTCAGGTTTTTTGCCAGCGCGGCTGTATCGGCTGTGCTCCTTTCGGTCTCGTTTTCTGCGCCCGCGTTCGCCCAAACATCTGTGCCTGACCCTATGGCGCCGCTGCCCAACCCGATGGCCGTTACGCCTTTGTTGCCGAATCCGATGGCTCCGACGCCAACCGCGCCATCAACCGGCACGAGCGCCATGCCTGCGCCCGCCATGCCGAACCCGATGCCGCAAGGCGGTGGAATTCTCAATCCGATGGTGGCCACGCCGCAGGCAACTGGCGAGGAAGTCGCTTTGCGATCAGATCTGGGCAATCTGCCCGACACGCCGGGCGTTGAAGACACCTATTTCATGTGCACAGCCTGCCACTCGGCGCAGACCTTCGCTCAGCTTCGTGTCACCGATGCGCGCTGGGAGTATCTGTGGGATTGGATGATTTCCGATCAAAATATGCCGGACTATGGGCCGGAGGCGCGCGAGACGATCCTTGCCTATCTGAAGATGCATTTCTCCTCAGAACGATAAACCGGGTCTTGTCGCACGATTGATGTTTGCACCGCGTCGCAACGCCGATTAGAAGGCGGGTTCATCCCAGTTTCTTCGGTTCATGCGGGGCGTTCATGGCGCGGCAATTCATCTATCACATGTCGGGGCTTTCCAAGGCGTATGGCGCCAAGAAGGTGCTCGATAACATCCATCTTCAGTTCTACCCCGATGCCAAGATCGGCATTCTCGGGCCGAACGGCGCCGGTAAATCCACTGTGCTGCGCATCATGGCCGGGCTCGACAAGGAGTTCACCGGTGAGGCTTGGTTGGCCGATGGCAAGACGGTTGGCTACCTGCCGCAGGAACCGCAGCTTGATGAAAGCCTGACCTGCATGGAAAATGTCATGCTCGGTGTGGCGGACAAGAAGGCGATCCTCGACCGTTACAACGAGTTGATGATGAACTACTCCGATGAGACGGCGGAGGAGGGCGCTCAGCTTCAAGATCTAATCGACAGCCAAAACCTCTGGGACTTGGAAAGCCAGGTGGAGCAAGCGATGGACGCGTTGCGCTGCCCTCCCGGTGACGCGCCGGTCACCAACCTCTCAGGCGGTGAGAAGCGTCGCGTGGCCCTCTGCCAGTTGTTGTTATCGCAGCCTGACCTTTTGCTGCTCGACGAGCCGACCAACCATTTGGATGCTGAAACCACAGCGTGGCTTGAAAAGCATCTGCGCGAGTATCCCGGCGCGGTGATGATCATCACCCATGATCGCTACTTCCTGGACAATGTGACGGGCTGGATTTTGGAGCTCGATCGTGGGCGCGGCATTCCGTACGAGGGCAATTATTCGGCTTATCTGGAAGCCAAGGCCAAGCGCATGGCGCAGGAAGGCCGTGAGGAAGCCTCGCGCCAAAAGGCCCTGGAGCGCGAGCGCGAGTGGATCGCCGCCAGCCCGAAAGCCCGCCAGACCAAATCAAAAGCGCGCATCAACGCCTATGACGAGCTGCTGCAAAAGGCCGAGGCCCGCGCACCGAGCGCCGCGCAGATTGTCATCCCGGTGGCCGAGCGCCTGGGCAACAATGTCATCAAGGCCGAGGGCCTGACCAAAGGGTTTGGCGACAAGCTTTTGATTGAAGATCTCAACTTCAACCTGCCCCCAGGCGGCATTGTCGGGATCATCGGTCCCAACGGCGCCGGTAAGACGACGCTGTTTCGGATGATCACCGGACAGGAGCAACCCGATTCCGGTTCGATCACCATCGGTGAGACGGTCCAGATGGGCTATGTCGATCAAAGCCGCGACAGCCTTGATCCCAAGCAGACCGTCTGGGAGGCGATTTCCGGCGGCGATGAAATCATCAAGCTTGGCACCAAAGAGATCAACTCGCGCGCCTATTGCTCCAGCTTCAACTTCAAGGGTGGGGATCAGCAGCAGCCAGTTGGCACGCTTTCAGGCGGTCAACGCAACCGCGTGCATCTGGCCAAAATCCTGAAGTCAGGCGCCAACGTGTTGCTGCTCGATGAGCCGACCAATGACCTCGATACCGAGACGCTGGCGGCGCTGGAAGATGCGCTTGAAGAGTATGGCGGCTGCGCTGTTGTGATTTCGCACGATCGCATGTTCTTGGACCGTCTGGCCACGCATATGCTGTCGTTTGAAGGCGACAGCCATGTTGAGTGGTTTGAGGGCAACTTCCACGATTATGAGCAGGACAAGATCAGGCGTTTGGGACCGGAAAGCGTCAACCCGAAACGCGTGACGTACAAGCGCCTGACTCGGTAGCTAGCGAAGTGCCCAGTATCCAGCGCCGACACCATTAGGTGCGACGAACAGGTCTTGTTTGCCCTTGAAGGACTCGGTTTGTGACGAGTTTTCTTCTAGGATTCTTCGAATAATCGCTTCAGCGGACACCGGTATCCGGTGTCCGTTTTCTTTCCTGACGGCCAAAACTGCATCGTAGATGGCTGCAAGGTGACCAGCGCCATCAATTCTGCCGAGGCCCGTGACAACATCTTCAATCCATTTTGTCTTCCGACGTCGAGCGGCAGGCCGTGCCTCCAGGTTTCGGTTGGCCAATAACAGTCTTTTCAAAATTTCATCCTCCGTTTCTTCGCCTTGACGGTGGTTTCGCCAGATGGCGGCATAGACATCTGCGCTAACGCTGATCGTCTTCATACAAAGCAATCCTGATCTTTTAAGAACTTTTTCGATCTTTTCAGATCTTTTTGTTGACGTCAATGGTCATCGTGCTAGACATGGCTAGGTTTGAATCGAACAGGGAAATCGTATGTCCATTTACAACGCCAAACGCGTCGAGGCGCGGGTTGATGGGCTGTTTGCGGCCTTGGGTGAGGGGTTTGTGTCCTCGCCGGTCGGGAGTCTTGATCTCACCTATGACGGCATTGCCGGTGATCGCCATGGCGGGCTTACGCGGCAGTCGGGCGGGCGGGAGCGCTGGTACAAGCGCGGCACAGAAATGCGCAATGAGCGCCAGCTTTCGATCCTGTGTGGCACAGAGTTGGCTGACGCTGCACAAGCGATGGACTTGGACCGGATCGAGCCGGAATGGATCGGCGCCAACATCGTGCTGGCTGGCGTGAAGGATCTATCCAAACTGCCGCCGCGCAGCCTGTTGTTCTTCGAGAGTGGTGCAACGGTCAAAGTGGACGGCCAGAACGCGCCGTGCCGGTTTGCCGGTGAAAGCATTGCCGAACACTACCCTGATCAGGATGCGATGGCGTTGGCTTTGGCTTTTCCCAAAAAGGCCGTTGGCAAACGCGGGCTTGTTGGCTGGGTCGAAAAACCGGGAACCATCACAGCTGGTGAAACCGTCACGGTCCAGGTTCCCGAGCAATGGATTTGGGAAGGCTAGGGGCGATAACCGCTCGCGCAAGCGTGAACGCCGGTTGGTTTTCTCCACGCCTGCGCTCGGCTAGCCTTTGGAAATGATCCGGCTCGTTGTCCTCATGGCATTATTGGCGTTCGTGCCCATCGCTTCCGCGCAAGAAATGGTGCCCGACGATTTGCTCGGTGATTGGGGCGAGCCCGGGCAATGTAACGCCCAAGCAGAGGTTGGTGCCGATGAAACCGTCTCGCACGTGACCGACGCGCCCTACCGCTTTGACGGCCAATGGATGTCGCGCTGGTTCTTTTATTGCCTTGTGATGCAGGTTGATCCAATGAGCGGGCCATCCGGCGACGGTTGGCGGCTGCGTGCGATGTGTGGCGAGGATGCTGTCGAGCGGCCCTGGGAAATCGACATTGCGCGCGTTGGTGAAACGCTTTCCATGACATGGTTTGCCATAGATGAGGATGACGCGGCGAGCCGGCCTTGGTCGGTTGGTCCCTTGCAGCGCTGCAGCAGCGAGCAAAGCTGACGGATCAGCGCACGTGATGGTTGAGCAAGGCGTTGCCTTGCGCCACACTTATCGTTCAATTGCACGACAGAGGTTCATCAATGATAGGCAGGTTTGGGCAAGGATTGATTGTCATTTTGTTTGGCACGATCGCCATGCCTGCCTTCGCGCAGATGATCTCCTCGCAGGACCCGGGCGGCATCGCCAAACTGCTGCGCGACCGCGGCCAAACCGCGATCATCACCGTCGACGAATTCAACGACCCGTTCATCGAAACGAGTGTCGACAATGTCGACTACAACATCATCTTTTACGGTTGCACCGAGCATGAAGACTGCACGTCGCTGGCCCTGCGTACGCAGCGTATGAGCGCTGGTCGGGCGTCGTTTGAAGCGATGAACACCTGGAACACCGAGCAGCGTTGGACCAAGCTCTACACCGCCGATGTGAACTCCGTGATCATGGAGATGGACTTTCTCTTTCGAGAGGGCGCCATGAGCGAGGCCGCCTTTGCCGCCTATCTCGACATTTGGGACCGGTCGATAGCGCAATTTGTGCGCTTCATCGACGATGGCGACTATGAGTTCGTCGAGTAGCCCGAATGTGGCTTTGCGCTTCAGTCTGCATTTCTCCCAATAGTTGCAATTTGAACGATCGGTTTGAGCGTTTGCCAACGTCCGGTTGGTACTGTCCGCCTTGGGAATACGGTGGAGGGACAGCTACGAGCTGCCCTGATGAGTGAACTTGTTGATTTTGAGCGCGTGGAGTCCACGCACTCTCAAGCCGAGCGCAATCGGTTGATGACCCATGTGGTCCAACTGTACGCCTTGACGACAGACAGGATCAATCCTGAGCTTCTGGCTGTCTATGATGATGTTTTGGTGCGCCTTGCCGACCTGGTCGAAGAGGAAGCGCTTGCGTTTGTCGCCGAGAAGCTTGCGCCGCTTGCCAAAGCGCCGCGTGGCATGGTGCGAAAACTCGCCAATGAGCCGATTTCGGTGGCGCGCCCCGTGTTGGAGCAAAGCCCGCTCTTGTCCGATGAGGATCTGACAGAGATCGTCACGGAAAAGGGCATTGATCACATGGAAGCGATTGCGGCCCGCCAGGACGTGGCGCCGGTTGTTAGCTCCGCGATCATCGAACATGGCAACAACCCGGTGAAGGTGAAACTGACGCGCAATGAAGGCGCAAAGATCACCGATGACTCCTATGCCAAACTGGTAAAAGACTCGCGCGGTGATGAATCGCTGCAAAGCTCCTTGGCCGATCGCGAAGACCTTCCGGTTGGCGTGGTGCGGGCGTTGGTGGACGTCGCCAGCGTTTCGGTGCGCCGCAAACTTCTGCGCCATGGACGCCCAGAGGTCGCCAAGCGCGTGACAGAGGCGGCTGGCTTGGCAGCTGAGCGGTTGTCCAATGAGCAATGGTTGCTACGCTATGATTTCGAAGCGGCCTATCGTTCGGTCTGCAAGACGTTAAAAACGCAGCCGGTGAATGAAGCGGCCGTCGCGACGATGGCTCGGTCCGGCAAGTTCCCTGAGGCGGTGGTGATGTTTGCGCTGTGCGCCGGTGTGGCGCTGGAAGAAGCCAAGCACTGGTCGGTAAGAGCTGATCCAAAGCCATTCCTGATCGTCTGCAAATCGATGCGGTTCTCCTCGGACACGGTGGCTGCGTTCTTGAAGCTCGGACCCTGGCTGCGTCGTCTGGATCGCGAAGAGCGCGAGCGCGCCATGTTCGACTATGAGTCTCTGGATCAGGGCATGGCCGAACAGATTTTCTCAGAGTGGAAAAAACGCCGGGTCAACGAGGCCGCCTAGCGGCAATTTCTCTCAGCTTTTTGTTATCCAGATGCCTGGCGGGCCCGTTCCGCCAGGTATTTCTGCGTTCTAATGAAGGTCTTGCGCCGCCAGTCATATCCGCATAAAGATATCTTTATGTCTTTTGCGTAAGAGAGAAGCGTGACTCGCCCCTTCGACACCAGCATTGAAACGCTTAAAGCACTCGCTGAGCCGACGCGGCTGCGGCTGCTTGCCTTGCTGCGCCATGGGGATCTCAGCGTCAAAGATCTAACCAGCCTGATGGGACAGAGCCAACCGCGCCTGTCACGACATCTAAAGTTGCTTTCCGATGCCGGTTGGATCGTTCGGTTCCCGGAAGGGGCCTGGGTCTATTACCGCATTGCCGAAGACGCCGAACTCCGCGCGGTCTGGGAAGCCGTGTTTGCGCTGGTCGGATTGGACAACGATGTACTGCGCGATGATGCCGAGCGTTTGACGCGGCTTAAGGCTGAGCAAAGCGCCCATGCCCAGGCATTCTTCCAGGAGCATGCTGCCCGCTGGGATGCTCTTCGCGCAGATTTGGTGCCTGATGGCGATGTCGAAGCTGCTATCGTTGAAGCGCTTGGCACGGCGCGCGTCGATCGGCTGCTGGACGTCGGCACTGGGACAGGGCGTATGCTTGTCCTGCTGCGCGATCTTTATGCCAGCGCGATCGGAATCGATCCTACCCATGCGATGCTTCAGGTGGCCCGTGCCACGCTGGCTGAAAACGCGATCGACCATGCGCAAGTGCGCCATGGTGATGGCATGGCGCTCGGTCTGCCTCGCGACAGCCAGGATCTTGTGACGCTGCATCAGGTGATTCACTTCTTCGACGATCCACGACCGCTCTTGGCCGAAGCGCGCCGCGTGCTGGCACCGTCGGGCCGCCTTCTCATTGTCGATTTCGCTCCCCATGGTGTCGAAGCACTGCGTAGCCAGCACCAACATCGCAGGCTAGGTTTTGACGAAGCTGAGGTGCGTCGATGGCTGGAAGCGCTTGATTTGCGTGTCGATGAGCCCATTCTCCTGGACAACACGTCCACAAACGCTGGAATGGCTTTGCCGGTCTGTATCTGGGTTGCTCATGACACGCGGATGCTTGTTGATCCGCCGTCCGTCGCCACGCCTGCCGCTTTTGCCTGAGGACATCTGATGCCCACACCGACCGCCTTGAATGTGAGCTTTGAGTTCTTTCCGCCGAAGTCGGAAAAGATGGAAAAGGTTCTATGGCACTCGATCGAGCGTTTGGCGCCTTTGCAGCCGAAGTTCGTGTCGGTGACCTATGGCGCTGGCGGTTCAACGCGCGAGCGCACCCATCGCACGGTTCAGGCGCTGAAGGAGCAGACAACACTTAATCCTGCGGCGCACCTGACCTGTGTGAACGCGTCCAAGACTGATGTCGACGAGGTCGTGGAGAGCTATCGCGCGGCGGGCGTCAATCACATCGTCGCGCTGCGTGGTGATCCGCCCGATGGGATCGGTACGGCCTACCATGCGCACCCGCAGGGCTATCAGGATACCGCTGACTTGGTTGCGGCGATCCGCGCCCACCACGCGATGGAGATTTCTGTTTCGGCCTATCCGGAGCGGCATCCTGAAAGTCCGGACTGGGACACGGAGATCGACGTGTTAAAGCGCAAAGTCGATGCTGGCGCGACGCGCGCGATCACCCAGTTCTTTTTCGATAACACCGACTTCTTCCGCTATATGGACCGCGTGACCGACGCCGGAATCACCATTCCGATCGTGCCAGGCATCGCGCCGATCCACTCGTTCAAATCCATCTCCCGCTTTGCCAAAGGCTGTGGTGCGCGCATTCCGCAAGCACTAGCAGATCGTTTTGAGGGGCTGGATGATGATCCGGTGACCCATCAGCTGGTCGCAGCGACGGTGGCTGCTGAACAGGTGGAAGGTCTGCGCCGCCATGGCATCAAAGATTTCCACTTTTACACCATGAACAAGGCCGATCTGGTCTATGCCATTTGCCATCTGCTCGGCATGCGGCCTGCGAAGCCTGGTGTCGAGAAAATGATTCAAGATGGCGCGAATAATGCAAGCGCATCAGCGGCTTAGATGAAGGTCTTCCACTTATGATTCTGAATCATCCGCGTCTTGATGTTTTGAATCAGCTCAGTGCTGAGCGCATCCTTGTGCTTGATGGCGCGATGGGTACGCAAATCCAGGATCAGAAGTTTTCGGAGGCTGATTTCCGCGGGGAACGCTTTGCCGATTGGGGGCAAGATCTTCAAGGCAACAATGACCTTCTGATCCTCACCCAGCCCGACGCTATTCGCGACATTCACAAGGCTTACTTCAAGGCCGGCGCGGATATTGTTGAGACCAATACTTTTTCTTCCACCACGATTGCCCAAGCCGATTATGGCATGGAGAGCCTTGCCTATGAACTGAACGAGCAGGGCGCGCGGCTGGCCCGCGAGGCTGCTGATCAGATTATGGCTGATGAGCCGGGCAGGGAGTGTTTTGTAGCGGGGGCCTTGGGTCCGACCAACCGTACCGCGTCCATATCGCCCGATGTGCAGAACCCAGGATTCCGGGCCGTCACGTTTGATGAGTTGCGCACCGCCTATGGAGAGGCGGCGAGGGGTTTGATCGCTGGCGGGGCCGATATCCTGTTGGTTGAGACCATCTTCGACACGTTGAACGCCAAGGCAGCTCTGTTTGCCATCGATGAAGCGTTCGAAGCGATGGGCGTGAAGCTGCCTATCATGATTTCCGGCACGATCACCGATCTTTCCGGGCGGACACTATCGGGCCAAACTCCGAGCGCGTTTTGGTACGCGCTGCGTCATGCAAAGCCGTTCTCCATCGGCCTCAACTGTGCGCTCGGCGCAAAGGAGATGCGCGCACATATCGCTGAGCTTGCAAAAGTATCGGACACGTTGGTCTGCGCCTATCCGAACGCTGGCCTGCCGAATGAGTTCGGCGCGTATGATGAGTCACCCGAAGCGACGGCGGGCATGTTGGGCGAATTCGCCGAAGCTGGCCTAGTCAACGTGGTCGGCGGCTGCTGTGGAACGACGCCAGAGCACATCCGTGCCATTGCTGATGCGGTGAGGGACCAAGCGCCGCGCACTGTCCCAAAGCTTGAGCCGCGTCTGCGGCTGTCCGGTTTGGAACCGTTCGAGCTCACCAGCGACATCCCGTTCGTGAATGTGGGCGAGCGTACCAACGTCACCGGGTCTGCCAAGTTCCGCAAGCTTATCAAGAACAATGACTACCCAACGGCGCTTGATGTCGCGCGTGACCAAGTGGAAGCTGGGGCGCAGGTGATTGACGTCAACATGGATGAAGGGCTGCTCGACTCCGAGGAGGCGATGGTCACTTTCTTGAACCTTGTGGCCGCCGAGCCGGATATTGCCCGCGTGCCGGTGATGGTCGATTCGTCCAAATGGTCGGTCATCGAAGCCGGGCTGAAATGCCTTCAGGGCAAGCCGATCGTGAACTCGATCTCGCTGAAAGAAGGCAAGGACCAGTTCATCGAACACGCCAAGCTTTGTCTGCGGCATGGTGCGGCGGTTGTCGTGATGGCGTTTGACGAGGACGGCCAGGCCGACACCTATGCCCGCAAAGCCGAGATCTGCGAGCGCGCGTACCGCGTGCTGGTGGACGAAGTGGGCTTCCCGCCGGAAGACATCATCTTCGATCCGAACGTGTTCGCCGTCGCCACCGGCATTGAAGAGCATGCCGATTATGGCAACGACTTCATCAACGCGACCAAGTTCATCCGCCAGAACCTGCCACACGCCCATGTGTCGGGCGGGGTGTCGAACCTATCCTTCTCGTTCCGCGGCAATGAACCTGTGCGTGAGGCGATGCACACGGTGTTCCTCTACCATGCCATTGGGCAGGGCATGGATATGGGCATCGTCAATGCCGGTCAGCTCGGTGTTTACGATGCGCTTGACCCGCGCTTGAAAGAACTGGCTGAAGACGTCGTGCTCAACCGCCGTGAGGACGCAACCGAGCGGCTCGTTGATGCGGCAGGTGAGTTCGCAGGTGGCGGCGCCAAAAAGCGTGTCGTCGATCTGTCCTGGCGTGAGGGGCCAGTCGCCGAACGGCTGAAACACTCGCTGGTCCATGGGATCACCGAGTTCATCACCGAAGACACCGAAGAAGCCCGTCAATCGGTCGAGCGCCCCCTGCACGTCATCGAAGGCCCGTTGATGGACGGCATGAACGTCGTCGGCGACCTATTCGGCTCGGGCAAGATGTTCCTGCCACAAGTTGTGAAGTCGGCGCGCGTGATGAAGCAGGCGGTCGGCTATCTCATGCCCTTCATGGAGCGTGAAAAAGAGGAAATGGGCCTCGTCGATGCACCGTCGGCTGGCAAGGTGCTGCTCGCCACAGTGAAGGGCGACGTCCACGATATCGGCAAGAACATCGTCGGCGTCGTGCTGCAGTGTAACAATTACCAGGTCGTCGACATGGGCGTCATGGTGCCCGGACAGGCGATCCTCGACAAAGCCAAGGAAATTGGCGCCGATGTGATTGGGCTTTCAGGGCTCATTACGCCGTCACTGGACGAAATGGTGTCCGTTGCCTCCGAAATGGAGCGGCAAGGCTTTGAGGTGCCGCTGCTGATCGGTGGCGCAACCACGAGCCGCGTGCACACGGCGGTTAAGATTGATCCGGCGTATCATCGCGGCCAGGCCGTCTATGTCACCGACGCCAGCCGCGCCGTCGGTGTCTGTCAAAAGGTGCTTGGCGAAGACAAAGCGTCCTATTTTGCCGAGATTTCTACCGAGTATGACCGTATCGCCGAAGGTCATGCGCGGGCGCAAGCAACCAAAGCCCGTCTTCCGATCGCGCAAGCGCGGGCGAAAGCTTTCCAGCCAGATTTTGCGGCCAAACCGCCAATGAAGCCAAAGATGCTGGGCACCAAACTGTTTGAAACGTACGATCTTCAAACACTGGTGCCTTACATCGACTGGACGCCGTTTTTGGCGACGTGGGAGATTAAAGGCACCTATCCAGCGGTGCTCGACCACCCGGAGGCGGGACCGGTGGCGCGCGAACTGCTGGACGATGCCGAGGTCATGCTCGATGAGATCATCGGTTCTGGGCTTGTCTCGGCCAAAGCGGTTGTCGGGCTTTGGCCAGCGGCGCGGGATGGCGATGACGTTGCCGTTTTTGCCGATGAGACACGCAAGCAGCGGGTCGCAACATTCCACACGCTTCGCCAGCAGATCGGACGATCGACCGGTGACCGCGCGCAAGCCGCGCTTGCCGATTTTGTGGCGCCCGATGGCGATTATATTGGCGGCTTTGCGGTGACCGCCGGTCATGGCGAGGAGGAGGCTATCAAAACGCTCGCTGGCGATGATGACTACAAGAAGATCATGATCCAGGCGCTGTGTGATCGGCTCGCCGAGGCCTTTGCCGAACACATGCATGAGCGCGTGCGCAAGGAGTTCTGGGGTTACGCCACTGACGAGGCTCTGACGCCGAAAGAGCTGATCGGTGAAAGATATGATGGCATCCGCCCGGCGCCGGGTTACCCTGCGCAACCCGATCACACCGAAAAAGAGACGCTGTTCAATCTCTTGGATGCGGAGAGCAGCACCGACATCAAACTCACCGAGAGCTTTGCCATGTGGCCGGGCTCGTCAGTTTCCGGTCTCTACTTTGCCCACCCTGACAGCTACTATTTCGGCGTCGGTCAGGTGGAGCGTGATCAGGTTGAGGATTATGCGGCCCGCAAGGGCTGGACAATCGAGCAGGCCGAAACCTGGCTGCGTCCCGTTTTGGCCTACAATCCGGATGACATCCTCACCGCAGCTGCACAGTAAGGTGTCGATTGTTCGCAGGTAGGCGACAGCACGTTTCCATTAATCGGTCTTTTGCGATGAATGGTTTCAGCGCACATTTGCCTCAACCCATTCATGCGTTGAGGACAAACCCCCATGTCACCTGCAAACACCATTTTGAACGTCGTCGCCTCGCCACGCGGCGAGGCCTCGGTTAGCCGCCAATTGGCAGACAAAGTCATCGCCCGGCTAGGCGGCGATGGCACCCAAATCATCACCCGCGATGTCAGTGACGGTGTTCCGGTCGTTGATGGCGCGTGGATTGGTGCGGCCTTTGGCGGCGAGGACAAAAGCCCGCTTGCGACCTCTGAAACTTTGGTCGGCGAGGTTATGGCGGCTGATCACATCGTGATTGCCACGCCGATCTGGAATTTTGGCGTTCCAGCGACCCTGAAGGCGTGGGTTGATCAGATCGCCCGCGCTGGCGTGACGTTTCAATACACCGAAAATGGTCCAAAGGGCCTTCTGGAAGGCAAACGCGCGACGATCGTCATCTCTTCTGGCGGCACGGAATCCGGCTCGCCGATCGATTTTGCCACGCCTTACCTGAAGCATGTGCTTGGCTTTATCGGCATCCATGATGTGGATGTGGTGGCGGCCGACCGGCTGATGGTGGACGCTGAGGCGTCAATGGCCAAAGCCGATGCCGCGATCGATGCTCTTGCCGCCTAACGCGCTGACAAACAACAAAAAACGGCGCCCCAATTGAGGCGCCGTTTTCAGAAATGCGGATTGACTTTGTTGTTGCCGCGAAATTGTTATCAGGCCGTGTCGACGACTGTCACACTCACTAAAACTCTTTGATCAAACCATCCCTAAGACGATGGCGCCGATGAAGACAAATGCTGCACCGACAATCACCAAGTTCAAAGCGCGTTGACCGTTCATAGGCTCGGGCCTCCCCTCTTCGTTTGGTAGCAAGGAAGCTAACCCGAAAGTCGCACATGGGTGAAGGAAATTCGTCGCTGCACTGCACAAACGACGTAAGTTCAATGCCTTAGCAGGCGAAATTGGCGTTGGAGAAACCTCAGGCGCGCCGCAATGTGGCGGTCATAAGGCCAGCACCGAGCAACATGGTTCCACCAGCGCGATTGGCCCATTTCAGGGTCGAGGGCTGCGTGATGCGCTGGCGCAGATGGGCGGCAAACAGCGCGTAGAGCGTGGCGTTCACCGCACCGAGCACCACGAAGGTCGTGCCAAGCAACGCCAATTGCGGAACGGCAGGGGCAGCTGGGTTCAAGAAATGCGGCAAGAACGCAATGAAGAAGGCGATTCCCTTTGGGTTAAGCGCCGTGACGATGGTGGTGTGCAGCGTCATCTTGCGTCCTGAAATCTCCGGCTGGTCGGTGAGGCTGAGCTTGGGCTGCGTGCGCCACATCTTGATCCCAAGATAGATGAGGTAGGCGGCACCGATCCATTTCACCACAGTGAACGCGGTGGCGGAGGTCGCCATCACCGCGCCGAGCCCCGCTAACGAGACAGTCACAGCTATCGCATCTCCCAGGCCCACGCCGACAACCGTGGAGAGGGCTGCCCGTTTGCCCTGAGAGAGGGCGTAGGAAATGACCAGAAGGATCGTCGGACCAGGCACGGCCAGCACCACAAAGCAGGCGATGACGTAGGACAGGTAGAGTTCGAGGGTCATGGGGGCTCCTAGGTTGAAAGGAGCAATCCTGCGAAACGGTTCTGCGTCAAGTGCCGAACTGTCTGCTTCCAAGAACGGTCATGGCCTGGCTTGACCCGGCCATCCAGCTCTATCGCCTTCCTGGGGCACGCCCAGTTGCGCTGGAGAGATGGATCCTCGGGTTAAGCCCGAGGATGACTATTGTGAATGCTGGTGGGGCTAAATGGCTCCATACCCACCGCCGGTCGGTGTGGTGATGATGATGGCCTCGCCGGGCTCAAGAACCGTTTGATCACAGCTGCGCAGGGTTTCAATCTCGCTGGAGTTGCGTCGCACTTCGGCTTTACCCAAGCGTCCCGGCTGCCCCCCATCCACACCTGGGGGTGCGATTTTCCTATGCGAAGAAAGCACGGCGCAGTCCATCTTTTCGCGGAAGCGGATGACCCGTCGCGTGCCGTCGCCAGCGTTCCATCGGCCCTTGCCGCCCGACCCAAGATCAATGTGGAAATCTTCCAGCACAACCGGAAACCGCATTTCCAGGATTTCCGGATCGGTGAGGCGTGAGTTGGTCATGTGGGTGTGGACACCTGAGGTGCCATCAAAGCCCGGGCCAGCAGGTGCGCCGGAGCAGATGGTTTCATAGTATTGATATGTCGCGTTGCCGAAGGTCAAGTTGTTCATCGTACCTTGGGCCGCGGCGAGCGCCTTGGTGGCGCAGAACATGGCATTGGTCACGTGCTGGCTGGTTTCCACGTTCCCTGCCACAACGGCAGCAGGATATTGCGGGCGCAGCATGGAGCCTTCGGGGATTATGAGATTGATCGGCTTCAGGCAGCCGGCATTCATCGGGATGGGCTGTTCGGTTAGCACGCGGAACACATAGAGCACCGCCGCTCGCGCCACCGGTTCGGGTGCGTTGAAGTTGTTGGGTTGCTGCGGTGATGTGCCAGTGAAATCGACCGTGGCTTCGCGCTTTTCGCGATCAACCGTGATCTTTACCTTAATGACGGCGCCTTGGTCGGTTGCATATTCAATCTCGGCATCGTCCAGCCGTTCCAGAACACGCCGCACACTCTCCTCGGCGTTGTCCTGCACATGGCCCATATAGGCTGAAACCACCTCCCAGCTGAACTGGGCGACCATCTTGCGCATCTCGTGCACGCCTTTTTCGTTGGCGGCGATCTGCGCTTTGAGGTCCCCAATGTTCTGGTCAGGGTTGCGGCAAGGGTAGGGGTGATCGGTCAGCAGATTGCGCAGGGCGATTTCCTGGAAGATACCCTGATCCACCACCTTGAAGTTATCGAACAGCACGCCTTCCTCTTCCACGCTGGTGGCAAGCGGCGTCATTGAGCCTGGGGCGGTGCCGCCGACATCAGCATGGTGACCGCGTGAGGCGACCCAGAAGATGATCTCGCGTTCATCGGGGTCGAACACCGGCGTGACCACCGTGATATCCGGTAGGTGGGTGCCGCCATTGTAGGGAGCGTTGAGGGCATAGACATCGCCAGGGCGCACTCGGCCTTCATTCTGGCGGATGATCGCTTCCACCGACCTGTCCATCGATCCCAAATGCACCGGCATGTGGGGTGCGTTGGCGACCAGCGCGCCTGATCTATCGAAGACCGCGCAGGAGAAATCGAGCCGCTCCTTGATGTTCACCGAGGAGGACGTCTTTTGCAGCGTCTCGCCCATCTGCTCAGCGATGGACATGAAGAGGTTGTTGAAGACCTCCAGCATCACTGGATCAGCTTGTGTGCCGATCGCCAGATCACGCGTTTTGGCTTCAACGCGCTTCAGCACCAGATGATCGCGCGCGGTGAGTTGCGCTTGCCAGCCTGGTTCAATGACCACGGTCTGGTGATCTTCCACAAGGATCGCTGGGCCGGATATAGTCTGGCCGCGTGCCACGTCGCCGCGCCTAACGATGGCGGCATCGTGCCATGCGCCGTCGGTGAAGATGCGGGTGCTTTCGCCGCCCGGCGCTTCGCCATCCACGATGGCTTGCGCCGTTTCATCACGCCCGGCAGTCGTTGCGTCAGCGCCCTGTAGCTCGACACTCTCAATGATGATCGTGCGACCAGGATAGACAAAGCCAAACTGAGCTTTGTGCTCAGCTTCAAATGCGGTGCGGATCGCCGCCATATCGCGGGCGGAGAAATCCAGATCGATAGTGGTGTCGGTGCCTTCGTAGCGCAGGTGCAAAACCGGATGGTGCGCCGCTTCCGTAACACCCTGATCCTTGAATTCTGCCAGCACCTGGTCGGTTAGATCGTTGATCAACGCGTTTAGGCTCGACCGGCTGTCATCGGCCAACGGCTGCACAAAGGCTTTGGTCCGCGATGCGTAGATGCTCGCCAAGCCCATGCCATAGGCTGAAAGCAAGCCCGAGAAAGGGTGCAGGTGCACGGTCGTCATACCGAGCGTGTCAGCGATCGCACAGGCATGTTGGCCGCCAGCGCCACCGAAGCTGACCAGAGCATATTGGGTCACGTCATAGCCGCGCTGAACCGAGATGGTTTTGATGGCGTTGGCCATGTTTTGGACCGCGATTTTGAGGAACCCGTCGGCGATCTCTTCAGGTTTTTTGCCGTCGCCAACGTCTGCTGCCATGTCTTCGAAGCGTTTTTGAACGGCGTCAACGTCGAGCGGCTGATCTTGATCGGGCCCGAAAATCGACGGGAAGAAGGTGGGTTGCAGCTTGCCGACCATGACGTTCGCGTCGGTAACGGCGAGCGGTCCGCCGCGTCGATAGCAGGCCGGTCCTGGGTTGGCGCCCGCTGAGTCTGGCCCAACCTGAAAGCGGCCGTCCTTGTAGTGGAGGATCGAGCCACCGCCCGCTGCCACTGTGTGGATGCGCATCATCGGCGCACGGATGCGCACACCAGCCACTTCGGTGTCAAAGGCGCGCTCATAGGTGCCATTGAAATGGCTGACATCAGTGGAGGTGCCACCCATGTCGAAGCCGATAATCTTATCAAATCCTGCCATCTGGGCGGTCTGCACAGCGCCGACCACGCCACCTGCCGGGCCGGAGAGGATGGCATCTTTGCCCTCAAACATGTCGGCGGCGGTGAGCCCGCCTGACGACATCATGAACATCAACCGACAACCGGTGCCTTCAACGCCGAGCTCTTCGGCGACCTGGTTCACATAGCGTTTGAGGATTGGCGAGAGATAGGCATCCACAACGGTGGTGTCACCACGACCGACCAGTTTGACCAAGGGCGAGGCTTCATGGCTTACGGATACCTGCGGGATGGTGCCGCGAGCACGGGCACGGACAGCAATTTTGGCCTCGTGCTTGGGGTAGGCGTAGGCGTGCATCAGCGTGATGGCCAACGCTTTGAAACCTTTGGCTTCAACCGCATCAAGCGCTGCATCAACAGCCTCGTCGGTGATCGCCGTTTCAACTGTGCCATCGGCTAACACGCGCTCATCGATTTCGACCACCAGATCGTAAAGCTGCTCGGGAAGGATGATGTTTTTGGCAAAGATGTCCGGGCGCGCCTGATAGCCAAGGCGCAGCGCATCACGAAAACCTTTGGTGATGATCAGCGCCGTCGGCTCGCCTTTTCGCTCCAACAGGGCGTTGGTGGCCACGGTGGTGCCCATTTTTACTGTTGCTATTTTTTCGGCGGGCACGCGTTGACCAGATTGCACACCTAAGAAGCGCCGAATGCCCTCAACCGCGGCATCGCGGTAGGCTTCTGGGTTTTCCGAAAGAAGTTTTTTGGTCAGCAGTTCACCATCTGGCCTGCGTGCAACGATGTCGGTGAACGTGCCACCGCGATCGATCCAGAAATCCCAAAGGCCCTCGGTGTTTTCGCTCGGGGCGGGTGTCGCGCTGGCCATGGGTGCCTCCAATTGGCGTCAAAAACTAATCGCTGATAAAACGTTGACAAATTGTCATCGTCGCGTCAACCTCTCAAAACGCTGAGCTGATCAGCGGTGCGTTCACGGACCGAAACACAACGGTCAGAAACGCTGTCAAACTGTGAGAGGGGAAACTCATGACTGGATTGAAAACACTAGCGCTCGCCGGCGCCATGTCTTTTGGGGCGATTTCTATCGCAGCCACCGGTGCGTTCGCGCAAACCTCCTGGGATATGCCAACGCCTTATGGCGATAGCATCTTCCACACTGCCAACATCATGCAATTTGCTGATGATGTGCGCGATGCCACGGGCGGATCGCTTGGTATCACCGTGCATTCTGCGGGCTCTCTGTTCGGCCACCCGGAGATCAAAGACGCGGTGCGCCGTCAGCTGGCTCCCATCGGCGAGGTGCTGATCTCGCGTCTGTCCAATGAAAACCCGCTTTACGGCGTGGATTCTATCCCATTCCTCGCCACCAGCTATGATGAAGCCCGTGCACTTTGGGAAGCTTCTGAGCCTGCCATCGCTGCACTGCTGGAAGAAGAAGGTTTGAAACTTCTCTTCGCTGTGCCGTGGCCACCGCAGGGCATTTATGCCGGCGAAGAAGTGACCGATGCGGCGCAGATGGATGGCGTACGCTTCCGCGCCTACAATGCGGCCACTGAGCGCCTGGCAACCCTAATGGGCGCTGTTCCAACGCAGGTTGAAGCAGGCGACATTCCAACCGCGTTCTCCACTGGTCGTGTGGACGCCATGATTACCTCGCCCTCCACCGGTGTTGCTTCTCAGGCTTGGGATTTTGTGTCGGTCTATCATGACACGCGCGCCTGGTTGCCGAAGAACATGGTGATCGTGAACATGCGTGCCTTCGATGCTTTGTCCGCCGATGAACAGGCGGCGTTGCTTGCCGCTGCCGACGAGGCTGAAACACGCGGTTGGGCGATGTCGGAAGAAGAAACCGGCTCCAAGACCAGCACGCTGGCCGACAATGGCATGGGCGTCGTTGAACCTTCCGCCACGTTGGCTGCACAACTTGGCGAGATCGGCGAAACGATGACCAGCGAATGGCTGGAAAGCGCCGGCGAAGCCGGACAGGCTGTCATCGACGCCTACCGCATGTAGTTCTGCCTGAGACTGGGCGGGGTGCCAAAGGCGCTTCGCCCTTTTTCTTTCAGTTTTCCATTCCTGCGTCACCAGAGGGGAATCGTGATGCGTGCGATATTGGACGGGCTCTATCGAGCCTCATCGGCGGCGGCTGCCGTTTGCCTGTGCGTGATCGCCGGCTTAGTACTGGTGCAGGTTTTTGGGCGCATTTTGGACGGCACGTTGCGCGCCCTGGATATGCCGATCGCCGGCATCACCGTGCCATCACTTAATGAGATCGCTGGCTTTCTTTTTGTCGCGGCCACATTCTTGGCCTTGGCGGCGACTCTACGCAAAGCCGATCACATCCGTGTATCCATGCTCATCAAGGCCGTCCCGCTTGGTGTGCGGCGCGTACTCGAAACGGTCGTTCTCACCATCGGTGCTGCCATCGCGGTCTATGCCGCCTATCACGCTGTTCTGCAGGTTGTGGATTCCATCCAATTCAGCACAGTCTCCTTTGGCGTCATCCCGATCCCTTTATGGATCCCGCAGTCGGCGCTTGCCGCCGGTCTGGTGGTTTTCGCAATTGCGATGGCTGACGAACTGGTCGCGGTTCTCACCACCGGCATACCGACCTATCAGGCCCATGAAGAGGCCAAATCGGAAATCCTTCAGAAGCCGGTAATCACGCCGGAAGATGCCGAGCGGGGGATGAGCTGATGGGTATCGAAACGCTCGCCATCGTGCTTGGGCTTGCCATGTTGGCGGCCCTGGCGCTCGGGCTTTGGGTGTCGCTGGCGCTCACAGCCGTAGCGGTGCTTGGTATCGTGATCGCCACCAGCGTACCGGTTGGGACAGTGCTGGCAACCACGTTCTGGGGCAAGCTGAATTCTTGGGAGTTGACGGCGCTGCCCATGTTCATCTGGATGGGGGAAATTCTTTTCCGCTCCAAGCTATCGGAAGACATGTTCGCCGGGCTTGCACCTTGGATGCGCGGGCTGCCGGGTCGTCTGCTGCATGTGAACATTTTGGGCTGTACCATCTTCGCGGCTGTATCAGGCTCGTCGGCGGCAACCACGGCCACCATTGGGCGTATGGCGCTGCCGGAGCTTTCACAGCGCGGCTATGACCCACGGATCGCGATCGGCACATTAGCCGGCTCGGGGACGCTGGGTCTGCTGATCCCACCCTCGATCATCCTCATTGTTTACGGGGCGGCGACGGAGCAAAGCATTGCTAGGCTGTTCATCGCTGGAGTTTTGCCGGGCATCATGCTTGCCGTCCTCTTTATGGGGTTCACGGCGATCTGGGCGCTGACCAACAAGGACAAGATGCCAGTCCATGAACTGGCCATTCCTTTGCGTGAGCGGATGGGCGCAACGCTGCGTCTCATCCCGATTATCCTGCTGATTGTGGCCGTCATCGGATCGATCTATGCCGGGCTTGCCTCGCCGACCGAAGCGGCAGCCGTCGGCGTGTTCTGCGCGCTCATCCTTTCCTGGGTTTCCGGCACCCTCACCAAAGACAGCTTCACCGAAGCACTGCTTGGCGCAACGCGCACCAGTTGTATGATCGCGTTCATCTTGGCTGGCGCAGCTTTTCTCACCGTTGCCATGGGCTACACGCGTATCCCGCGTGAGCTTGCCGCATGGATCGGCGTGATGGAGCTTTCGCCTTATGCGCTGCTTGCGGCGTTGACGCTGTTTTTCATTGTTCTCGGTTGTTTTTTGGACGGCATTTCGATTGTCGTTCTGACCACCAGCATCATCTTGCCAATGGTGCAGGCAGCGGGCATCGATCCGATCTGGTTCGGCATCTTTTTGGTTCTCGTGGTGGAAATGAGCCAGATCACCCCTCCAGTGGGGTTCAATCTGTTCGTTATTCAGGGCATGACGGGGCGCAATATCTTCCAGGTCGCGCTCTATGCCCTGCCGTTTTTCGGCCTTTTGGTGGTGGGCACGGTGCTCCTGGTCGTTTTTCCGGAGATCGCTTTATGGTTGCCCGAAACGATGCTGTCGAACCGCTAGAGGTGGTGCCTGATAATGATGGGCAAAAGGATGCCGGGCCGAAGGTTGGCCCGGTTGTTTCTTCAGCGCACCTCGCCAAATCCTCGCTGCCGGCGCAGTCGGAGTTTGAATTTGCGCTCACGATGACCGTGCACGCGTTTCATCGCTGGATGACGCGCTGCATGACGGCGGCTGGCGAAGAAGGCTTGTCGCCGCTTGAGGTTCTTGTGGTGCATCTGGTCAACCACCGTGACCGGCCTAAGACGCTTGCCGACATCTGCCTTGTTCTCAACATTGAGGACACCCATCTGGTGTCCTACGCCGTAAAGAAGCTCGCTGAGCGTGGGCTTGTCGAAAGTGGGCGCAAAGGCAAGGAAAAAACCGTGAAGATCACCGAAAAAGGCACGGCCGTGTGCGAGCGCTATGGCGAGCTGCGCGAAGCCTTGTTCATCGACTCGGTCAAAGCCTTAAATATTGAAGGCAAGGACATTTCCAACCTCGCGGCGATGATGCGCGCCTTATCTGGGTCCTACGATCAGGCGGCGCGCGCTGCCGCAGCGATGTGATCAGCAGTCTTTTTCCATGAGCATTTGGTCTTCGCTTTCTTCCTTGGTCGGGTCGGCTGCCTCAGGCGCCGGGGCGGTGCTTGGCACGCTTGTTGACCGGTTACGCAATCTGGTTGGCGATGAAGAGCAGCGTCGGCAAGTGGCGTTCACGGTGGCGATGATCGGCCTGTCGGCAAAGATGGCGAAAGCCGATGGCGTCGTGACGAACGATGAAATCGAAGCCTTCCGCGATCTGGTCGAGTTCCCTCAGGAGGAGTCTGCCAACGTCGCGCGGCTCTACAATCTGGCCAAGCAGGACGTTGCCGGGTTTGATGCCTATGCGCGCAAGATCGCCAACCTGTTTGAGGGCGAGCATGCAATCCTGGAAGACATTCTCGATGGATTGTTTCACATCGCCATGGCCGATGGTGTGCTGCACGACCGTGAGGCGGCCTACTTGGAGATCGTTGCCGGCGAGTTCGGCATGGATGATGTTGAGTATCGCAGGGTTCGTGCGCGCCACGTGCTTGAAGGCGAGCTTGACCCCTATGTGGTGCTCGGGGTCGATGCCGATCTGCCCTATGACGAAGTGCGGCGTATCTACCGCAAGCTCGTGGCGGAGAACCATCCCGACCGCTTGATGGCGCGCGGCGTGCCACAGGAGTTCATCAAGATTGCCTCCGACCGGTTGGCTGCGATCAATGCGGCCTTCGATCAGATCGAGCTACGCAACAGACCATCTCAGGGCGGCGTTGGGGCAGCATCGTGAGCGTTGCCTATCCAACCATCGATACAACTATCCCGTCGCCCAATTTCGATGAGCGCAATGGCCCACCGGTCGATATCCTGCTCCTGCATTACACCGGCATGGTGGACGATGACGCGGCGGTGCAATGGCTGGCCGACCCGCGTTCGAAAGTCTCCTGCCATTATGTCGTCCACGAAGATGGCCGCATTGTCGCGATGGTGGACGAGGAATCCCGAGCCTGGCATGCGGGGCAGGGGTCCTGGAAAGGTGTGTCCGATATCAATGCCCGCTCGGTGGGTATCGAAATCTGTAACCCGGGCCATGAGCATGGCTACCGCGCGTTTCCCGATGCGCAGATCGAGGCGGTCATTGCGCTTGGACAGGCTATCGTGTCGCGTCACCAGATTGCCAAAGAACATGTGCTGGCGCATTCCGATATCGCGCCAGATCGCAAAGAAGACCCCGGTGAGCTTTTCCCATGGGATCGCTTAGCGGCAGCTGGCGTTGGCCATTATTTGCCACCTGCGCCGCTGGTTGATGGCCGGTTCATGGCGACTGGCGATGCCGGCGACCCGGTGACAGCGTTGCAGGGCATGCTCAAACTCTATGGCTATGACATTGCGCTGACCGGCCAGTTTGACAGCCAAACGGAGACGGTTGTGCGCGCCTTTCAGCGCCACTTTCGACCTGCGCGGATCGATGGCGTGGCCGATAGTTCCACTGTTTCAACCTTGCATCAGCTGTTGAGCAGCCTTATCGGCTAGGTCCGACCGCGTCGAGTTCGCCAAAAAGGCCCGTTGTTTCTTGAGTTTGCTGACCGAAAACATCCGTTGGGTGCAATCCATCACGCTGGAAGGCGAGCGCCTGACCGCTGACGATGTCGTCGTGCGGCGTGACATGCTGGCCAGCGCACGCATCGACACGTTTGGCGTTCGGCTATCGTTCGTGATCGTGGCGGGATTGTTCCTGGTCAGCCTCACCGCTTCTGTGAGTGCGTTCCTGGAAACGCTGCAGTTTTTTGAGCCCGACTACACGCTGTTTGCGTTGTCGCTGTTGCCCTTAATCGCGTTCGGCTACGGCACCTATTGGCTGCGCCCCCGCCAGCATTTTACGATTTTTTTGCGCGATGGATCGGCGCTTGGTGTGCTGTCGCGCGATGGCAATTTTCTGACACGCTGTCTGGAAGCGTTTGAGCGCCTTTGGAGTGATCCGATGCGCGCTCAATCCTCGCTCTATGTTCATGCGGCTCATCGGTCAGTCGATTTCGGCCCGCCGGCAGGCGGGATCGACGTGTTGGCGAACACGCCCGACGAAGGGCCGATGGCACTGACCTTGCCGGTCTTCTCCGAGGATGAGGACGCGGCCACGGATGAGAACTCGTCGCCGCCTCGGTCGGAAAAGCCGCAACTGGTGGAACCGGATCCAGAGCTTTCCCAAGAACCTGATCTACCGCCCCTTCCGCCGCACGATGCGCGTGATGATCCGGACGACGGCAGCGAGGAAGATGACGATCGGACGACACATGTTTCGGCTGCACTTGAGGTCGATGGTCCGGTGGACGACGAGCCGTCGGACCTTGATGAAGACGAAGGCCCGCTCCCGCCTTTGCCGCCGCCATTTCCCATTCCCGCAGATGACGAGCCTGATGGCGATGATGATCTGTTGGGACCCGGTTCCGACGCGCCTGATGCCGGCGAGGGCGAACTAGTCGAAGAGGAGCCTGAGATTGATGATCGCCCGTTCGGAGACCATGTGGGTGTTCCGGCAGCCGCCTTTGTCGATGTGCGGCCCAAGGTGGAAGCGCTTGTGCGCCTGTTGCGCGAACGCGCTCCGGCCCAGGGGATCAGCGATGCCGTTGATGTGCTCGAACTGATGACTCGCCGGGGCTGCGATACGCCGGTGGAAGTGCGCGCCCTGGCACGATCCGTCCAGCTTCTCGGTGAACGTATGAGCGCCTATCCGACCGCCGTTGAACTGCTTGAAAGCGTTGCTGAGGCCGGTCATCTGAAGAACCATCCCGCCGTTCGCTAGTTGACAGCCCTAAAGGGCGGAGTTGACCGCACCAGCAGTGGCGTGCGAGGCCAACCGTGTCAGTTGACCGGGCAGCCGCCGGGGCGCGAGGCGACTTGCGTCCGGGAGGAAAGTCCGGGCTCCATGGAGACACGATGCCGGGTAACGCCCGGCGAGGGCGACCTCAGGGAAAGTGCCACAGAAAGCAGACCGCCTTGTTCTTCGGATCAGGGTCAGGGTGAAAGGGTGGAGTAAGAGCCCACCGCGCTGGCGGCAACGTTGGCGGCACGGCAAACCCCATTGGGAGCAAGACCAAATAGGAACGTCGCGCCGGGCTTGCCCGGCAGCTTTGTCTCCAAGTGAGGCGTTCGGGTTGGTTGCTTGAGGTGGGTCGCAAGGCCCGCCCTAGAGGAATGGCTGCCCCACAATCCTTCGGGGTTGGAGGACAGAACCCGGCTTACAGGTCAACTGGCTCTTGCATTTTTCTACCTGTGCGAGCGTGCTCGAAATTTGTGCGCTCGTCTTGGCTGGTTTTCTCCACATGTTTTTCCACAGGCTGGGCCGCCAAATCGCGTTTGCTGGCGACGTTGACTCCTGTTTTTTTTCAAAGACTTGGCGCTGGAAACGGCATGTTAAGTTTAACCGGGTACAAACAGAAACCGGTTTTGATTAGCGCGTACGGCAATGTTTTGTGAAGCAATTTCCCATTGTGACCCATGGCTTCCCATGGTAGCCCATTGGCAGGAATGGAGTTGCCCACAGCGCGCTGATACGCACAAGGCCGTAGGGGCAGGTGACCATTCATTTTCACGGTCGCAGCCCCGTTTCGCGAGATTTGATGCACGCCTTTGTGTCCACCATCGAGATGAAGACCGATGCCAAAGGGCGCGTCAGCATCCCCAAACCGTTTCGCGATGTTTTGAAGGCCGATGGCTTCGAGGGCCTCTACTGCATTCCAAGCCCCGACGGGCAGTCGGTGGACGCTGGCGGCAAGCGTCTTTTTTCCATGTTCGAGGCCAAGCTCGCCGCGCTCGACCCGACCTCTTTCGATTACGATTTGCTGGCGACTGCCTTCTTTGGGGAGAGCGAAATCCTCTCGCTCGACAAGGAAGGCCGGATCGCTTTGCCACCGCGATTGAAGGCCTTGGTGGGCATCGATGGACAAGTGGTTTTTGTCGGCAAGGGCCACAAGTTTCAAATCTGGTCACCGGAGCGCTACCAAGCCTATCGCGACCAGGCGGTCAGCGCCGCGCGTCGGGTCCTTTGGGGCGATCAAGCAACCACATCAGCGGCTCCGGTTGGGTCAGCCTCATGACCAGTGATGGGCCTGACACCGACCGGCACGTTCCGGTGCTTCTGCAAGAAGTCATAGAGATAATCGCACCGCTGGACGGTGCGTTGGTCGTCGACGGAACCTTTGGTGCCGGCGGTTACACGCGCGCTTTTCTGGAGGCAGGCGCGAACGTCATCGCCTTTGATCGTGACCCGAATGCGATTGCTGGTGGGCAAGAACTGTTGGCTGCCCATGGTGATGCGCTGACGCTGATCGAAGCACCGTTTTCGCTGATGGACGACGAGCTTGTTGCGCGCGGCGTCGGTTCGGTTGATGCCATCGTGCTCGATATCGGCGTTTCCTCGATGCAGCTTGATGAAGCCCATCGTGGTTTTGCCTTTCGCCATGACGGTCCGCTGGACATGCGCATGGATCAGGAAGGGCCGACGGCTGCCGATATCGTCAACAGCTGGTCGGAAACCGATCTTGCTGATCTTTTCTTCACCTATGGTGAGGAGCGCCGTTCGCGCGCCATTGCGCGGTTCATTTGCGAGGTGCGCGAGGAGTGGCCGATCAAGACCACGCGCGGCCTTGCGACGCTGATCGAAAAGCTGATGCCAGTACGCAAGCGCGGGCCGGGGCCGGTTATCCATCCGGCAACGCGGGTGTTCCAGGCGCTGCGTATCGCCGTCAATGATGAACTCGGCGAGTTGGTGAGCGCGCTTTACGGCGCTGAGAAACTGCTAAAGCCGGGCGGGCGTCTGGCCGTTGTGACGTTCCATTCCCTGGAAGACCGCATAGTCAAACGTTTTATCGCCGATGCCGCAAAAACGTCGCGGGGGTCGCGGCACCAGCCGGATGTGGTTCTGGAGCCTGCGCGGTTTGAGCCCATCACTCGTCGCCCCACTGTTCCCGGCGATGAGGAGATGGCAGTCAATCCCCGTGCGCGATCCGCTAAATTGCGCGCAGCGCGCCGAACCGATGCACCCGCCAGGCAGCCGATTGGATCGGATGACAGCCAAGCGCGTGCTCTAGGTTTACCGGTTTTGAAGCGGGTTAGTGGCGCCCGCAGCACCAAGCGGAGGCCAAGCCATGCGCGTGGTTGATGTGGTGTGCCTGGTCGCCGCGATTGCCGGGGCAGCCTATGTCTACAATGTGAAGCATGAGGCGGAGATCGCCAATGACGAGCGCCGCGGCCTGGAGCGTGAAATCGGTGCGCTATCGCGTGATGTTGGTCTGCTGGAGGCCGATTTGGCGGCGCTGGAACAGCCGGCGCGCCTGCAAGCGGTTGTGTCGGATTTGCCGGATGTTTTTGCCTTAGAGCCGATCACGTCGGCCCATTATGTCCGCCTTGCCGACATCCCATTTCGTAGCGAGTTGATTGTCGAGGACGACGCGCTTGACGGTGACGTCGACGAAAACGCACCTGGCGGCGGTGTGATTGCTATCGAGGCTCCCGGCCAGATCGATCTGCTGTTGCAGGTTCTCACCGGCGCAGATTCCCAAACATCTGAGCCTGTACCGCTGATCCCGTCAGCGCCGAGCGACAGCATCGGCGCCTTGCTTGACGGCGTGGTTTCCGGCGGCGTTGAGATGCGCATCGAAGAGCGCACGCCATGACCTATCTGCCGCCCTTTCCAGATCATGTGAACGACCCGGCCCACACCGATGTGGCGTCCTGGCTGCGCAAAGCGCGCAGAATTTTGCGCAAGGCGCCGACCGAACCGCGTGACGAGCACGGCGATGGCGCGTCCATCCATCTTGATGGGCAGGGCAAGGCGCTTTTTGATGCGACGCGCACGAGGCTCATCATGTTCGCCATCGGACTGGCCTTGGTCTATGGCGTCATCGGTGTGCGACTGGTTGATCTGGCGCTAGACACACCAAGCGCCGGGGTGCGCGCGCCAACCCCGCAGGAACAAATTGCGGCCTACCGGCCCGACATCGTTGATCGCAACGGCGTGCTGATGGCGACCGATGTACCGGCAACAGCCGTTTACGCCGACCCTTCAGTGCTGGTCGATGTGGACGATGCGGTTGACCGTTTGTCAGTGGTCATGCCGGAGCTGCAGCGAGATGATCTGCGCGAACGCCTTGATAACACGTCCCGTTTTGAGTGGATCGCCCGTGATCTGACGCCAGCCGAACGTGATCTTCTCATGGGGCAGGGGATTCCTGGCGTTGGCTTCTTGGAAGAAGCGCGGCGCTTCTACCCTTCAGGGCGCCTCGCTTCGCACGTTCTTGGCGCGGTCAATGTCGATCATGAAGGACTGGCGGGCATCGAGCGCTATCTCGACAATGGTCCCTTGGCCGAACTTGAAGCACTGGGCTTTTTGGACCGGACAAACCCTGACTTTGCGCCGCAGCATCTTTCGCTTGATCTGCGTGTGCAGCATGTGGTTCGCGATGTTCTGACGGAGGGTTTGGAAACCTACCAGGCCATGGCGGCCACAGCGGCGGTCATGGATGTTCGCACCGGCGAGATTCTATCGCTCGTCTCACTGCCCGATTTTGATCCCAACACCCGCGAGGGGCTGGGCGAAGAAGCCGCGCTTAACCGCGCGACCGGCGGCGTTTTCGAGCTTGGTTCAGTATTCAAGGTGTTCACCATCGCAGCTGGTTTGGATTCCGGTGCAATCACGATGGATAGCCAGCATGACGCGCGCCGCCCGATCCGCATCGGGTCGTCGACGATAAATGACTTCCATGCCCGCCGCGCGATCCTCTCGACGTCGGAGGTTTTCACCTCATCGTCGAACATCGGCACCATACGCATCGCTGAAGCAATGGGTGTTGCGACCCAGCGCGCCTATTACGATCGCCTCGGCTTGTTGGCCCGCATGGATGTGGAGTTGCCGGGAACGGCCTCCCCCTTCTTTCCGCGCGAAGAATGGTCACGCTTGTCGGCGGCCACCATCTCCTTCGGTCACGGCCTGACGACGACACCCCTGCAACTGTTGGCGGCGACTGCTGCCACGGTGAATGGCGGCGTTTATGTGGAGCCGACCTTTCTGCCACGCAACGAAGACCAGGCCATGCGTCACGCGCGTCAGGTCTTGTCGGGCCAGACAAGCGCGCAGATGCGCGAGCTTTTCCGCGCCAATGTTGACCATGGTTCCGGGCGCCGCGCTGCGGTTGATGGATTGGATGTCGGTGGCAAAACGGGCACGGCGGAAAAGATCGTTGATGGTGCCTATTCCGGTGATCACCGGCTGAACAGTTTTGTCTCCGCTTTCCCGATGCGCGACCCACAATATGCGATGATCGTGGTGATCGACGAACCGCAACCTGCTGAGGGACAAACCAGCGCCACAGCAGGCCTCAACACGGCGCCGATGACACGGCAGATTATTGAACGGATTGCGCCGATCCTTGGCGTACGTCCGCGCGACGATATCGCCGTGCAGTAGGCGTGACGCGCCGCGCAAAAAGCCTTATGGCAAGGGACGATTACCCCGAAAGCAGAATCGCCCCCATCAATGACCGTTGCCCGTTCTTTGTCTGAGTTGATCGATCCGAGTGTGCGCCTGGTGTCCGGTGATGGCGACTTGGCGGTCAAAGGTTTGGCGCTCGACAGTCGCAAAGTGCAGCCTGGGTTTTTGTTCGCAGCCCTGGAAGGCGCAGCGCGGCACGGCAAGGATTTCATTGACCAGGCGGTGGTGGACGGCGCGACGGCCATTCTGCTCGACGATGGCGTAGAGGCGAGCGTTCCGGATGGCGTTGTTGAACTGCGTGCACCGGATGCCCGGCGTTCGTTTGCCCTAATGTCGGCCAAGTTCTTTGCGCCGCAGCCTGAAGTGATGGTGGCGGTGACCGGCACGTCGGGCAAGACCTCGGTGGCTGCCTTCGTTCGACAGATATTTCAGACGCTCGGCCATGAATCCGCAGCGATGGGCACGCTTGGGATCACGCGCGGTGATGGGGCTGAGGCTGGTGCTTTGACGACGCCCGATTCCGTTTCGCTACACGAGGCCCTGACAGCGCTGGCCGATGATGGCGTGACCCATATGGCCATGGAGGCCTCTTCACACGGGTTGGAACAGCGTCGTCTAGATGGCGTGGAACTGAGTGCCGCGGCCTTCACCAATTTAGGCCGTGATCACCTCGATTATCACCCAACAATGGAAGACTATTTCCAGGCCAAATCGCGGCTTTTTGATCCGCTGTTGCCGGAAGGCGCAGGCGCTGTTGTCTGGCTCGATGGTTCTTATGGCGAGCGCATGGCGGACCTCGCACGCAAGCGCAATCACCGATTGCTCACGGCTGGGATGGGCCAAGGAGATATCGCAGTCGAGACCGTCAAACCGTCTGGCTATGCGCAAACCGTCGGTTTCACCTATTTCGGCGATCAGCGCACGGTTGAACTCCCGCTGCCTGGCCTGTTCCAAGTGGCCAACGCCATGGTGGCTGCGGGACTTGCCATCCAGGCGGGGTGCGATGCCGACGCCGTCTTTAGCGCCCTTAAGACATTGAAGGGCGCACGTGGCCGCCTCGAATACATCGGCACGACAAAACGTGGTGGCAAAGCCTTTGTCGACTACGCCCATAAGCCCGGCGCGGTGGAGGAGGCGCTGAAGGCGCTGCGGCCCTTTGCGGATGGTAAGGTGGTGATTGTGGTTGGCGCTGGCGGCGATCGCGACAAGGGCAAACGACCGCTGATGGGTGAAGCGGCAGCGCGTTATGGCGATGCGGTCATCATCACCGATGACAATCCCCGCACCGAAGATCCGGCAACGATCCGCCAAGCGGTGATGGCAGGTGCCGGTAGCGACGCGATGGAGATCGGCGATCGCCATGATGCGATCGCCGCTGGATTGGCGATGCTGGAAGATGGCGACATTCTGCTGGTCGCCGGAAAAGGGCACGAAACCGGCCAAGAGATACATGGCGTGAAGCATCCCTTCTCCGATCATGAGGTGATCCGTACGCTTCTGGACGAAGGAGCGTGACCTTGGGCACGCCGCTTTGGACCATTGATGAGGTTCTTGCTGCCGCCCATGGATCCGTACGTGGTGAGCCTGGTGACGTTTTTGGTGTTTCCATCGACAGCCGCACGGTCGCACCCGGCGATCTCTTCATTGCTATCAAGGGTGACCAATTCGACGGCCATGCCTTTGTGGACGCGGCGCTGGAAGCAGGCGCAACGGCGGCGCTTGTGTCTTCCGATCAGGCCGATAGTTTGGCTGTTCCCAAGGGTGGATTGATCATCGTTCCGGACAGTTATGACGGGCTCTATGATCTGGCCCGGGCGGCTCGAGCGCGAGCGACCGGAAAAATGCTCGCCATCACCGGATCGGTGGGCAAGACATCAACCAAAGAGACCTTTCGGCTCATTCTGTCTTCGTTCGGCGTGACGCATGCGCCGGTGAAAAGCTTCAACAATCATTGGGGCGTGCCGCTGACGCTTTGCCGGATGCCGCGGGACACAGAATTCGGCGTCTTTGAGATCGGCATGAACAATGCCGGAGAGATCACCCCGCTTTCGAAACTGGTGCAGCCGCACATCGCGATGATCACTACTGTTGCGCCGGTTCACCTTGAGAATCTTGGCAGCCTTGATGCAATTGCGGCGGCAAAGGCTGAGATTTTCGACGGGCTATTGCCCGGTGGTACAGCCGTGGTTCATGGCGACATTGAACACACGCCGTTCTTGAAAGATCGGGCTTCGAAGGCGGGCGCGGGCCGTGTGATGACCTTCGGCCATGGGGCTAGCAATGACGCGGAGCTCATGCAAGTTGCGCTGCATGCTGATTGCTCAACCGTAGAAGCCAAAATTGGCGGCCAGACCATCGCCTACAAGGTTGGGGCTCCGGGCGAACACCTGGTTATCAACTCACTGGGTGTGCTGGCCATTTGTTCAGCGCTTGAGCTTGATCTGGCCAAAGCCGGTCTTGCGCTAGCCAATATGGAGCAGCCCGACGGCCGTGGCCGTAAGCACATCATCGACACACCGGGCGATGCGATCACGCTGCTGGACGAGAGTTACAATGCCAATCCAGCTTCGGTGAAGGCGGCGCTGAAAGTTCTTTCACGCCTGCCGACCGGGCAGCGGGGGCGCAGAATTGCCGTTTTGGGTGATATGCTGGAACTTGGCGACAATGCCGCAGCGATGCACGGCGCGCTGGTCTATGATTTGACGGCGCTTGGCGTCGATAAGGTTTATGCCTGCGGTCCTTTGATGAAGGCGTTGTGGCGGGTTCTGCCGATGGAAAAGCGCGGCGCCTATGCGGAAACTTCCCAGGGGTTGCAAAAACCTTTGGTTGCAGACCTTGCGCCAGGCGATGCGGTAATGATCAAAGGCTCACTTGGCAGCAAGATGGGCCCATTGGTCGACTTGATCCTGCAGCGCTACAAGGACCGCTGAACGCGGCACAAAGTAAGGACGCGAAAACGTATGCTTTTCTGGCTCTCCAACTTTGCCGACGCCATCCCTCTGTTCAACGTCTTTCGCTACATCACCTTCCGCACCGGCGGCGCTGTGGTGACCGCCATGCTGTTCGTCTTTCTGTTCGGTCCGATGATTATTCGCGGCTTACGGGTCCGCCAGGGCAGGGGACAACCGATCCGTGAAGATGGACCGCAGGGCCATTTGCTCACCAAAAAGGGCACGCCAACGATGGGCGGCCTAATGATCCTGGCCGGTCTCATCTTCTCCACGCTGCTTTGGGCTGATCTTGCAAGTCCGCTGGTTTGGACCGTGCTGGCCGTGACGATTGGGTTCGGCGCGATTGGCTTTTACGATGACTTTTTGAAGGTCACGAAACAGTCCCACAAAGGGCTGTCTGGCAAAGCGCGGCTGGCCATCGAGGCGACGATCGCCGGGGCTGCGGTTTTCGTGATCGCTCAAGTATCGGTTCCAGAGCTCTCCAACCAACTGACCTTTCCGTTTTTCAAAGACCTTTTGATCAATCTTGGCTGGTTCTTCATCCTGTTTGGCGCAGTGGTGATCGTCGGCGCTGGCAATGCGGTGAACCTCACTGACGGGCTGGACGGGTTGGCCATCGTGCCGGTGATGATCGCAGCCGCGACGTTCGGGCTGATCGCCTATCTGGCTGGTAACGCGATCTTTTCTGACTATCTGCAGATCCATTTTACGCCTGGCACCGGCGAGCTGGCTGTGCTTTGCGGCGCGGTGATCGGCGCATCGCTTGGGTTTTTGTGGTTCAACGCGCCGCCAGCCCAAATCTTCATGGGGGATACCGGGTCACTCGCGCTTGGCGGGCTTCTGGGAACAATCGCCGTGGCCACCAAGCACGAAATCGTGCTCGCCATTGTCGGCGGGCTGTTCGTGCTGGAAGCGATGTCGGTGATTATTCAGGTCACCTCGTTCAAACTGACCGGCAAGCGCGTCTTCCGTATGGCGCCGATCCACCATCATTTTGAGCAACTTGGCTGGACAGAACCGCAGGTTGTGATCCGCTTCTGGATTATCGCCTTCGTGTTGGCGCTCGCCGGGCTTTCAACGCTGAAACTGCGCTGACCCGATGATCCCCGTTTCAACGCTCGCAGGCAAAAGAGTTGCTGTTGTTGGGCTTGGTGGGTCCGGACTGCCGACCGCCCATGCCTTGCACGCGGCCGACGCGACAATTGTTGGTTGGGACGATGGTGAGGCCGCACGCGAGAAGGCAGTGTCGGCTGGGGTTCGTGTTGAGAATTTGGATAACGCCGAATGGCGGGATTTTGATGCACTTGTGCTTTCACCCGGTATCCCGCTGACACACCCGGCGCCGCATTGGAGTGTTCAACGTGCGCGCGAAGCTGGTGTGCCCATCACCGGCGATGTCGACCTGTTCTTTCAGGAGCGCGCCGCGCGATGTCCGCAGGCGCCAGTGTTGGCGATCACGGGCACCAACGGCAAATCGACGACCACCGCGCTGGCGGCGCATGCCATGCGCGCGATGGGCTTTGATGTCGCCATGGGCGGTAATATCGGCGTGCCTGTGCTCGATCTGCCGCTGCCGGAACCGCACCGGCACTATGTCATCGAATGCTCTTCCTATCAGATTGATCTGTCATCGCATTTGGCGCCGACGGTTGGAGTGCATCTCAACCTGTCCGAGGACCATCTTGCCCGTCACGGTACGATGCAAAACTATGCCGCGATCAAAAAGCGGCTGGTTGCTGCTGCCGAACATGCGGTGGTCGGGGTGGATGATCTTCTCTCGGCGCGCATGGCTGACGCGTTGGAGCGCGATGGACACGTGGTCTCGCGGATCAGCGCCGTCCACACAGTCCACGATGGCGTTTATGCGGTCGGCTCGGCCATCTGGCTGGCGCGCGATGGGGCGCAGGACGAACTGTTCGATCTGGGCGGCGTGGCTAGTTTGAAAGGCGAACACAATGCGCAGAACGTCTGCGCCGTTGTCGCCTCCTTGCTCAAGCTCGGCATGGATCCGACGCAGATGGCCGAGGCGATCCGCTCCTTTCCAGGCCTTGCCCACCGCATGGAACCGGTCGCGGCCTATCGCGGTGTATCCTTCGTCAACGACTCCAAGGCAACCAATGCTGACGCCGCCGCTCGGGCGCTTGGCTCCTATGAACGCATCTATTGGATCGTCGGTGGGCAGGCAAAAAGCGATGGGATCGACTCACTTAACGGTTTCTTTCCGCAAATCGTGAAATCTTACCTTGTCGGGGAAGCGCAAGACCGGTTCGCCGCCACGCTGGAGGGCCAAGTGCCTTACGCGCGGGCGGAAACGGTGGAGCGAGCGGTGGCAATGGCTGCGCAGGATGCCTTAGCGGATGGGCTGGATGGCGCATGCGTTCTGCTTTCACCGGCCTGTGCGTCTTGGGACCAGTTCGCGTCCTTTGAGGCCCGTGGTGATGCGTTCAAGCGAGCGGTGTCCACCTTTTTGGAGGATCAGCGCACGCGGTAAAGAGTATTGAGTAGCGTAGATGCGTTTGACCCGTGCCGACCGTTCGCCCCTGGGTGATTGGTGGTGGACCCTCGATAAGATTTCTCTGCTGACCGTGCTTGTCCTGTTGGTGATCGGCGTTGTCATGTCGTTTGCTGCCAGCCCGCCCATCGCGCGTGATCTCGGGCTCGCCAACGAATTTCACTTCGTCCAAAAGCACATTGTTTTCTTGATACCAACGCTGGCGCTGCTCATTGGCATGTCGATGCTTTCCACGCGCCAGTTGGTGCGCATTGGACTGGCCGTCTTTGGCATAGCAATCCTTGGCATGCTGGCGGCGCTGGCCTTTGGCGCCGAGGTGAAGGGCGCGCGGCGCTGGGTCGATCTGGGCTTCTTCCAAATGCAGCCCTCGGAACTGGCGAAACCGGCGCTTGTTTTGGTATCAGCCTGGCTTTTTGCCGAGCATGCAAAACGCCCTGATCTGCACGCCAACCTGATCGCGCTAGCCTTGTTTCTGGTCACCGCCGGCTTGTTGGTGGCGCAGCCGGACATTGGTCAGACCATGCTGGTGACAGCGGTTTGGGGCTGCCTGTTCTTCGTGGCTGGTATGAGCTGGCTTTGGATCGCCGTGCTTGGATCCGCGGCCTTGGGCGGCTTGGCGATGGCCTATCTGTTCATTCCGCATGTGACGAGCCGCATTGACCGGTTCCTCAATCCCGAAGCTGGTGACAACCATCAGACCGACCGCGCCATCGAGTCTTTTGTCGAAGGCGGTTGGCTTGGACGCGGGCCGGGCGAGGGAGTCGTCAAAGAGCACCTGCCCGATAGCCACACCGATTTTCTGTTCGCGGTGATGGCCGAGGAGTTTGGCATCGTCATGTGTCTCATCGTTGTCGGGCTTTACCTGTTTCTGTTTGCCCGTTTCATCCGCGCCGCGCTGCGCCAGGATGACGTATTCTCGCGCTATGCGATTATTGGCCTGGTTGCGCTCTTGGCGATGCAGGCGGCGATCAATATGGGAGTGAACTTGCAACTTTTGCCTGCCAAGGGCATGACGTTGCCGTTCCTTTCCTATGGGGGATCATCGCTTTTGTCCGTCGGTTTGGCCGCGGGCATCCTGCTTGGGCTTACCCGGCAAACCGCACGTGGCAGAAAGAGCCATAACGGGTTTGGCCGACCAACCGCCAGTCAGTGGCGGTGGAGCCTGCAACGCGGCTGATCACCCAGCTGGTGTCGACTAGGACACCCTTTCGCTTCAAGGCGGTCAATGGCATATTTCATACTGTGCGCCGGCGGGACCGGCGGTCATCTGTTTCCGGCGCAAGCGCTCAGCGAAGTGTTGCAGCGGCGCGGCCATACGGTCGATCTGATGACCGATGAGCGCGCCGATCAATACGGTGTTTCGTTTCCGGCCCGCCGCACCCACATCATTCCCTCGGCGACGTTTTCGCCGCGCCAGATTTTCCAGGCGATTCCCGGCGCGTTGACGATTGCTCGCGGCGCGATCAAAGCGCTGGGCGTGATGGGGCGCGAACGGCCGGCGGCAATCGTTGGATTTGGTGGCTATCCGACACTGCCGCCGCTCTTTGCCGCGCGGCTGCGTGGTGTGCCGATCGTGCTGCATGAGCAGAACGCCGTGCTGGGCCGCGCCAATGCAGCAATTGCAAATTCGGCCAAATTGATTGCGACCAGTTTTGCCAACACTGACGGCATACCGTCCTCGTCGCGCGCCATCATCATCCATGTCGGTAATCCGGTGCGTGGCAATGTTCTGGCGGCGGCGCGCACGCCGTACCAGAAGCCAAAACCCCACCATCCTTTCGAGTTACTGGTTTTTGGCGGAAGCCAGGGTGCGCGGGTGTTTGCTGATTTGGTGCCCGGAGCGTTGGAACAGTTTGGCGAAGACGCCCGCAAGAGCATCCGCGTAACCCAGCAATGCCGGCCGGAAGACATCGCCCGCGTTCGCGAGGCCTATGAAACGCTCGGCGTTCAGTGTGATCTCGGCGCTTTCTTTGTCGATATGCCCGAGCGCATGGCTAAGGCCCATCTGGTGATCGCACGCTCTGGTGCATCGACGGTGGCTGAGCTATCGGTGATGGGGCGCCCCTCGATTTTGGTGCCGTATCCGCACGCGCTTGATCATGACCAAGCGCGTAACGCCGAACGTCTTGAACAGGCCGGCGGCGCGGTGCTGACCTTGCAAAAGAATATTGGTCCGGTGCGGCTCTCGCAGCTTTTGACCAGGTTGATGGACCCGATGTCCACGGAACTGGAGAAGATGGCGATGGCTGCTCGCGAGGCCGGGCGCCCTGAGGCTGTTGAGCAGTTGGCCGTTGAGGTTGAAGCGCTGGCACGCTAACGCGTCACGCGGATACGGATAGGATTGATCGTATGAAACTTCCCCGCGAGCTTGGACCGGTTCATTTTGTCGGCATAGGCGGCATCGGCATGAGCGGTATTGCTGAGGTCTTGAACAATCTTGGCTATGCGGTTCAAGGCTCGGACATTTCCGACAATGCCAATGTCCAGCGCCTGCGTGCCATGGGTATCAAGGTCGCTGTTGGTCATCGCCCGGAGAATTTGGACGGTGCGGCGGTTGTCGTCGTATCGTCGGCTATCAAAGCACACAATGCCGAACTGATCGAGGCGCGCGCGCGTTTCCTGCCCGTGGTGCGCCGGGCGGAAATGCTCGCCGAGTTGATGCGTTTAAAGTCAGCCATTGCGATTGGCGGCACGCACGGCAAGACCACGACCACATCGATTGTGGCCACACTTCTTGATTCTGGCGGAATGGACCCGACCGTTATCAATGGCGGCATTATCAACGCCTATGGCACCAATGCCCGCTTGGGCGAGGGCGATTGGATGGTCGTTGAGGCCGATGAGTCGGACGGCACTTTCATCAAATTGCCTGCTGACATCGCGGTGGTGACCAACATAGATGCCGAACATCTCGATCACTATGGCGATTTCGATGGCGTACGTGCCGCGTTCCATCAGTTCGTGGAAAACGTCCCCTTCTACGGCTTCGCGGTGATGTGCCTTGATCATCCGGAGGTTCAGAGCCTGATCGGGCGGATCGAAGATCGCCGCGTGATCACCTATGGGCAGAACCCGCAAGCCGATGTCCGCGCGGTCGATGTGCAGATGCAGGGACCGAATTCGCATTTTGCTGTGGAGCTGCGTCAGCGTGGCACTGATGAGCGCGCCCGGATCGATGGGCTGACGCTGCCGATGCCTGGGTTGCATAACCTTTTGAATGCGACAGCCGGCATCGCGGTCGCCCACCATTTGGGGATTGCGCACGACGATATTCGCCAGGGCCTGGCGCGTTTTTCCGGTGTTAAACGGCGTTTCACCCACACCGGGTCCTGGCAGGGCGTGGATATCTATGATGATTACGGCCACCACCCGGTTGAGATTGCCGCTGTGCTACAAGCGGCGCGATCAGCTGCCCAGGGCAAGGTGATCGCGGTTGTTCAGCCGCATCGCTACACCCGCCTACGAGATCTGTTCGATCAGTTCGCTGGTTGCTTCAATGATGCCGATCACGTGCTCGTCGCGCCTGTCTATGAGGCCGGTGAAACGCTGATCGAAGGCGCCACCCATACCGACCTGGTTGATGCGATCCGTGCGCATGGTCACCGTCATGTCGCGGCGCTTGACGGTCCAGAGGTTCTGGCTGAACAGGTTGCGGGCATTTCCGAAGAGGGCGATACGGTGCTGTGTCTCGGTGCGGGCACCATTACAGCGTGGGCCAATGCTTTGCCGGAGCAATTGAAGGCGCGCGGCGCATGAGCGCGATTGACGGAGACGCTCTTCTGGCGCGCATGGGGCAGGGCGTTGAGGCGCTGCGCGGCAAGCTGCGCACCAATCAGTCGCTGAAAGACTTTACCTGGTTCCGTGTCGGCGGACCGGCGGAGCTCTATTTCGTGCCAGCCGATGTCGAGGACCTGCAGGTCTTCATGAAGCTGCTGCCTGACGATGCGCCGGTGCATGTGATGGGCTTGGCGTCCAACTCTTTGATCCGCGATGGGGGCCTCAAGGGCGCCGTGATCCGCCTCACCATGCGCCCGTTCAATGATGGCAAGGCTGAGGTGGATAGCCCGCGCATCCGCGCCGGCACTGGCATGTCGGACCGCAAGCTCGCCGCCATCGCCCTGGACGCAGGCATTGGCGGGTTTCATTTCTACCATGGCATTCCCGGCTCGCTTGGCGGTGCGCTGCGTATGAATGCTGGCGCAAATGGCGTGGAAACGACAGAGCGCGTTGTTTCAGTCGATGCCGTCAATCGCCAAGGCGAATTGGTGACGCTTTCGCACGACGATATGGGGTTCACCTATCGCCACACTGAAGCGCCCGGTGAATTGATCTTCGTATCGGCGCTGTTTGAGGGTTATCCGGCCCCACGCAATGAGATCGAAGCAGCGATGGATGCCGTGCAGAAGCACCGCGAAGAAAATCAGCCGATCAAGGAGCGCACGTCCGGCTCGACCTTCAAAAACCCACCAGGCGGATCAGCCTGGAAGTGCGTCGATGCGGCGGGCCTGCGCGGTTTCAAAGTCGGCGGCGCGCAGATGTCGCCCATGCATTGCAACTTCATGATCAATACCGGCGACGCCACCGCCCACGATCTGGAACTGCTCGGAGAGACTGTGCGAAAGCGCGTTTACGAGCATTCCGGCACACTCCTTGACTGGGAGGTGAAACGCATGGGTCTGTTTACCAATGGCCTGGCCGTGGAAACCTTTCGACCCTGAAACACCACGTGATCGGGGAAAAATCGTAAATCGGACCTTTCGATTTCCGGTTAAGGATTTCTTACGATCTCAATCATAGCTTGGCTCCCGGGAAGGTCCATCTTGGACTGAATTTACGGGACGGTTGTGCACGCTATGGCGGGCAAGGATAAACACGTTGCTGTGTTGATGGGCGGCTGGTCGTCGGAACGACCGGTCAGTCTTTCCACGGGACAAGCCTGCGCCGCCGCGCTTGAGCGCGCGGGCTATACCGTCACGGCTGTGGATGTTGACCGTTCGATCGCGCAGACCCTAAGCGCGCTGAATCCCGACGTCGCCTTCAACGCCCTGCATGGGCCGGACGGCGAAGACGGCACGATCCAGGGCGTTCTTGAAGTTCTGCAGATTCCTTACACGCATTCCGGCGTCATGGCCTCAGCGCTGGCGATGAACAAAGACCGCGCCAAAGTCATCATGGCTGCCGCCGGCGTTCCAGTCGCCAAGCATGTGCTGACGACCCGCGAACAGGCCTCCAAGGCGCATGTCATGGCGCCTCCCTACGTCATCAAACCGGTGGCCGAGGGTTCAAGTTTCGGCGTCCTGATTGTCGCCGCTGATATGGAGCATCCACCGCAGGAGCTTTTCCGATCTGACTGGCCTTATGGCGATGATTTGATGGCCGAGCGCTTTGTCGGGGGCCGAGAACTGACCTGCGCGGTGATGGGCGATGTCGCGCTTGGCGTCATCGATATCGTGCCGCAGGGCCAAGAGTTCTACGACTACGACGCGAAGTACGCCGACGGCGGATCGGAGCATATTTTGCCTGCCGAGATCCCATCGGACGTTTACGCGCGCATCCAGACCTATTCGCTGGCCGCCCATAAGGCTCTGGGGTGCCGGGGCGTGACGCGCGCCGATTTTCGCTATGACGACATGCCGATGGGCACGGGGGAACTGATCTGTTTGGAGGTCAACACGCAGCCGGGCATGACACCGACATCGCTGGTGCCTGAAATGGCGGCTCATGCCGGCCATTCCTTTGAAGAGCTGGTGTCATGGATGGTGGAGGACGCCTCATGTCGGCGCTGAACCACCTCTTTCGCTTTTCGCGCACGCAGCGTTTGCGGGCTGAAACGGCCTATCGCACCACTGTGAGCGCATTGCGCGCGGTCCATCATCCGAACTCCTTGTTGTCGAGCCTGGTGGTTCTTCCGGTGCTAGTGTTCGGCTTCTCGTTCGGCGAGCGCACGGCTGAAGCGCGCGAAACGGCAGCGCAATCGCTTGCCTATGTCGCGGCGTCTGCAGGTTTCGGCGTGGGTGCGATCACCATTGAAGGCCTACGCGACACGCGAGAGGGCGATGTGCTCGATTATTTGGCCGTGACGCCGACAACCTCCGTGCTTGGTTTTGATATCGATGCTGCACGTGACCGCGTGTTGGCCCTGCCATGGGTAAAAGAAGCCTCTGTCCGCCGTGTTTATCCCGACCAGCTGATGGTCGAGATTGAAGAGCATGCACCGTTTGCGCGCATGTTGCAGCGTGGCCGCGTCCATCTGGTGACGGTTGAAGGCGAAGAGATCACCGACGAGATCACCGACGTGCATGCCGGCCTGCCACTTGTGGTGGGTGAGGGCGCGCCAGGCGAAGCGACGGCGTTTTTTGCCCACCTTGCCGCCCGTCCGCACGTTCTTGGCAGTGTGGTTGCCTTGGAGCGTGTTGGTGACCGGCGTTGGACGCTGCACATGCGCGAGGATGTGCAGGTGCATTTGCCGGAAACAGGCGTGGATGCTGCGCTGATCCGTTTGGAAGAGATGATGCGCCGTGAAGCCGTGCTTGAACGCGCGATAGCCGTGATTGATCTGCGTTTGCCCGACCAGTTGGTGGTGCAACTCACCGATGCTGCTGTTGAGGCGATGGCCGAAGATGCTGAAGGCCTGACAGCTGCGCGAGGGGGTGCCTGATGAAGACCTCTGGCCGCCGTCCGCTCGACTTTTATGGCCCCAATCCTTTGCCGCAGCGCAAGTCGGTGACGATCTGCGTGCTTGATGTTGGAACGGCCAAGACGAGTTGCATGATCGCCCGCCTGAAGCCCTGCGAGGCTTCAACTGGCCGCACGCGCACCCATACCGTCGATGTTTTGGGTTTCGGGCACTATCGCAGCCAGGGTTTGAAATCTGGCTATGTCATCGATTTGGAGCGCGCCGAACACGCCATCCGTCAGGCCGTGCACCAGGCTGAACGTATGGCCGATCTCACCGTCGATTCGGTTGTGGCCTCGCTGACCTGCGGGCGCATCGCCTCTGAAACGCTGTCGGCGACAGTGGCCCTTGATGGCCATGCTGTCACGGAGCGCGACATCGCCAAAGTTTTGAAAGCTGGCAGCGATCACGCCATCGCGCCTGGTCGCTCAATCCTGCATTCCATGCCAATCGGGTTCGCGCTGGATGGCGATCGCGGCATTGCCGATCCGCGCGGCATGTTCGGTTCCGGGCTTGGCGTGGATATGCACCTGGTAACGGCCGATGTCGGTCCGCTGCGCAATCTGGAGCAATGCATCAATGCCTCTCACCTTGAGGTGGAAGGCTATGTGACGTCCGCCCATGCATCGGGCCTTGCCGTGCTTGCCGATGATGAAATGGATCTAGGCACGGTTGTGATCGATATGGGCGCTGGCACCACGTCGATCGGCGTTTTCTACGATGGCGAGTTCGTGCATGCCGACGTCGTACCGGTTGGCGGCCACCACATCACGATGGATTTGGCGCGCGGGCTTTCGACGCGCGTGGACGAGGCGGAGCGTCTCAAAACCCTGCACGGATCGGCTTTGCCAAGCCCGGCGGATGATCGCGACATGCTGACGATCCCGCCCGTGAGCGACGATGGCCATGAGGGCGGCCATCAAATGCCGCGTGGCGCGCTGACCCGGATTATCCGCCCGCGCCTTGAAGAAATTTTGGAAATGACCCGGGACCGCTTGGCTGCATCGGGCTTTGCCGGCCTTGCATCGAAACGCACGGTGATCACCGGTGGCGCCAGCCAGATGAGCGGTGTTGTTGAACTGTCGCGCCGCCTGCTGTCGCGCAATGTGCGCCTTGGCCGTCCGTTTGGTGTCACGGGCCTGCCTGAAGCCGGCACAGGTCCGGCCTTCGCCTCAGTCACCGGGCTCTTGATCTATCCACAATGCGTGCGCATGGTGCCGCGCGACCACATCATTTCTCACGGTTATTCAAGCCAGGCGACTGGCACAGGCGGATATTTTGGGAGGGTAAGCCAATGGCTACGCAGCTCTCTCTAAGTTCAGCTCGCTCGTTCCGTTCTTTCGGAATAACCGCTCGCTCGCGACTTTTTGATACCTGTTTACCGATCGCTCCGGACCGTTGGTCCGACCGCTTATCGGCTGAATTCCTTCCCGTCCCCAACCCCACCGGCGTGTTCTGTGTGTCCCGCACAAGCGCCTTACGTAACCCCACCCGTCACGAAGTGACGACCATGGCTCCACAAGACTTCCCATTGTGCGCCGCGTTCCAGGAAGAATGAGAGAGGGTCCTATGCCTATTCAGTTGGAAGCTCCCGATATCCACGAGTTGAAACCCAAGATCGTCGTCTTTGGCTGCGGCGGCGCCGGTGGAAACGCCGTCAACAACATGATTGAATCCGGCCTTGAAGGCGTGGATTTCATCGTCGCCAACACCGATGCTCAGGCCCTGACCAACTCCAAGGCGCCGCGCGTCGTCCAAATGGGCGTGGCGGTGACCGAAGGTCTTGGCGCGGGTGCCCAGCCGGAAATCGGTCGTGCGGCCGCTGAAGAGGTGATCGACGAGATTTCCGATCACCTGTCTGGCGCGCATATGGCCTTCATCACCGCCGGTATGGGCGGTGGCACCGGAACTGGCGCAGCCCCTGTCGTAGCGCGTCTGGCCCGCGAGATGGGTATTCTCACCGTTGGTGTGGTGACCAAGCCATTTCACTTTGAAGGCCGCCAACGCATGCGCATCGCCGATAGCGGTATCGATGAGCTGCACAAGGAAGTGGATACGCTGATTTGTATCCCCAATCAGAATCTCTTCCGCATCGCCAACGAGAACACGACCTTCTCTGATGCCTTTGCGATGGCCGATCAGGTGCTGTTCTCCGGTGTTGCCTGCATCACCGATTTGATGGTGAAAGACGGCCTCATCAATCTCGATTTTGCCGATGTCCGCTCGATCATGCGCGGCATGGGCAAGGCGATGATGGGCACCGGCGAAGCGTCCGGCGACAAGCGCGCGCTGCAAGCGGCCGAAGCGGCGATTGCCAATCCGCTGCTCGACGACGTGTCGATGCTCGGTGCCAAGGGCTTGCTGATCTCGATTACCGGTGGCCAGGACATGCGTCTGTTCGAAGTGGATGAGGCAGCGACGCGCATCCGCGAAGAGGTCGATCAGGACGCTCTGATCATTCTTGGCGCAACGTTCGATGAATCGCTGGAAGGCATGATCCGCGTGTCGGTCGTTGCCACTGGCGTTGATGACGAACTGGCCGCGCAGAACTTGGCGCAAGGTGCAGCAACGAGCGTGCCGACGGTTGGTCGTCCGATTGTTCAGTCCGCGCCTAAGGCCGAAGCGGCTGCCCCCTCGGCCCAGGATGTTCAACAGACCGCGGTTGCCCAATCAGCTGAAGCGGCCGTTGCAGACGCTATGGCGGCACCTGCAGAGGAATCGCCGTCGCAGCGCATTGATCGGATCGAGCGGGAGCTTTCCCTGCCGCATGAAGCCGATCAGGCACCTGCGGACGACGCGGCTGTTTCTATCGCGCCGTTCAGCCCCGTACCCGAGTTGTTCGACGAGGAGGCGTTGGCCGATGAGATCATGGCCGAGGCCATGTCTGAAGAGGCCGAGGCACCGCAGCGTCCGGCGGCTGTACGTCCAGCCGCGCCAAGAGCGCGTGCCAATGGACCGCGTATGCCAAGCGTTGAAGAGTTCCCGGCAATCGCCCAGGACCAGATGCGGGCCCGCGCTGCGGCGCAAGCAGAAGAGGGTGATAAAGGGGCCTTAGGCCTGCTGCGTAAGCTTGCCCATGTCGGCATGCCGAAGCGCGACGACGAGGCACCGGCTGCACAGCCCGCGCCGCAGGTGGCCCCAGCACAGCCGACACCGGCTGCGCGTCCGGCGCCAGCGCCAACTGCCGCTGCCCCACGTGCTGCCACGCCACCGCAGGCAAGCCATGATGGGCTTGGCCGGCAGACAGCCGCGCCTGTTACCCCGAATCGTCAGGCTGAGGAAGACGCGATGGACATCCCAGCCTTCCTCCGACGGAAGAGTGGCTAGCCTCACAGAGCTGTAACACAGTGAAACATTTTAGCCGGGCATGGTGACGTGCCCGGCTTTTTTGTTAATCAAAACCTTAATTTTTTCAGCGATTTATAGAAGTTACACTTGATGCAAAATGTGTAACAGACGGTAAGAAAGCGTGATTTTTGTCTCGCGCGCCGGACAGTTAGATTGCTGCCACGCACCAAAAGGTGATGCAGCGGTCTCGCGGCGTTTCGGCGAGCCACTGCAGCGCTGCCGGTTTAGGCAGCCTCATCACGTTGGTTAATGTTGTGTCGGTTGAATGTGCCGATTTTTGGACCGCTGGGGGCCATATGGTTTATCGTTCTGGGTATCAGGGTACAGTCGGCGAGAGTGTTTCCCTGTCAGGCATAGGCGTCCACAGCGGCAAAGCCGCGACGATGACCATCCATCCGAGCGACGAAAACACCGGCATTATTTTCCTGCGCACCAACCTGCCAGCGTCCCGCGATATCGAGATCAAGGCCGATTGGTCAGCCGTATCCGATACGTCGCTTTGCACCGTTCTTGGCGATCCCAAAGGTGCTTTTGTTTCCACCGTCGAACATGCTCTGGCTGCGCTGCGCGCGCTGGGCGTCGACAATGCTTTGATCGAAGTCGATGGCCCGGAAGTTCCCATCATGGATGGCTCCTCTGCCGCGTTTATCGATGCGATCGACAGCGTCGGTGTTGTCCAGCAGTCGCGTCGCCGCAAGGTTTTGCGGATTTTGAAGCCGGTTCGCGTTGATGCTGGTGATGCGTTTGGCGAGCTTCGTCCGCATGCTGGATGTCGTTTTGAGGTCAGCATCGATTATGCCCACGGTTCGATCGGTCATCAGGCGATGGTCTTCGACCTAACGGCAGACGGTTTCCGCGATGAGATTTCTCGCGCCCGCACCTTCGGCTTCCTGAAAGATGTCGAGCGTCTGTGGGCCAATAATTTCGCGCTGGGGTCCTCGCTGGAAAATGCCGTTGTGCTTGGCGATGATGGTATCGTGAACCCGGAGGGCGCACGCTGGGCTGACGAGTTCGTTCGCCACAAGGTTTTGGACTCCATTGGCGACCTTGCCCTTGCCGGCTTGCCGATCGAAGGCTGCTACCGCTCTCACAAGGGTGGCCACCGCCTCAACGTTTCGATGATGCAGGCTCTGTTCGCCGATCCTACGGCCTATGAGATTGTGGATGGTCGCCAGGCTGCAGAGCGCGCGCGCCGTGACCGTGCTGGCGATGAAGTGAATGTGCGGCTGGAAGCCGCTGCGCTGCGCCCCGAAACCAACTGATTTTTCAACTTCCCTTCCCATGGCGGTGGGTAAGAGCATCTGCCCTAGTTTTGCCACGGCGCGATGATGCGGCTTTTGAGCGTTAAGCCTTGAGTGGACCAATTGCATCTTCGGGGTAGGGCGTCGGGCGCAGCCATGTTATGGCGGCTCGTCACAGCCAGCGGGTGAAGCGCTCTTTGGCTTTCAAGCAGACTGTTTGCGTTTGGGTACCATGATCTTCAAGCTTGCTCACATCCTCCCAAAATCAGCCCGTTTGGGCGCTCTGGTTGGCATCGCCGCTCTGGCGTTGGCCGGATGCGCTTCGACCGAGGCCGATGATTTTGCTGATTTCGTTGACGACACCCGTCCACCGGCGGTCATGTTCAATGAAGCCTTGGCAACGATGGAGGCAGGTGACTACCGGACGGCTGCCGATCAGTTTGATGAGCTGGAACAGGTTCACCCTTACTCTGAGTATGCCAAGCGTTCGCTTGTGCTTGGTGCCTTTTCGCATTTCTCCTCCGGCCGCTATCCCGAAGCCGTCAACGCCGGGCGTCGCTATGTGACGCTCCATCCAAGCGGTGAAGACGCAGCCTACGCCCAGTTCATTGTGGCGCAGTCCTATTACAACCAGATTCCCGACGTGAACCGGGACCAGGAACAGACAGCGCGGGCGATCAACGCGTTTCGCGATCTGGTACGCCGCTATCCGGATTCAGAATATGTCGGCCCGGCACAGGAGCAGATCCGCTTTGCTTATGACCAGCTGGCAGGGTCGGAAATGCGCGTCGGGCGGTACTATCTTGATCGCCGCAATTATGTCGCCTCGATCAATCGCTTCCGTGTTGTGATCGAAGAGTATCAGACCACCCGCCACGTTGAAGAAGCGCTGCACCGTGTTGTCGAAAACTACATGTCGATGGGTGTGGTTGATGAGGCGCAGACTGCTGCGGCCGTACTGGGGCACAACTTCCCGGACTCTGAATGGTATCAGCGCTCCTACCGGCTCCTGCAGTCAGGTGGGCTTGAGCCGCAAGAAAATGCCGGCTCCTGGATCAGCCGTGCCTTTGCTGGCTTTACCGGCCAGGGTTCCTGACGCATCTTCCTTCCAGCCCAAACGCTGGAAACCCCACGATTCGCCCATGCCTAAACTGACATGCCCTTTTGGCCGGTTCGGTCAGGGTGTATTGGGTCGCTGATATGCTGACCCACCTGTCCGTACGGGACATTGTTCTTATCGAAGCGCTCGATCTTGAGCTTGACCGGGGCATGACGGTGCTCACCGGTGAAACCGGTGCGGGCAAATCCATTCTCCTAGACGCTTTGGCATTGGCCCTTGGCGCGCGAGGCGATGCTGGCTTGGTGCGCTCCGGCGCCAAAAGCGGGCAGGTGCGCGCTGCTTTCGAGTTGGAGCCGGGGCACCCTGCTTTCGCGACGCTGGAAGAGGCGGGGCTGGAACCGGAAACTGATCTCATCATTCGACGCACCCAGGGCGCTGACGGCAGGGCGCGCGGGTTCGTCAATGACCAGCCGGTGTCGATGACGCTTCTGCGGTCCTTGGGCGCCTCGCTGGTGGAAATTCACGGCCAGCACGATGATCGCGCGCTGGTCGATCCGGCAAGCCACCGACAGCTTTTGGATGCCTATGGCGGCTTGCAGGGCTTGGCTGGCGATGTTTCTAAGGCGTTTGCTGGTCTGCAGGCGGCAGAGCGTGAGCGCGATGTACACGCTGCGGCGCTCGCCGAAGCCGCGCAGGAGGCTGATTATCTGAAGGCCAGTGTTGATGAACTTACGGCACTGTCGCCGGAGCCTGGCGAAGAGGAGGCTTTGGCCGCACGTCGCACGTTGATGATGCAGGCGGAGAAAGTGGCCGCCGATGTGCAGGAAGCCCATGAGGCGGTGTCCGGCGCGGCCTCGCCATCACCCATTCTGGCCGCGTTGATGCGGCGGTTGGAGCGGAAGGGTCCCGACAGCGAAGTCCTGCTTGGTCCGATCATCGAGGCGCTTGGACGCTCGCTGGACGCGCTGGGCGACGCTGCCATGGAAATCGACCGCGCGCTGGTGAGCATTGAGTTCGATCCGAAGGAACTCAACGACACCGAGGAGCGGTTGTTCGCTCTGCGGGCGGCGGCACGCAAGTACCAGGTGACCTGCGATGGGCTACCGGAAAAAGCCGCTGTGCTTGCCGAGCAGTTGGAGGCGTTGGACGCCGGCGTTGATCGCGGTGCCGTCCTGGATCAAGCCGTCAAAGAGGCCGAAGCGCACTATAACGGATTGGCGCAGGAGCTTTCGCAGGCCCGCCATCGTTGCGCTGAGCATCTTTCGGCCGCCGTCGAAGCCGAACTTCCAGATTTGAAGCTTGGTCAGGCGCGTTTCATGGCCGATGTAACGTCCAATCCCGCAGAACGCGGCAGTCACGGCTTCGATAAGGTCGCGTTTCAGGTTCAGACCAACCCTGGAACGCGTCCGGGTCCAATGATGAAGGTTGCCTCGGGCGGGGAACTCTCACGTTTTCTATTGGCCTTGAAGGTTGTGCTGGCCGACAAAGGTTCAGCACCGACGCTGGTGTTCGATGAGATCGATACCGGGGCAGGAGGCGCGGTGGCCGAGGCTATTGGTGTTCGACTGGCCAGGCTGGCAGGTCAGGTGCAGGTTCTTTCGGTCACCCACGCGCCGCAGGTGGCAGCTCGTGCCCATTGGCATCTCTCGATCGCCAAGGCCATTAAGGCGGATGAAACGCGCACGCAGGTTGAACGCTTGTCCGAAGATGGCAGGCTTGAAGAAGTCGCCCGCATGCTGTCGGGAGCCAAAGTGACCGATGAGGCGCGCGCGGCAGCAGCCAGTCTTTTGCAGGGAGAGCGGGTGTGAGCGGGTTGCGTAAGGCGCCGGTGGAGCAACTCTCAGAGCGCCAGGCCAAGAAAGAGCTTCAGGCGCTCGCCGAAGAGATGGCGGCGCATGACAAGGCCTATCACGGCGAGGATGCACCGCTGATATCCGATGCCGACTACGACGCGTTGAAAGCGCGCAATTTGGCGGTTGAGGCGCGGTTTCCCGATCTTGTTCGCTCCGACAGCCCGTCAAAGAAGGTTGGCAGTTCGCCGTCAGAAAAGTTCGCCAAAGTTACCCATGCCAAGGCGATGCTGTCGCTGGACAATGCCTTTTCGGCAGAGGATGTGCACGAGTTTGGCGCGCGGATCGCCCGATTTTTGCGGCTTGATGCGCCTCCCGCGATGACGGCTGAACCCAAGATCGACGGCTTGTCGCTGTCTCTGCGCTACGAAGGCGGGGAACTGGTGACCGCCGCGACGCGCGGCGATGGATCTGTCGGCGAGGACGTCACGCGCAACGCGCGCACCATTGCAACCGTCCCGCAAACGCTTTCTGGCAAAGCGCCCGACGTGGTGGAGGTTCGCGGCGAGGTCTACATGGCGGCTGAGGACTTCGCGGCGCTCAACGCCCGCATGGAGGAGGCCGGCGGCAAAGTGTTTGCCAATCCGCGCAATGCGGCGGCAGGTTCTCTGCGCCAGCTTGATCCTGAGATCACGAAAGCCAGGCCGTTGAAGTTCTTCGCCTACGCTTGGGGAGAGTTGTCCGAACCACTGGCAGAGACCCAAATGACGGCCGTGGAACGCCTCGCGAGCCTTGGGTTCGATATCAATCCACTGATGAAGCTCTGCGCAACGCCCGATGAGGCGATTGCTGTCTATGACAGCATCGCGATCCAGCGCGCCGAACTTGGATACGATATCGATGGCGTGGTCTACAAAGTGGACCGGCTCGATTATCAGGAACGGCTCGGTTTTGTTTCCCGCTCGCCGCGCTGGGCCATCGCGCACAAATTCCCAGCGGAGCAGGCGTTCACGATCCTGGAGAATATCGAGATCCAGGTGGGCAGAACCGGTGCGTTGACGCCTGTCGCCAAGCTGCATCCCATTACCGTTGGTGGCGTGGTGGTCTCCAACGCCACGCTGCACAATGCCGACTATATCGCCGGCATTGGCAATGACGGTTTGCCGATCCGCGAGGGCAGGGACCTTCGGGTTGGTGACACGGTGATCGTGCAGCGAGCAGGCGATGTGATTCCGCAGATTGTTGATGTGCTGCTCGACGAGCGGCTTGCGGACAGTGAGCCTTTTCAATTTCCAACCGTGTGTCCGGCTTGTGGCAGTGAGGCCAAGCGCGAGGTGGACGCCAAAGGTAAGCCGGACAGCGTCACGCGCTGCACAGGCGGCTTGATTTGCCCGGCGCAGGCTGTCGAAAGGCTGAAGCACTTTGTCTCGCGCAATGCGCTCGACATTGACGGGCTTGGCGACAAGCAGATCGAAGCGTTTTACGAAGATGGCTTGATCGCCAACGCGTCAGATATTTTTACGCTGGAAGCGCGCGATGGGCGAAGCTTGAAAAAACTGAAGGATCGTGAGGGCTGGGGCGAGACCAGCATCGCTAACCTTTGGGCGGCTATCGATGCGCGTCGGCAAGCGCCGTTTTCACGGTTCTTGTTTGCGCTCGGCGCACGCCATGTCGGCGAGACGACCGCGCGGGTGATTGCCCGCCATTACACCAGCTTTTCAGCCTTCCGTGCGTCCATGCTGGCGGCGGCGTCCGGCGATGAAGAGGCGCGTGAAGAGCTGGTCGGCATTGATGGCATCGGCGAGACGGTGGCCGTTTCGCTAATCCAATTTTTCGGCGAAAGCCACAATGAGCAGGTGCTCGATGCGCTGCTCGCCGAGATGACCATCGAGGATGAAGTCTTCGAAGTTCAGGAGAGCCCTGTGGCTGGCAAGGTGGTGGTGTTCACTGGTTCGCTTGAAAAGATGACTCGTGATGAAGCCAAGGCCATGGCCGAGCGTTTTGGGGCCAAGGTGTCGGGTTCGGTGTCGAAAAAGACCGACCTGTTGGTGGCCGGACCAGGGGCCGGCTCAAAGCTCACCAAGGCGCAAAGCCTCGGCGTTGAAACCATCGATGAGGATGGTTGGTTTGAGCTGGTGGGCGTGACGCCTTCAGAATGATCGCTCTATCCTGGCGCACACGCGAAGCGTGATCGCTGGGATGACACGCGCTTTAAACCGGCGCGCAGGCAGCTTCCAGGAACTTCAAGTCATCGCCGGAGAGCAGCGGGCCGATATCGGCCAACACCTTGGCGTGGAAGGTATTCAGCCAGTCACGCTCCGCCGCTGTCATCAAATCCAGATCGATCAGGCGACGCTCGAAGGGCGCGCGGGTGATGGTTTCAAAACCCATCATGGGTTGGTCGCCGCCGACATCCTCCGGTTCGGTGACAAAGACCAGGTTTTCCAAACGGATGCCGAACGCACCTTCCCGGTAATAGCCAGGCTCGTTGGACAGCAGCATGCCGGGCTCCAGCGGCACATTGCCCTGCTTGGCGATGCGGGCAAGCCCTTCGTGAACGCCCAGATACGACCCGACGCCGTGCCCAGTACCGTGGGCATAGTCCAGGCCGTTGGCCCACAGGAACTGGCGCGCCAGAACATCCAGATGCGCACCGGTGGTACCCTTCGGAAAGCGTGCTGTGGCCAGCGCGATATGGCCCTTCAAGACCAGCGTGTAAGCGTGCTTGTGCTCATCTGATGGCTCGCCAACCAGCAGCGTGCGCGTGATGTCGGTGGTGCCATCCTGATATTGCGCGCCGGAATCGACCAGATAGAGCGTGTCCTTTTCAATCGGCGCGTTGGTGGCGTGGGTGACGCGGTAATGCACGATGGCACCGTTGGCCCCTGCGCCCGAGATCGTGGGGAAGGAGATATCCTTGAGCTGATTGGTCTCCCGGCGACAGGCGAGCAGTTTTTCCGCCGCTTGGATTTCATCGAGATCGCCTTTTGGGGCCTCCTGCGCGAACCAAGCCAGAAACCGAGTCACAGCCGCGCCGTCGCGTACATGGGCCGCGCGAGCGCCGGCTTGCTCCACAGCGTTTTTGCGCGCGCGTGGCGCTTCGATGGGATCGGTGGCTTCCACCAAGGATCCACCGGCCTCGGTGATCGTGTCGGCAATCTTCACCGACACGTTGGCCGGATCAACCATAACGGTGGCCTTGGCCTCGCCGAGCGCCAGCAGAGCGGCGGGGAAGTCGGCAATATCGGCGATCGTCACATCACGCAAATGCTCGATAGCCTTATCGGTCAGTTTGCCAGGATCGATAAACAGCTGCGCCAGGCCATCGTTGCTGACAATCGCAAAGGCCAAGAACATCGGCTTTTGCGGCACGTCGTTGCCGCGAAGATTGAACAGCCACGCCGCGCCATCAGCTTGGGTGAGCACGACGGCATCGGCGCGCTTATCTTTCACGGTTCGGGCAATGCTGGCGATCTTTTCCGCCAAGGGTTGTCCGGCAAATTCCAGCGGGTGAACCACAATAGGTTCAATGGGCCGTCCAGGTCTTTCTGTCCAAATGGTGTCAATGAGGTTTGTGGGTGTCGCAGCGAGGGTGGCACCTGCTTTTTCGGCTGCTTTTTTGAAACGCTTGAAGCCGTTGATCGTGTGCAGCCATGGGTCATAACCGATTGCTTTTCCAGCCAGATCGAGGCCGCTCAGATAGGTTGCTATCGGGTTTTCCACCATGTCATCTGCGGTGAAGTCCGGCTGAACCGTTTGAGCGCGTACCTGCAGCGTGTAGCGTCCATCGGTGAAGACGCGTGCCTCATCCGGCAGCACAAGCACAAAGGCGTTGGAGCCGGTGAACCCTGTGAGCCAGGCAACGCGTTCGGCATAAGCGGGCAGGTATTCGCTCTGGTGTTCATCGGTGCGCGGGACCAGCAGTCCATCCAAGCCAGCATCGGCCATCACGGCCCGAAGTTGAGCCAGGCGCTGCGGCCCTTTGTCCGGCTCGCTGGTGTCCTCATAGCTTTGCAGCGGTTCGAGTTTGGGCTGCGGATCGCTCATCTGAATTCCTAAGAAATTGTGCAGCGCACTATGCACTGGATGCAGGGCTGCCTTGAGACAAAAGGGTCTACCGCAGAAGGGCATTGAGGGCCATCTATGCGAGGTCTCCCCCCAGAGACTCCACAAGGAAATATTAGCCAATAAGGAGCCAGAAATGGCCGTATTCACTTTCTCCGAACCACGTCCCGTGTTCGCAAGCGCCGGTAACAAGCCCTCGATCTTCCGCCGCGCTTTGAACGCCATCATCGAAGCACGCATGGCGCAAGCCCAGCGTCAGGTGGACGCTCACATCGCTACTCTTGATCCGAAAACCCGCGCTAAGTTCGACCTAGGCGAAGCGGTGACCGGCAAGAATGGCGTTTACATCTGGCCGTACTAAGCCGGGCCTATTACAGCCGCTGAAGGAAGAGCGCCGACCATTCTCCGTGATGGATACGCTTGACCAAGACCAGGCCCTCGGCGCGGTATCGCGCGCGCACTGCGCGCTCCTGATGCTGCATCAGACCTGATAGGATGATCCCGCCGCCGCTGGCCAACAGTTTGGTCATGGGGGCGGCGAGATCGATCAGCGGGCCAGCCAAAATGTTGGCCATGATCAAATCATAGGGCGCGCGCGTCTGCGGTGCGCCTAGAACGCCATCAGCTTCGGCCACGGTGATCCATGGATCCAGTTGGTTGAGCTTAGCGTTTTGTCGCGTGACCTCGACCGAGATTGGATCGATGTCCGTTGCAAGGACTGGCGCCTTGGTCAGATGAACAGCCGCCATGGCGAGCACACCCGTGCCGGTTCCGACATCCAAAATGTTGCAATAGCGCTGGCGCGCACAGGCCCAATCGATCAACTCCAAACATCCAAGCGTCGTGCCGTGATGGCCGGTGCCAAAAGCGCGGCTTGCCTCAACGCGAATGCCAATGTCCGTTGGTCCAACCGCATCGCGTGCATGCAATCCGTGGACAACGAAACGACCGGCGCGGATTGCTTGGAGGCCTTCCAGGCTGGCGGTGACCCAATCCACCTCATCAAGAACATGACAGTCGAGCGGCGCGGCGAAGGCATCGCTGCCCAGAGCATCGCGGATCGCGCTCGCCAACGCTGGCGCGTCATCGCCCTCCTGAAACGCATCCACCGTCCAGTGCCCCGCCTCTTCGTCCTCAAAAAAGGCGATGGGTGTTTCATCGCTTTCAAACGCGAGGCCTAACAGGTCGGCTATGCGCTCGGCTTCCTCGCGATGCGGAACGGTGAGGGTGGCCTTAACGGTCGGCATTCGTCTTTTCGGGTTCGGATCTGGTGTTGGATTTCTGCGGTGTCGGTGGGCCGAAAAGGAACACCGTGTCGCCAGCTGCCGGTTTAAACTGCGCACCAAGGGCCGGCGAAATGAACTCGCCTTTGGCCGAAACCGCAAACATGACCTGCGCCGCCGGATCGCGCTGGGCGCGCAGCGCCTCCATCGTGAACTCCTCGGTGAGCTTGGTGCGCTGGATCGTCCAATCGTTGGCGATCATGCGAAACTCAGCTTCGGTCTCGCCCATGGATGGGTTGAAGAGCCGCTGGCCGCTGAGCGTGGTGGCGATTTCATCGCGCTTGCCTTCTTCCACCCCGAGCCGAAACACGCGCGAGCGGCCGAGCTCGGGTCCAAAGTCGGTGCAGACGAGTGCGTTGTAAGCGTCATTGTCGGTGGCAGCGATCAGCGTGCCATAGCGCGACAGATCGAGCCGGTGTTCGGCGGCTTCGGAAAGGATCTCGCCCAAATAGGTGGTGAAGCCTGCCTGTCGTGCGGCCGATAGGCGCGAATGGTTGCGGTCGGCAATGAGCACCGGCAGGTTCGCGCCTTTCAGTTTTTCCGCCAGCGCCAACGAGAAGCGGTTGGACCCGATGATCAGAAATCCATCCGGGTCTGCCGAAGTGATGCCGAGCAGTTGGGCCAATGGCTTGAGAGAGAAGCCGTGCAGGATCACCGTCACCAGAACGACCAGAAACGCCAACGGCGCAAGCCGCGCGCCATCTTCGATGCCAATGGAGACCAGCGTGCCGGCGAACAGACCTGAAACGGCCACAGCGACCACGCCACGCGGCGCGATCCAACCGATCAACAGCCGTTCGCGCATGGAAAGCTCGGTGCCGATGGTTGCAAGCAGGATGGCAAGCGGGCGAACAACCAGCAACAGCGCGGCAATATAGGCAAAGTCGCGCCAGCCGAGCGAGAGAATATCGTCCATCGAGACACTGGCGGTCAGCACGATGAATAGGCCGGAGACCAGCAGAACGGTCATAACCTCCTTGAACCGGCGAATGTCAGTGTAGCTGGCAAGTTTGGCGTTCGCGAGCACGATGCCCATCACGGTCACCGTGACGAGACCCGCTTCGGCAAGCACAGCGTCGGTGGCCGCATAACCGACCAGCGCCGACACAAGGATGATCGGGCTTTTCAGATAGTCTGGCACGAGGCCGCGCGAGAACGCGGTGGCGAGAAACTTCGTTGCAAGCCAGCCGCCGATTACGCCAATGAGCAAGGCTGCAGCCACTTGAAGCGCAATGGTCGTTGCCGGTGCGCCGCTGTTGAGCGCAAGAACGATTTCAAAGGCGATCACCGCGAACAGCGCGCCTATTGGATCGACGACGATCGCCTCCCAGCGCAGCACCGAGCCGGTTCGTGAGGGCAATTTTGCCTGCCGTAACAAGGGCATGATCACCGTCGGACCGGTCACGACCATAACGCCGGAGAACACAACGGCTGCCTCGAACGACATGCCGCCGATGTAATGGGCGGCCAGTGTTCCAAATAGCCAGACGAGCGGCGCCGACACGATAATGATACGTCGTACGGCTTTGGCGGTGCCGCGAATTTCGGCAAAGTTGAGCGTCATCCCGCCTTCGAAAAGGATGATCGCCACGGCGAGCGCCACCAGCGGCTTGAGGAGGTCACCAAAGTCTTCGCTCGGATTGACAAGGCCCGTGGCTGGACCGGCCAAAATACCGGCCAGCAGCAACAACACGATGGCTGGTACTTGGGTGCGCCACGCAATCCACTGCGCGCCGATGCCGAGCGCGCCGATCAGCGCGATGGTGAAGATAAGATCGTGCACGGCTGGCCTTTTGCGGAGGGCGGCGGCGGATTAGCCGGCCTGATTGTGGGGGGTGACAAAGCTTTCGACCACTTTCTTGCGTCCGGCCTTGTCAAAATCAATGGTGAGCTTGTTCCCCTCGATCATGGTGACATCGCCATAGCCGAATTTTTGATGGAACACGCGATCTCCTAACGCAAAACCGGATGCCTTGGTTGCAACCGATCGGGCGACGAGTTCACCATCGATGGTCATCGGGCCGGAGGAGGGGCGTTTGCCAGTGCTTCTGGCCGCTTGTGCGCGCTTCCAGCCGGGGGTCTGGTAGGCGCTGTCCATTTCCAGCGGTTTGTCGAAGCGGCTTGCGCCGTAGTTGCCATAGCCGCGCGCGCCATAGCCGCCATAGCTCGACGTCTGCTCGATCACGTCAACATGGTCGACTGGCAGTTCATCGAGAAATCGCGAGGGGATGGAAGATTGCCAAAGGCCGTGAATACGGCGATTGGAGGAAAACCAGAGCTTGGCGCGTTTGCGGGCGCGGGTGATGCCGACATAGGCGAGACGGCGTTCTTCTTCGAGACCGGCGCGGCCATTCTCATCAAGGGAACGCTGCGACGGGAAGAGGCCTTCCTCCCAACCGGGCAGGAACACCGTGTCGAACTCTAAGCCCTTGGCAGCGTGCAGCGTCATGAGCGTGACGGCGTCTTCGCTCTCAGCGCTCTCCACGTCCATCACCAACGAGATGTGTTCCAGGAAACCAGCCAGGTTCTCAAATTCTTCCATCGAGCGGATGAGTTCTTTGAGATTGTCCAGGCGACCCGGTGCTTGAGGCGAGGTGTCGTCCTGCCACATTTTCGTGTAGCCGGACTCATCAAGCACGATCTCGGCCAACTCGGTGTGCGGCAGCGCGTCGAGGTTGCCGCGCCAGCGGTCGAAATCGTCAATGAGCTTGCGCAAGCTGGTGCGCGCCGCCGGGCGGATCTCCTCGGTTTCAGAGAGCAAGCGCGCTGCGGCGAGCGGTGACATGCCCTGGTCGCGTGAAAGGGCGTTGATCTTGCGCACGGTGGTGTCGCCGAGACCGCGCTTGGGCACGTTGACAATGCGTTCGAACGCCATGCCATCCTCAGGTTGGGCAATGACGCGCAAATATGCCAGCGCATCGCGGATTTCCTGACGCTCGTAAAAGCGCGGACCACCCACAACGTGGTAATTAAGGCCGAGCGTGAAGAACCGGTCTTCGAACTCGCGCATCTGGGCTGAGGTGCGCACCAGGATCGCCATCTCGTTCAGCGGATGGCCTTTGGTTTGCAGGTTTTCGATCTCTTCGCAGACGGCGCGAGCCTCTTCGGCGCTATCCCAGGCGGAGGCGACCGTCACCTTCTCCTCCCCCTCATCGTTGGCGATGTCGGTGAAGAGGGTTTTGCCGAGCCGATCTTCATTGTGAGCGATCAGGTGCGAAGCCGTGGCAAGGATGGATGATGTCGATCGGTAGTTGCGTTCCAGTCGGATCACCGTGGCACCCGGAAAATCGCGCTCGAAGCGCAGGATGTTGTCCACCTCAGCGCCACGCCAGCCATAGATCGACTGATCATCGTCGCCGACGCAGCAAATGTTGGGTTTGGCCTCGTCCGTGCCTTGGGCCAGCAGCCGCAGCCAGAGATATTGGGCGACGTTGGTGTCCTGGTACTCGTCCACCAGCAGGAACTTGAAGCGGCGATGGTAGTCGGCGAGGATATCCGGGTTCTCGGTAAACAGCTTGATGGGTTTCACCAGCAGATCGCCGAAATCGACGGCGTTCAGCACAGCCATGCGCTCCTGATAGGCGGCATACAGTTCCACGCCACGGCCATTGGCAAAAACACCATCAGCGGCGGGCACTTGGTCGGGCAACAGGCCACGGTTTTTCCACCGGTCGATATGGGCGGCCAACTGACGGGCGGGCCAGCGCTTTTCATCGATGTTTTCAGCTTGAATGAGCTGTTTCAGCAGCCGGATTTGATCATCGGTGTCGAGAATGGTGAAGCTGGATTTCAGGCCCGCCAATTCGGCGTGGTAGCGCAGAATGCGGGTGCCGATGGCGTGAAAGGTGCCAAGCCACGGCATGCCTTCAACTGCTGAGCCGATCATACCGCCGATGCGCTGTTTCATCTCGCGCGCGGCTTTGTTGGTGAAGGTCACGGCCATGATCTGACCGGGCGAGGCGCGACCGGTGCCAAGAATATGCGCGATGCGGGTGGTGAGGACCCGTGTTTTGCCGGTGCCTGCGCCAGCGAGGACCAGAACCGGACCATCGAGCGTCTCCACCGCGCGCAGCTGCTCAGGGTTCAACCCTTCCAACCATGGCGCGTTTGATCCCGTCACAGCGCCACCGCGCGCAGCAAGTGCGCGCGCCGTGATCGAGCCTGTTTGGGGTGCTGGATCAGACATGGTGGGTTTCAGTGGCCTTGGCGATTGGATGGATGAATGATTCGGTTGCGCACAGAGTATCGAAGCGACCCGACAGAGTCGCCTGTTCGCTTCCTGTTCTTGATGGTTGTTATTTATGCTCTTCGATCGAAGCGTCAATCAACGCCTCGTTGAAATGGCGCAAAGCATCGACTTGTTTGGCATAGCCAACCGTCTGGGAGACCGCAGCCGCGCGCACCACGGGCACCTCTTCAAGACCATTCTCATCGAAAACGCGCAGCGCGCGTTCCATCGTGTCGGTGGTCAACAGGCGAGGCGCCCCTTCTTCGAGCGGTGAGGGCCGCTCGTCGAGATCGGGCGGCAACCGCTCCATGAACTCCGCTACGCGCACCGATCGCATGAGCTGGCTGTGCGGTCCGTCGGCGACGGCGAGACCGCGGCTTTCCAATTGCCAGTAGAAATAGGATCGGCCGTGAACCGCGATGGTTATGCCGGTTGCAATCGAGACTGTGAGCAGCAGCGCGATCGACAGCGTGTAGCCGCCGGTAAGCTCGAAGACGATCATGGTGGTCGATAGAGGCGCGCCGATCACAGCAGCGGCCACGGCGCCCATGCCGAGGATCGCGTAAAGGCCCTCCGAGGATGCCATTTCGGGAAAGGCACTCGCCGCGATCAAGCCAAAGGCCCCGCCGGTCATCGCGCCGACATAGAGTGAGGGCGAGAAGATCCCTCCACCAAAGCGAGAGGCCAAACAAATGGCCGTTGCCGCCGTCTTCAGGAAGATCAGCGTCATCATCAGATCAAGCGGCAGTTGGTTGCGCAGCGCCAGATCGGTGGCCTGATACCCAACGCCAAGCACTTGCGGAAACCAGACGCCGATGATGCCAACAGCGAGGCCACCTACCGCTGGTCGCAGCCACGTAGGTGCTGTCACCGTGCGGGCAACATAGTCAGTGCCGATCAGAGCGTATTGGAAGAGCACTGCCACCAGCGCGCAGACCAAGCCGAGCAGCGCGAAAGCCGGGAACTCGAAAAACGAGGTGATCTGATAGTCGGGGATGGTGAAGGCGACGGCATCGCCGAAATAGAGCCGAGAGATAATGGTGGCTGCGCCCGAAGCGATCACGATGGCGGAAAAGGCCGACAGCGCGTAATGGCCAAGGATCACCTCGTGCGCAAACAGCACTCCGGCGATCGGCGCATTGAACGAAGCGGAGACCGCGCCCGCTACCCCGCAGGCCAGAAGCACGCGGTTGGAGGAACGCGGCAGCTTGAAGAGCCGAGAAATGCTGGCGGCAATGGTGGCGCCGAGATGGACCACTGGGCCTTCTCGCCCCGTGCTGGCGCCGAAACCGAGTGAGGTCGCCGAGACAATGGCGGACCCGACGCCCGGCCAAAACCGCAAGCTCGTCTCCGGCGTGTGTTTGGCCTCAATCACATCGGCCACACCCAGCGGACGCTTCTGAGGCTGGATGTAGTGCAGGAACAGGCCGACCAGAAGGCCGCCCAAGGCCGGAACAAACACCACCGTGTACCAGGGAAGAACCCGTGCGGCGCTTGCTACCTGTTCGCTCATCGTGCCGAGCCAGGTCCATTGCACAGCACCAATCATTTCGCGAAAGGCGATGGCGGCCAGCGACGTCCCAATGCCAATCAAACCGGCCAGCAACCAAACCAGCGGCTGCTTCTTGCGCAGCGCGTAAGTGACGTTGGGGCGCGCCCAAACAAAGACGCTGGAGAAGATCGTGCGAAACAGGTCGGCCATGATCACGTGAATGCAGCTTCTGGGAGCCTTTGCTCCTAAACGCAGTAGGGCGCGCATTCTTGCGTTAGCGCAATGGTTTATGGCTTATTTTTCTGCGAAAGTTGTATGGCTGTTCCTGGGTGACGCGGCTTTTGTGTGCAATGCATGAAAAGTGGCCCACGCCCATGCCACACTAATGACCTGTGAACTGGCTATCGGCGGACGATGAATCGCTTCCTTCTCCTGTTGGGATCGCTGTTGCTTTTGGCGCTGACGACGGCGCTGATTGCACCGCGTTTCATCGATTGGAGCAACTACACTGACATCATTGAAGAGCAGGCCTCGCGCGTTCTTGGTCGTGAGGTTCACGTTTCCGGCGCGGTTGATCTGCGGTTTCTTCCGATGCCGCGCATCACATTCTCGGATGTTGAGATTGCCAGCGATGCGGATGGGTCTGAACCAGGGTTCACCGCACGGCGGATGGAAGCGCTGATGTCGCTGGCGCCGTTTTTGAGCGGTGAAACGCACATTGTCGAGCTGACGCTCGACGCGCCGACCATTCGCCTGGCAGCACTGGGCGAGGGCATGTCGCAGATTGCCAACGAGACGCTCGATCTTGGAGCGGTGCGTATCGACGAGGCGACCATTGTCGACGGCCGCATCGAACGCATCGCACCCGATGGCTCCGTTCAAGTGCTAATGGAAGGGTTGAATGCCAGCCTTTCAGCGCCGAGCCTGCTTGGACCTTGGCGCGTCGATCCAGGTTCGGCGATCATCGCCGGCGAACGGGTCAGCTTGCGGGTCAACACAGGCGCTTATGGCGGTGAACGGCGCATGCGCATGCGTGTCGCGGTGCTGCCGGTGACGCGGCCGATGGAAATAACGGTTGATGGGCATCTGGATTGGTCGGAGGCCAATGCCTTCTTTGAAGGACGGGGCGTTGCCCGCAGTTTGGATGATCTTGTTGCCGAAGCCGATCAGGAGACGCAACCGCTGACCTGGCGCGTGGCTGCCGATGTGGTGGCCGCGCTGGATGCCCTGGAAGCTGATGAGATCGAACTATCGCTCGGCCAGGCGCAAGATCAGGCCTTTGTTCTGAATGGCCGTGCGCATGTGAATTTGGGCGAACGCCCGGCTTTCAATGCAGAAATCTCCTCGCGTCAGGTCGATCTGGACCGCATGCTAGGCGGTGGCGCAGCTGATCCGGTCAATCTGGATGCCGGTTGGGCGTCTGCGGGGACGCTGGTGCGTTGGATCGATCAAATGACCGTGCCTGGCGAGGTGTCTTTCGATATTCCGGCCATTGTGCTCGGCGGGTCGGTGATCCGCGATATTGGGTTCAATGCGACCTACAGCCCGGGCTTGCCGATGTCTTTGGAAAATCTGGTGGCGACGTTTCCAGGCGAGACATCGTTTGGGTTCACCGGGGCCGTTGGCGCGGTTGGCGATGTTGCAGGCACGGATTTGGCGCTCGACGGCATTATGACGCTGGAAAGCGCGGCCCCGGACCTGTTCGTTGGCTGGTCTACGGGCAGGCGCGATGAAGGCGGGACCTTCTCGCAGCTCTCTTCGGTCGATTTGCGGGGTCGCGTCGTGGCGGCGCCAGGAGACGTCTCGATTGAACGCCTGCGCGGCCAGATCGATGGGGCGGCACTTGAAGGTTCGCTCGCCTATCGCGACGTCGCTGGACTTGGTGGGCAGATGGACGTCGACTTGAACGCGGGGCGTTTTGATTTCGGTCTTTTGGCTGGCCTTGGTCGTTGGTTGACGCATGCAGGTGGTTCGACATCGGACGGGCCGTTGATTGACACCCTTAATGCCGACCTTGTCGTGGAAGAGTTGGTGGCCGGCGCTGAAGATCTGGGCGAGGTTACGGTCTCGGTGGCGGCAACGCCAACGCAGATTCGCATTGATGAACTGGCAATCGGTGATGCCGTTGGCGCTTCGGTTTCCGCTTCTGGCTTTGTTGAGCGTGGTGCTTTCCCGCCGGTTGGCCAATTGGCAGTCAATGCCGACATGGACCGTCTTGGCGGGTTGTTGCGTCTGGCGCGCGATGTGTTCGGCGACAACGCCGTCCTGCTCGACCTCTACCGCAATGCCGGTCTCTACGAACCAGCGTCGCTGACCGGCAGCTACAACCACGATGCGCTAAGTGGTGTCGAAGTCAGCTTGGCCGGGTCACTCGGCAGTTCTGAGGTTGATCTTTTCGGCACGATGCCGACTGACGGGACCAACACCTTGCCGACAGGGTTGGCGAGCCTGTTCGACCGTGCGGCAGAAGTCCGGTTTGAAGCGCGATCGCAGGATGCCTTTGCGCTGGTTGGCCAGTTGGGCGTTGCGGCCTTGCCGATCGAGCTCGCCGGTGAAGGCAGCGCTGTGGCCAGTCTTGTCAGTGATGGGGAAAATGCGCCGCAGCTCCGTCTGGCCTTTGATGGTTTGGACACCGCCCTTCGCCTCGATGCGACACTGCAAGGCGACACCGAGGTTGGCATCCAAACTGTCGAGGGACTTGGATCGCTCTTTGTCGGGGATGTGGCCCAGCTTGGCTTGATGGCGGGTATGGCGGTGCCAGGCCTGTTCGACCCCATCGCCGCCTCGGCCGTATTCGATGTGGCTTTTGACGTGGAAAGCGAGACCGCCGTGCTCTCTGGCCTGTCGGGAACCTTCGCCGATGTGCCGATTTCAGGCGACGGGCGTGTCGAGCGCGGACCACTCGGAACCTCCGTCGCACTCGATCTCTCGGCTGATGATGTCGTCCTGCGTGGCGTTTTGGCTGGTTTTCTTGGGCCCTCGGCCTTTGATCAAGGCTTCAGCGCGACTTGGCCCGAGGGGCCTTTGGTCTTCAACCCAGTTCCAGTTGATTTGACTCTAACACTCGCCACGCCACGCCTTGCCATATGGGATGGGCTGACCGCGCTGGACGGCACAATGGTGCTGGTAGCTGAGGAGGGCCGTCTGACACTGGATCGGCTTCAAGGCGAGGTTTTTGGCGGCCAAGTGGACGGACGGCTTGTGCTGCGCGACGCTGATCGCGGCGGTATTGCTGAGGGACGTCTTGCGCTGACCAACCTTGACGTTGCGCGCATCGCCTGGGAGCGAGACGGTCAGCCAGTGATGGATGGTCGGTTGTCGGCCAATCTCAGTTTTGAAAGCGCTGGCGGGTCCATGGCGTCACTGATTTCCGGCCTAACGGGCGACGGGACCTTGGCGCTTGCCGAAACCTCGGTTACCGGGCTTGGCCTGACCGGGTTTTCTCGCATTCTTCAAGCGTCCGATGCGGGATTGCTCGATGAAGATGCCGATCTGGAAGCTGCGTTTGCCGATGCGCTGAGTGCCGGAACCATGCGCATTGATGCCGCCGACACGCCTGTGAGTGTCGTCGGTGGTGTTGCGCAGATCAGCAATCTTTACCTTGAAGGCGGTGAGACTGCGCTGCGCGGTGGTCTGACAATCGATCTTTCCACCAACGAAGTCGATGCCGACTTTGCCTATGCGGCGGTTGACGGGCCGGGCGATGTGGAGGCAATGCCCAATGTCGGCTTATCGTTTGCCGGGCCGTTGGCAGCGCCGCAACGAGAGCTCGACGTTTCGCAGATTTCGAGCTTCTTGAACGTGCGCCAGCTTGAGCTGGAGATTCGTCGCGTGGAAGCCCTGAACGCTGAGATTCTTGAGCGCGAGCGGCTGCTTCGCATCATGGCGGCAGTAGATTTGGACCAGACGCGGCTGGAATTCGAGCGCGATGAAAGGCTTCGCATCGAGCAAGAGCGGCTGGAGGAAGAGGCGCGTGAGCGGGCCCGGATCGCAGAGGAGCGCCAGGCCGCTGAAGAGGCTGCGCGTCAGGCAGATGAAGAACGCGAACGGGCTTTGCGCGAGGCGCTGCTGGCGCGCGAGGCCGAGCAGCAGAACCTGCTAAGCACGCCGACCGGGCTCGATCTGACGTTGCCGCCGCTTGAATCGATTACAGTGCCGCGCAATCCACTGGCGATTGGCGAAAGCCCGCCGCCTGCCACGTCAGCGCCGCTCGACCTTACCCCTCGCTAGGGGTGGTGGCTGCTCTTTCCTGGCGGACCAACTGGGTGTTGAGGTCGGACAAGACCGCAAGGCGCAATTGGCTGGCCAAGTTGGAGTCTGGCGCACGGCCATTGTCGATGGTGCGAATGAAAGCCGCTAGGCTCGCGCCATTGTCCTTGGCGAGCCTTTCCACCTCGGCCCAGAACTCCGGTTCCAGTGCAATGGATGTGCGATGGCCAGCCAGGCTGACCGAGCGTTTGACCAGCATGATTGTCAGTCGCCCAGCTTATGGTCATCCAAATGCTTGGCGACCTTGTGCTTGGTGGATTTTTCGACCTGTTTCTCAGCTTTGGTGCGGCCGTGAAGGGCGCGGTTCGTTTCCGCGACCTTCTCTTTTTGTGACCGCGCTTTGGCTTTGCGGGCTTGGCGCAGGTTGACGATCTCCGCCATGGGTTAGGACGGTGCAATCATCTTGGCGGGCACGACGATGGCGTCAAAGTCCTCCTCGGAGATGCCGAGGGCCAGCGCTTCGACCTTCAAGGTTGTGCCGTTCTTGTGGGCGTTTTTGGCCACTTTGGCGGCAAGGTCATAGCCGTATTTTTCTTTGAGCGGCGTCACCAGCATCAGCGAGTTGGCCAGGCCCTCGGCAATGTTCTCAAGGCGTGGCTCGATACCGACAACGCAATTGTCGGTGAAGGAGATGGCCGCGTCAGCGAGCAGGCGCACTGACTGGAGGAAATTGTAGGCCATCATCGGGTTGTAGACGTTGAGCTCAAAGTGACCTTGGCTGCCGGCAAAGCCGATGGCGGCGTTGTTGCCTTGTACATGGGCGCAGACTTGGGTGAGCGCCTCGCACTGGGTGGGGTTCACTTTGCCCGGCATGATCGACGAGCCTGGCTCATTTTCCGGCAGGGCTAGTTCACCCAAACCGGCACGTGGGCCGGAGCCCAGGAAGCGGATGTCGTTGGCAATCTTAAAGCAGCTCATCGCCACCGTATTAATCGCACCGTGGGTGAACACCATCGCGTCATGGGCGGCGAGCGCTTCGAACTTGTTGGGCGCGGTGGTGAAAGGCAGACCGGTGATGCCTGCGATTTTTTCGGCCACTTTTTCCGCAAAGCCCACCGGTGACGCGAGGCCCGTGCCGACGGCTGTGCCGCCCTGGGCCAGCTCCATGAGCGCAGGCAAGGTGCTTTCAATGCGGGCTATGCCGTTGGTCAGCTGCTGGGTGTAGCCACCAAACTCCTGGCCGAGCGTCAGAGGCGTTGCGTCCTGCGTGTGCGTGCGCCCTATTTTGATAATGTCGGCCCAGGCCTCGGACTTAGCGGCAAGAGCATCGCGCAGATGGGTGAGGGCAGGGACCAGCCGGTGCACCACTTCTTCAGCGCAGGCGATGTGCATGGCCGTCGGAAAGGTGTCGTTGGACGACTGGCTCATGTTGCAGTGGTCATTGGGGTGAACGGGCGTTTTGGAACCCATTTCGCCGCCCAGCATTTCAATGGCGCGGTTGGAGATCACCTCGTTGGAATTCATATTCGATTGAGTGCCCGAGCCGGTCTGCCAGACCACCAGCGGAAAATGCTCATCAAGCTTGCCGTCGATGACTTCCTGCGCCGCCTGAACAATCACTTTGCCAAGCTCCGGGTCCATCTTGCCAAGGTCCATATTGGTCTCGGCAGCAGCGCGCTTCACGATGCCCAGGGCGCGGACGATTGGGGCGGGCTGCGTTTCCCAACCGATCTTGAAATTGCCAAGAGAGCGCTGCGCCTGTGCCCCCCAATATTTCGAGGCATCAACCTCGACGGGGCCAAATGTGTCGGATTCTGTTCTGGTAGACTTTTGGCGGGTTTCGGTCATGAGCGGGCCTTCTGTGTGGCTGGTTTGCGCGTGATCTATCACGCGTCAGATGGCAAAACCATCAGACAGGCGGGTAACAGGCTGATTGGATTGGCGGTGTTCAGCTTTTCTTGCGGAACGCATCAAGCGAGACGACATCGGCTGATTTTTCCTCGCCATCGTCCTCTTCGGCTTCCGGATCGGCGTCGCTGTTCACAGGGCCTTCTGCGGTCGCCGTTTCGAGGCGAACGGGAGCGTTTTCACCTGATTCCTCGAGCTGCGGTTCGGCCACTTCGCCGATCATATCTTCTTCGTCGACCAGCAACGTCTCGAACTTCAAGGCGAAGTCCACGGACGGATCAGCAAAACCCGTCACCGACGAGAACGGGATCAAAAGCCGTTCTGGCACACCAGAAAAGCTGAGGCCGACTTCAAACGTCTGTTCGGTGACTTTCAGATCCCAGAATTGATGCTGAAGTACCACCGTCATTTCTTCAGGAAACCGCTGACGCAACGCCGACGAAATGCGCACGCCGGGCAGCCGTGTGTCGATGGTGATGTAGAAATGATGCTCGCCGGGAAGGCCCGTCGAGGCGATTTCCGTCAGCACTTGGCGCACGACACCGCGCAGGGCGTCGCTCACCAAGACATCGTAACGGATCAGATCATCGGACATGAGTCGCATACTGCAACGCTTCGCTGGGCTTGCAAAGAGCGATTTGCGCCATCTTGCCTGCGCAATGATGACGCTCGTGTGAATGGGACGTGACGGTTAAAGAAGAAAGTGCAGGCTTCTGTTGCCAGGTGCCTGCGGACCCCGACCACCAGGGGCTAACCTAGTGGGAGTTTAAGTCGGCATTACAAACTGCGTTACGCAGCCTGTGCAACCGGAGCATAGTTGTCGTTTGCAACTACAAATTGGTCCGATAACGGCGGTACCATGCCGAGCGAAAGCACACCCTTTACACCCTCGTCGATCCTATTTCGCCCCCACAAAAACCGTCCCAAGCGTACTGGGTTGCAACGGCTTATGGTGGAGGCGCCGGGTACCGCCCCCGGGTCCGAATGGTTTATTACGATGACAGTTTATCGCCATAGCCGGTTGCCCGGCAGAACCAATATAAGCGCGGACGGGACGGTTTTCAAAGCAAGAAACAAAAAAGCACGCATCGCCGATCACGATGCGCGCTTTCGTTAGCAATGTCGGTGCAAGTGCGTCTAAGCGGCGGCTACCGCGCGCAGGAATGAAGACACCGTTTCATTAAGGTGCTTGGTGTTCTCCGTCACCGACTCGGCAGCGGCGTTCACGTCATCAGCCGATTGCGCGGTCTGCGTCGTGGCTTCTGTCACGGCGGTGATGTTGCCAACGACGCTTTGCGTTCCCTGAGCGGCCTGGGCCACATTGTGGCTAATCTCGTCGGTCGCCGAACCTTGCTCGTCCACTGAGGCGGCGATGGTAGACATGTATTGGTCGACTTCACCCATGGTTTCGGTGATCTGATTGATTGCGCTCACCGCCTCTTGAGTCGAAGTCTGAATTTCGCTGATTTGCGCGGCGATATCGCCAGTGGCTTTGGCGGTTTGGTTGGCCAGGCCCTTCACCTCGCTGGCAACCACCGCAAAACCTTTACCAGCTTCGCCTGCCCGTGCCGCCTCAATCGTGGCGTTCAGTGCAAGCAGATTGGTCTGTTCGGCGATGTCCTGGATGAGCGAGATCACGTTGCCAATGGCGTTGGCGGTCTCAGCCAGTTTCTCCACTTGGGCGTTGGTCGCCTGGGCGTGGGTCGCAGCCCCGCCGACAACCTCTGTGGTCTTGGCGACCTGGCGTCCGATCTCGGTGATCGATGCCGACAGCTCTTCGGCCGCAGCAGCAACCGTTTGAACGTTGGTCGATGCTTCTTCGGAAGCAGCTGCCGCGCTCGAGGCTTGCTCGTCGGTGCTGCTGGCAACGTCGGTCAATGTGCCGGCAGCGGCCGTCATGGATTGCGCATTGGCCGAGACCGCCTCAACCACGCTTTCCACATCGACCTGGAAGTCTGCGATGAGCTTGTCGATCTCTTGCTGGCGAGCACGGCGCTGGGCTGCGGCTTGCGCACTCTCGCCTTCAAGGCGTTCGCGCTCCAGTATGGCGTCGCGGAACACGGCCACGGCCTTCGACATGTCGCCCAACTCGTCGGATCGTTCCGCACCTTTGAGGGCGATAGAGGTGTTGCCACTGGCAAGTTCACCCATTTCGCGCACCAGGGTATTGATTGGTCCGGTAACCGAGCGGGAGAGTAGAAACCCAATCACGCCGACAATCAGTATCAGCAAGGCCCCGATCATCAACATGCGGTCACGGATCGCATGAATTGGCGCCATCTTCTCGGCCAACGACTTCATGGCGACCACAGCATAATCGACGCCTTCGAACGTGAATCCATTGGCATAAGCTTGCATAATCTCGCCGCGATAGAAGGGCGCGCGGGCCGATGCAGACCCGTCGGCGAATGTGGCATTTAACAATTCCCCGTCGAAGCTTGTTGCAAGAATATCATTGCCGTCGGTCCAGGTGCTGTCATTGCGCAGCAGGCCATCCGGGCCGACAAGCGCCACCTCTCCTGACTCGCCAAGCCCTCCTACTTCAGCGAATAGCGCGTTGATGGCATCGACGGGCATCTGGTAGGCGATCACGCCAACCATACGGTCAGCCGGGTCCCTGACGGCATGGGCGACAAAACTCGCCGGAGCGTTTGCACTTGGGCCATAGGGCGCGAAATCCTCAAAAGCGATTGGCGCATCGGCCGGGGCGTCAAGAGCGGCACGGAACACTTCACCCAGATCGCTGTCTGCCCAAATGTCTGCGCCGGGCGCACCAAAGTTTGTTGCGAAGTCGGCTTCCTTGAACACCGAGTAGATGAGGTTGCCGTCCGTATCGAACAGGAAGACATCGTAGTAGCCGTTCGATTCCTGGAGTTCACGAAACCAGGGATGGTAGCTGCCGTGAATGGAGTCATACATTTGCCCGCTGGCTGCCTGATCGAGCAGGTGCTTTTCGCCGACTGGGTGGGGATTGTCCGTGATGTAGGCGGCCTGCAGTGTTTCGGTCGGCGTGTCCATGATCATCCAGGCTCGCTTGAAGCCGTTGATTGCCTGCGCCGTTACCGGGTTGGTTGCAACCGAATGCAAGTCACGTTCAATTGTATGCATGTAGTTGACGAACGTATCGCGGGCGGTTTCTGCGGACGCTTCAAGGTGGGCTTGCGCGATCGTCGCCATGCTGCTGCTCGCCGTCATGTAGCTCGCGGTACCGATGCCAGTCCCAACCAGCAAGGCTCCGCCAACGATAATGACAGGCAGTTTCGTCGAGATGCTGAGAAGTTTTTTCATTTGATTACCCGTGCACATTGCGCCGATCAGCAACAGACAGCGCGAAAAATCCAACAGCTTTAATGTGCCAAGGCCAGTTAATTGCCGGTGAATATCCGTTGTCTTTGGGCAAAATCGGCCCAGTTAACCGGGCAAATAGCTATTTGTTGCATTCGTGTTTGCCTTTAAGCGACGATCACTCTCTGCGACTGCACGGCTTTGTGAAGCAAAGACCGAGCTTGGTGATTGGACTTCACCTGGGTCTGTCGGCAGGTTCGGCACCAACACATGCAAATGCTTGGAGACACAAATGTTTCAGACAGACAAAGCTCGGGTAACCTTGGCCGACACCAACTCGGCCAAACCAACGCGTCGCGGCGCTTTGCGCCTGCTCACGCTGGGGTTCGCGGCAGCGACCGCCACAATGATCAGTGCTCGTACGGCACGGGCGCGCATTTTCACCGGTTTCATCGAAGGCACAGCTGTTGGCGGCTACGATGCTGTAGCCTACCACACGCAAGGCGAGGCGGTTCCCGGGGATCCGGCCATCACGCTTGAGCATGAGGGTGCGACGTGGCGTTTTTCAAGCGAAGCAAATCGCGCCGCGTTCGCCGCCGATCCAGACGCTTATGCCCCAGAATATGGCGGCCATTGTGCCTGGGCGACCGCGCAGGGATATTTGGCGCAGGGCGATCCAGAAATTTGGCGCATCTTTGATGGCCGGCTCTTCCTCAACGCCACGCAAGGCGTGAACCGGCGTTGGTTGCGTGATGTGGATGGTTTCATCATGCAGGCCGACGCTAACTGGCCGAGCCTGAAATAGGCGCATAATCGCCACGTTTCCTTATCATGCAACCCAAAGCGCCAGTGCCACTGGCCGGGTTAATGGTAAGGGAGACTGGCCGATGGCCGATTATCTAGCTGATGTGAAAAAGTTCGCTTCCGACGTCGATGAAGCGGCGGTGAACGGCATCGTGCGGCATTTGGGGGTCGCGCTACGCAGCCGCGATGCGTCTATGGTCGCCTGCACGGATCCAAAGGAACTGGCGCGTATCCGCGATGGGTTTTGCCGCAAGAAGCTTCGTCTCGATGAGTCCGATGACGCGATAGATGGCGCCATCCAAACGGTCTGCGAGGCGATGAAGGCCGACACCACCAAGGCGCGCGTCACGTTTTACTATCTGCTTGCCGAGCAGTACGGGAAGCTCGATCTTTTCCACAAAAAGTCCTAGCGATCCGGCCAGGAATCGGGCGGAGTGGTTTAGATAGGTAAGGGCGCGTTGCAGGTTGAAGGTTCAGCTCAGCGAAGCGCCCTTTTCTGTTTGGGAGATGCTGCGATGCGCGCCTATCACGATCTGCTCGACCACGTGCTGAACACCGGCGTCACCCGCATGGATCGCACCGGGACGGGCACGCGCTCAGTTTTCGGCTATCAGATGCGTTTTGATCTCGGTGAAGGCTTCCCGCTCATCACGACCAAGAAGCTGCATCTGCGTTCCATCATCCATGAGCTTCTTTGGTTTTTGGCGGGCGATACCAACATCGGCTATCTGAAGGACAACAAGGTTTCGATCTGGGATGAGTGGGCCGATGAGAATGGCGAGCTTGGCCCGGTCTACGGCAAGCAATGGCGCAGTTGGGCGGCACCATCGGGTGAGAGCATCGACCAGATCGCCAAGCTGCTTGAAAGCTTGACCAAAAATCCGGACTCGCGTCGGCACATTGTCTCGGCCTGGAATCCAGCCGATGTGGACGAGATGGCACTGCCGCCCTGCCACTGCCTGTTCCAGTTCTACGTGGCGGAGGGCAAGCTCTCCTGCCAACTTTACCAGCGCTCGGCGGACATCTTTTTGGGCGTGCCGTTCAACATCGCCTCTTATGCGCTGCTCACCCACATGATCGCGCAGGTTGTTGGGCTGAAGCCGGGTGACTTCGTGCATACCTTCGGCGATGCGCATCTTTATCTCAACCATATCGAGCAGGCTGAACTTCAGCTTTCGCGGGCGCCACGCGCACTGCCGACGCTGAAACTTGACCCGACTGTCAGCAGCCTTTTCGACTTCCGCTATGATCACATCACCATCGAGGGCTATGATCCGCACCCCGCCATCAAGGCACCGATCGCGGTCTAGGAGCCTCTTATGTTGACGCTTGTGCATTCCCCCATGTCGCGCTCTGACATGATGCGCGTGATTCTGGAGGAGTTGGATGCAGAGTATGACATTTGCGAGGTGACGGTCCTTCGCCGCGATGGCTCCGGTGGCGAAGACCCCGACAACCCGCATCCGCACAAACAGGTGCCAGCCCTGATCCACAATGGTGCAGTGATCTGGGAGCAATCGGCCATCGCGATCTACCTATCAGAGCTTTTTCCGGACTCACCGCTGGTGCGAGCGCCTGGTCACCCCGAGCGCGGGCCGTTTCTCTCTTGGATTAGCTGGTTTGCGGCGACGTTTGAGCACGCTTTGATCGCCAAGTTCGATGGGGTTCTCGATGATAATCCCGGCAAGAGACGCATGTATGAGCGGGTCTGCGGACTGCTGGAAAAGCAGTTTTCCGCGCACGATTACCTGATGGGCGATGCGCCGACGATCCCCGACTTTTTCCTCGCCGGTGCGATGAATTATGTGCGCGATCTTCTGCCGGAAAGTGACAGCTTGGACGCTTATGCAGTGCGCATGGATAGGCCCATTGCCCGCCGTTTGCGCGGCGACGCATGAGTGAGTTGGTGCTTATTGCAGCTGTCGCCCGCAATGGTGTGATCGGCCGCGACAATGATCTACCGTTTCGCCTGCCGACCGATCTGAAGCACTTCAAAGCACTGACTTTGGGCCATCCGGTATTGATGGGGCGGGCGACCTTTGAAAGCATTGGCCGTCCGCTGCCGGGCCGTCCGAGCATCGTGGTCTCGGGCGATCCGGAATTTCACGCCGAGGGCTGCGAGGTCTATCAGGACCTCGATACGGCGATCGATCGCGGCAAGATGTTGGCCGACGGCTTGGGCAAGTCCGCGCTCTTCATTATCGGCGGCGGACAGATCTATGCGCAGACCATCGATGAGGCCGATCGGCTCGAAATCACCCATGTTGCATTGGACGCAGACGGGGCGACACGATTTCCCACCATCGATCCGTCGCGATGGGCTAAGACAGTCGAAGAAAACGTACCGGCAGGGCCAAAAGATGAGGCGGACATGGTGTTCACCACCTATCGCCGCAAAGAGGCTTGAATCGGCCAGCCTGCGACCAAATGGTCCAAACTTAACCTCAAGGGCCGAAAAAGCGTTACCAAAGGTCGCTTAATGCTTGAAAGATGCGCATTTGCGGACCATGTCCATCCGCACAATCGCGAAGAAAAATGTGCGATGCGCACGGCGCAATTTAGTGAGCGCTGGCGGCGCAGCGGTGTGAGAAAGGAAACACATGCCTTGGAATAACCAAACGGGCAACAATGGCGGTCCTTGGGGCGGCGGTGGCGGCCCATGGGGTTCCGGCGGGGGCAGCGGCCCCGGTCGTGGCAACAATGGCTCCGGCAGACAAGGTGGCGGCCAGCCACCCGATCTTGAAGAGATGATCCGCAAAGGCCAAGACCGGCTGAAAACCATTCTGCCTGGTGGTGGCGGTTCCGGCGGTGGGCTTGGCGCAAGCCGTGGCCTCATCGTTCTGGTGGTGCTGATCGCGCTGGTTTTCGTCGGCTACAACTTCTTTACCTTCCGCGTGCAGCCCGACCAGCAGGGCGTTGTCCTCCGCTTTGGTGAGTTCGACCGCCAGGCACAGCCTGGTCTGAACTTCCGCCTGCCGCCTCCAATCGAACAGGTGTTCACACCGTCGGTGACTACCATCAACCGCGCTGACATTGGCACACGTGCCGACGATCCGCGCCGCGCCGGTGCGCGCGATGTGCCTGAGGAAAGCTTGATGCTGACCGGTGACGGCAACATCGTGGACATCGATTTCGCCGTCTTCTGGCGTATCTCTGATGCACCGTTGTTCCTCTTCAACATCCAAAACCCCGAAGGGTCCGTGCGCGCTGTGGCGGAAAGTGCCATGCGTGAGGTTGTTGGTCGCTCTGAGATCCAACCGCTGCTGACCCAGGGTCGTCAGATTACCGAGACGGCCGTGCAGGAGCTGATGCAGGATGCGCTCGACAGCTATGGCGCCGGCGTGGAAATCACGCAGGTTCAACTGCTGACGGTTGACCCGCCCAGCCAAGTTATCGATGCGTTCCGTGACGTTCAGGCTGCGCGTGCGGATAATGAGCGTGTGCAGAACCAAGCTCAGGCCTACGCCAACCGGGTGATCCCGGAAGCGCGTGGTGAAACGGCACGTATTCTTGAAGCTGCAACCGCCTACCGTGAACAGACCGTCGCTGAAGCGCGCGGTCAGGCTGACCGGTTCATCGCGGTTTATGAAGAGTATCAGACGGCGCCTGAAGTGACCCGCCAGAGGCTCTATCTTGAAACACTTGAGCGCATCTTCCGCGACAACGACAAAATCGTTCTCGACACAGATGACGGTGGCCAAGGCATCGTGCCTTACCTGCCGCTCAATGAACTCAACCGCCGTGCGGGAGGGACCCAATAATGAAAAGTCTCTTTGGAGGCGTTGGCCTCTTTATTCTCGTCATTCTGGGCGCGGCGATCTATTCGTCGCTGTTCATCGTTGATGAAACCGAGCAGGCGCTTGTGCTCCAATTCGGTGAGCCGGTTGATGTCGTCCAGGAACCTGGCCTGAACTTCAAGCTGCCGTTCGTGCAGAACGTGTCGTACTTCGACCGTCGCGTGCTCGATCTTGATAGCCCTGTGCAGGAAATCATCGCTGCTGACCAAGAACGGTTGGTCGTCGATACCTTCGCTCGTTATCAGATCACTGATCCGCTGGCGTTTTTCCAAACTGTGGGCAGTATTGCCGGTGCGCAATCGCGTCTTTCCACGGTTTTGAACTCGGCAACGCGTCGTGTGCTCGGTGAGGTGAACTACACCACCATCGTGCGCGATGATCGTGCCTCGTTGATGGCGCGCATTCGTGAGCAGGTGAACCGTGAAAGCCGCTCCTTCGGTATGGAAATTGTTGACGTGCGCATCCGCCGCGCTGACCTTCCCGAAGCCAACAGCCAAGCCATCTTCCAACGCATGCAGACCGAACGTGAGCGTGAAGCCACCGAAATCCGCGCGCAGGGTGAAGAAGCCGCACAGCGTATTCGCTCGCGCGCCGATCGTGAGGTTACTGTTCTGGTCGCTGATGCCACACGGGAAGGCGAGCAGATTCGCGGTGAGGGCGATGCCCAGCGTACGCGCATCTTCGCCGATGCCTTTGGTCGCGATCAGGAGTTTTTCTCCTTCTATCGCTCGATGCAGGCCTATGAAGCCGGCTTCTCCAGCGGTGCGAGCCTGGTGATCTCACCTGACTCTGACTTCTTCCGCTATTTCGGGGATCAGCAAGGTGGAGTGTTCACAAGCTCCACTACGCAGAATCCGACCGAGAGCGTGGCGCCAACCACGGCGGCGGCACCGGTCGAAGCGGAAACGCAGCAGTAAGCGCTGCGATCCTCGCTGATGGCGATTGCTGAAGTCATCCTTTTGGTCCTCGGCGGCGCACTTGTCGCCGAGGGCCTTTTTTATGCGCTGTTTCCCGACCAAGCCCGACGCATGGTGGAGATGGTCGGGCAGCTGCCGCCCGAGTCGTTGCGGATCGGCGGGGTCGCAGCGTTGGCGCTTGGTGTGTTGGTGTTCTGGCTGGCGCGCTCTTTAGGCGTGTAATCTGGGGCATGGAATATGCCTTGATCTCATCACGGTTGCGAACCAGTTTGTGACCGTGGTCCTCATGGAGCGACCGGTCCGGCTGCGGCTTCTGGTCTGCAGCTCATAGTGAGGTTTCGCATGCACCGCCGACTGCCCCCCTTCTTTGTCGCTTTGGTTATGACACTCGCGCTTGTCGCAGCGCCGCCTGGTGTTTCTGCCCAATCAGAAAGCCCCTTGCGCGCGCAAGGCCCTGTCCCGGTGGCTGATCTCGCCGAGGAGCTTCTTGGTGCGGTGGTTAACATTTCGACATCCCAACGCGTCGCCGGGCGCAGACCAACGCCGCTGCCAAACCTGCCGGAAGGCTCGCCGTTCGAAGACTTTTTCGATGATTTTTTCAACAATGAGGGCGATCGCGACGGGCCTAGCCGGGAAAACTCGCTCGGGTCGGGCTTCATCATCGATCCTGACGGCATCGTCGTCACCAACAATCATGTGATCTCCGGCGCGGACGATATCGAGGTCATCATGACCGATGGGCGGACCTTTCCCGCCGAGGTAATTGGCCGCGATGAGGCCACCGATCTGGCCGTGTTGCGCATTGAACCCGATAGCCCCTTGCCATCGGTCCCCTTCGGCAATTCGGACCGTCTGCGGATCGGCGATTGGGTGCTGGCGATCGGCAATCCGTTCGGTTTAGGCGGCTCGGTGTCGCTGGGCATTGTCTCGGCGATGAACCGGAACATCGGCGCTGGTCCCTATGATTCATTCATTCAAACCGATGCTGCCATCAATCGCGGCAACTCTGGCGGCCCGCTGTTCGATTTGGCTGGTAATGTTGTCGGCGTGAACACCGCCATCCTGTCGCCCAATGGGCGATCGGTGGGCGTTGGGTTTGCCATTCCGTCGGCCACGGTTGAGACGATCGTCACACAGCTCATCACCTTCGGGGAAACGCGGCGCGGCCTTCTGGGTGTCAATATCCAGGAAGTGACACCGGACCTGGTTGAAGGATTGCAGCTTGACCGACCGCGCGGCGCGCTGGTCTCGGTTGTGAGTGAAGGTGGTCCAGCTGATGAAGCGGGCATTGAGCGCGGCGACGTCATCGTGCGCTTCAACAATCGGGCGATCAACATGTACAGCGATCTGCCGGCCCGTGTGGCGCAGATCGCGCCGGGCACCGAGGTGCCCGTCGGGGTGATCCGACGTGGCGAGACGCTGACGCTGACCGTGATCCTTGCCTTGCGTGACGGCGAGGGTGGTCAGGCGGCCGTGCTCGAACCTGGGCCTGAACCGGTCTCGCTTCTGGGTATGGAGCTTTCGACCGTCGAAGAAGCCTATGAGCTCGGCTTTGAGATGGATGAGGGCGCCGTCGGCGCCGTTGTGACGCTGGTGTTCACGGATGGTCCAGCCGCGGCCAAGGAGATCCAACCAGGGACATTGATCCTGGAAGTCGGCCAGCAGGTTGTCGAAACACCGCAGGACGTTGCCGACCGCGTCGAGGCCCTGCGCGACGAGGGCCGCAGCCAAATCCTGATGCTCATTCAGGACAATGAGGGCCAAAGCCAGTTTGTTGCCTTGCCGGCTGACTGACCTTAGCCAGCGATGTCGGCGTCTTTGTAACCCTGCAGGTAAAGCGCTCCGGTAAGATCGCTGAACTGGAGGGCGGCATCGGCGCGCTCGACAACGGCGGGCTTGGCGCGGAACGCCACGCCGAGGCCAGCCGCCTCAATCATACCGAGATCATTGGCGCCATCGCCGATGGCCAGCGTTTGCTCAAGGCCGATACCGAGGTCGCTGGCGTAGCTTTCGAGATGCGCTTTCTTGGCCTCTTTGCCTTGGATCGGCTCGGCAACCGCGCCTGTGAGAAGGCCATCTTCGACCAGTAGCTGGTTGGCGTGATTGGCCGAAAAACCAAGGATATCAGTGACCTTTTGGGTGAAATGCGTGAACCCGCCGGAGACAAGCACGCATCGTGTGCCTGCCTGCCGCATGGTGGCTAGCAGTTCCTTGCCGCCCGGCGTGAAGGTGATGCGCTCGGCGAAAACGGTATCGATGATGCTTTCCGACAGCCCCTTCAGCATGGAAACGCGTTCGCGCAGCGCTGGCTCGAAGTCGATCTCACCGTGCATGGCACGTTCGGTAATGGCTGCGATATGGGCCTTGATGCCAAGCTGATCGGCCAGTTCGTCAATGCATTCCTGCTCGATCATGGTGGAGTCCATATCAGCCAAGAACAGCTTCTTGCGGCGACCGTCCTTGCGCATCAGCGCAACATCAACGGGCAGCGGGTCCAGCGCGTGACGCACCTTTTCCGCAAGCCTATCAAGGCTTTGCTTGTCTTGCGGCGTGAAGGCCAGATCATAGGCGGCGTGATCGGACAGTTCATCGACAGTGACGGCAACGCCAAGCGTGTCGGTGATGACATCGGCCGCCTTGTCACGCACCGCCGGCGTCAGGATGCGGGTGGTGCGGTCGGCGATCAGCGTGCATAGGTGGGTCATGCAAAGGGCTCAAAAATCTGGGGGAACGAGGCAGGTGCTGCTTATCGCAGGGCCAACGGCGAGCGGCAAGTCGGCACTTGCGGCTGAAATTGCCGCGCGATTGGGCGATGCGGTGATCGTCAATGCTGATTCCATGCAGGTTTACAAGGACTTACGGATCATCACGGCGCGCCCGAGCCACCAAGAAGAGTCGCGACTAACGCACTTTTGTTCCGGAACAATCGACGGTTCGTCCGGACTAAGTGCAGCTGTTTGGCGCGACAAAGCGGCAGACGTTCTGGAACAAACCGGGGATAAACCGGTCATCTTCGTCGGTGGAACGGGGCTCTACTTCCGCGCCCTGACTGAAGGGCTTGCGCCGATACCCGATATCCCCGACGCCATCCGCACGAACGTCCGCGAGCGGTTGGCACAAGACGGGCCGGTGGTTCTGCACGGTGAACTCGATGCGGCGATGGCTAAGCAGCTTTCGCCAACCGACAGCCAACGGGTGGCGCGGGCGCTGGAAGTTCTGCTCGCAACCGGCAGATCTCTGGCCGAGTGGCAAAAACTGCCGCCGGAGGGCGCGGTGGTGGACCTGCAGCAGACCCGCCATGTGGTTCTGGCACCTCCGCGTGATTGGCTCGAAGAACGCATCCGAGGGCGGGCGGAGACGATGCTTTGCGACGAAGCCCTGGAAGAGGTTCGCTCCTTACGCGCGCGCGACCTTTCGCCCGAGCTTCCGGTGATGCGGGCCATTGGCGTTTCGGTCATCAGTGCCTATCTCGACGGTGATATGACCCGCGAGGCTGCCCTGGACGCCTTGACCATCGAGACCCGCCGTTATGCCAAGCGGCAGGAGACATGGTTTCGCGGGCAGATGGGTGATTGGCCGCGCCTTGATCCTTCAACGATGAGCGTCGAGGCGATGGCCGACTGGATGGTAAACGAGGAAAATGCATGCGCGTGATGGCGATGGTTTTGGCCCTGCTGGTTCTGCCACTGTTGGCTGCGGCGTTGCTGGCTCCTGCAACCGGATGGGCGCAGGGCAGGGTGCTTGCCGAGTACACGGCGCGGATCAGCGAACAGGACCATTTCACGTCGGCTGGCCAGCGCTTGGACACGGCCCCGGCGATCCTGCGCCAGGACCGTGCCAACTATCACCGGTTCGAGCAGCCCGATGCCGAGGATGAAGACGACCCGGTGTTCCACGACCGCCATGAGCGCGGGCGCTTCGAGCGGTTGATGTCGCGCGGCATCGTGCGCCCTGATACGGCCCGGGCCATCATCAACGGCACGCCGCTGGTGCGGGTTACGGTGTACGCAACCCGCATGAATGTGGAGATCATCGAGCCCTAGGTTTGCTTGACCGTCCGGGCCGCCATCAGGCAGTAGAGCGGCAGCACGGCGACGCAGGCGAAGATGACGGCATAGTCCACATGCTCGGCCACAAAGCCGATCAGCGGCGGCGCCACCAAGATCCCTGCATAGCCGCAGAAGGTTGCGATCGAAATGCCGATGCCGCGCGGAATGCCGGGCACCCGGTCAGCGGCGGCAAAGGCGATCGGCACCACATTGGCGAGCCCGAGACCGGCAATCGCAAAGCCGATCAACGTGCCGGTGAGGTTTGGCGCGAGCCCGGCGGTCAAGAACCCGACAAAGGCGAGCAGCGCGGAGATTTGCATGGTGCGCAGATCGCCAAGCCGCGTGCGCACCGGATCGCCGACAAAGCGCACCAGCGCCATGGTGCCGGCAAAGGCGGCGAAGGCGTAACCGGCCATCCATTCGGGCACGGCGCGATCTTCGCGCAGGAAGAGCGCTGCCCAATCGAGCACCGTGCCTTCGGCCGTGAACCCGGCAAAGGCGATGATCGCGATCAGATAGATCGCCAGCGTGCGGGGCAGGGCGAGCTTGGGTTTTTCTATGCCCTCGCCACGCTCCACCTCGTCGGCCATGATGCGCGGCGCGGCGAGCACCGTGCCGATCAGCATCATGGCGGCAATGCTGAGCGCTTGTGTGCCGAGCCCAAAAAAGCCGAGCAGCGTGCCGCCGACGCCCGATCCGATCAGCGCGCCGAGCGACCAGAACCCGTGGCAGGATGACATGATTGGCTTGCCGTGCACGCTTTCCACGCGCGCCGCGTTGGCGTTCATTGCAACGTCCATAGAGCCGAGCCCGCCGCCGAACATCAAAAGCGCGATGCCGGCGAGCCAGAGCGTGGGCGCGAATAGGGCCAGAGGCAGCAGGAAGACGCAGGCGGCGGCAGCAATTTTGAGGATGCCGGTTGAGCCGCGCCGCGCGATGATCGCGCCGGTGATCGGCATGGTGAGCAGCGACCCGATGCCGATCAGCAGGATCATCAGGCCAAGCTGGCTTTCAGCAAGCGCGTGATTGTCCTTGAAAACTGGGATCGCCGGTGCCCAGCCGCCCACCAGCAGGCCGTTCATCAAGAACATGATGGAGACGGCCACGCGCTGACGGACGAAGGACGGCGCGGCGAAAGTGCTGCTGTCTGGGGCAGGGGTGGTGGTCATGGAAACGCTTTCGGCAATCTGGCCTGTCAGCGCCAGTTGGTTTTTCGTCGGGTGGAAAGTCTCGGATTTGAGGGAGCGGGTTTTTGTGTGGCTCCACTGTTAGCTATGATTGCTGGTTGCAAATTAACCGCGACAGAAAGGGAGAATTGGCCTCGCACGAACCACTGACCCTAGGCCAGCGCTACCCCACAGCTTTATCATCCCGGACATTCGGCAGCATAGATGATATTTGCATAAGTGAATCATTCGATCGAGGTTGTGCTGAATGTCCAAGTTCGGGCGAAACAAACCGTGTTGGTGTGGAAGCGGAAGAAAATATAAAAAGTGCCATTACCCCGCCGTACCTGGAGAGGGTGAGCCGCATATCGGTAGATCTGAAGCGGTTAACCTCGCTGTGCGCAAAGCCGATGCAAGGGAAAAAATACGGGTAATGCAACAGGGGCTTGGGAGGCCCATTGTCGGTGTGGAATTGGATGACTATCAGCTAGTCGCAACGGGAAACACGGTCCATTACTCAAAGAAATGGAAGACCTTTCCCGATTTTCTTTTCGACTACATGGGGCACGTTTTTGGAAAAGGATGGGGTGCCGAAGAATTCGAGAAACCCAATGAAGTCGCCCACCCAATCGTAATCTGGCACAAAAAGATAGTTGAACTCCAAAGCAGGCTTTCTAAGGGAGACGGTGAACTGTTTTCTGCCGATATGACCGGTGCGACTTACTGTTATCTAGGGCTTGCGTACAATCTCTATCTCATTAAGCACAATGTTGAACTTCAAAATCTGCTTGTAGCACGGCTGAAAAACATCAAACAGTTCCAGGGCGCTTACTATGAGCTCATAGTTGCGAACTGCCTAATTCGCGCTGGTTTTGAAATAGAGCTCGAAGATGAAACTGACGGAAGCGCAAAGCACTGTGAGTTTTCTGCAAAATCCCCTTCGACGGGAAAAAAGTATTGGGTAGAAGCAAAAATGAGAAGTTCTGCCGGCTTTCTAGGCAAATCAAAACTAGACAGCGCTAAGCGAACCGACCCTACGTCACAAATCTCGAAACACGTCAACGAAGCGCTGAAGAAACCGGCTCCCGACAAGAGGTTGATTTTTGTTGATGTCAATGCGGGACCAGAAAAGAATGACGGTGAGCCATCGTGGAGCCCGAGAGCATACAATAGATTGGCTGACCGCGAGAGGCATCTTAAGGATAGACAGGAAGCATACGTATTCGTGACCAACTTCCCTTATCACCACGCGCTTGACGACACGCGTGTAGGGAAGGCGGTTTTGGCATACGGACTAGGAATCCCGGATTTTGCAAAAGTCGGTCCCGTCACCCTTACGGAAGCCTATAAGAGCAAAAGGCGCCATTCCGATGCATATGCCATTATGGAAAGCATTAGAAAGTACCCACAGCTTCCGGAGACTTTTGACGGAAGACCTGCCGTTGAAATCGCGGCGGGCGGTGAAAGTAGTAGGCTTTTTGTTGGGCAAGAATACTTTTTTGAAGAGACAGAAGGTAACGGAACTCTCGGGGTTGTGAAGCAAGTTCTAGTTCATGAAAAAAGCACCACGGCTACAGTATCAGTTGAGACAAAAAGCGGTCGTAATGTAATGTTGTCATGTCCCCTGTCTAGTGTCGAGCTTGAGGCGTATCAGAAGTACGGGAATGCCTATTTCGGTGAGCTTAAAGAACAAGGCGTTAAAGCAGAGGACGAATTTCAATTGTTCGAATTCTTCGTTGATAATTACAAAGATACACCGAAGGATAGGCTCCTGGAGATTGCAAAAGACCATCCCCACATTGAAAAACTAAGGCAATTAGATCAGGAAGACCTGGTGTTCGCCATTTGTGAGGGTTACGTGCTTTCAGCCCGGCAGTTGTAAGCTCAGCATGATTAACGCTCGAAACAGGCCGTTGGGCCGCCAGTCGAATGATGGCTTGTGTTACGCGGCTCAACTCGATTTAAGGCACAGCAAACTTCCGCGTCCAGGCCAGATTTCCCATCGACTGTGGCCTCTAGTAGGTCAATCGGATCCTTGACCACTCGCCGATCATCGGCTACGACCCACGCATGATGACACATGCAACCAGCATTGTACTTGTAGGTAAGCACACCGGGTGCGGAACCAGATAGGTTTCGTAAACAATCCGGTGTGCGCAAAGGCCCTCTTCGAAGGGCCTTTTTTATTGCCTGAAGCAACAATGCTGGTCGCCTGCCATCGCATGGCGCAAGCCGACCAAACGACATGAATGACGAACCCAAGTAAACGACCAACGAATGTGTGAACGGACAGGCCAATGACACGGGAAATGACAGGGGCGGAGATGGTGATCCAAGCCCTGAAAGATCAGGGTGTGGAGCATATTTTCGGGTATCCGGGGGGCGCCGTCCTGCCGATCTATGACGAGCTCTTTCAACAAGACGAGATTGAGCACATTCTCGTTCGCCACGAGCAGGGCGCCGGTCATGCCGCCGAGGGCTATGCCCGCGCAACCAACAAATGTGGCGTGGCGCTCGCCACCTCCGGCCCCGGCGCCACCAACATGGTGACCCCGCTCACCGATGCGATGATGGATTCCATCCCTATGGTTTGCATCACCGGGCAGGTGCCGACGCATCTGATCGGCAATGATGCGTTTCAGGAATGCGACACGGTCGGCATCACGCGGCCCTGCACCAAGTACAATTGGCTGGTGCGCGACGTGAACGATCTGCCGCGCGTTCTGCACGAAGCCTTTTACATCGCCACCACCGGTCGGCCTGGCCCGGTTGTCGTCGATATTCCCAAGGACGTGCAGTTCGCCGTCGGAACCTATGAGGGGCCGCAAAACGGCCGCGCCCGCACCGGCTATGAAGGCTATCGCCCCAAGCTGAAGGGCGACCGCGAGGCCATTCGCGAGGCGATGGAGCTGATCGCGACCGCCAAGAAGCCGGTCTTTTATACCGGCGGTGGGGTGATCAATTCGGGGCCAGCGGCCTCACAATTGCTGCGCGAACTGGTGCGCGCCACCGGCATGCCGATCACCTCGACCCTGATGGGTCTCGGCGCGTTTCCCGCGTCCGATCCGCAGTGGCTGGGCATGCTCGGCATGCACGGGACCTATGAGGCCAATCTCGCCATGCACGATTGCGATGTGATGGTGAACATCGGCGCGCGCTTCGATGACCGGATCACGGGGCGCACCGATGCGTTTTCGCCGGGGTCGAAGAAAATCCACATCGATATCGACCCGTCCTCGATCAACAAGGTGATCCGCGTCGATGTGCCGATCATCGGCGATGTGGGCCATGTTCTGGAAGAGATGGTGCGGCTCTGGCCGTCGGTCTCGCACAAGCTGGACAAGGCCGCGTTGAAGAGCTGGTGGGGCGAGATCGATCATTGGCGCTCGCGCGACTCGCTGCGTTACAAGCACAATGACAAGGTCATCATGCCGCAATATGCGATCCAGCGGCTGTACGAGAAGTCGAAGGGCCATGAGACCTACATCACGACCGAGGTCGGTCAGCATCAGATGTGGGCGGCGCAGTATTTCGGCTTCGAAGAACCCAACCGCTGGATGACGTCGGGCGGGCTCGGCACGATGGGCTACGGCCTGCCGGCGGCGCTGGGTGTGCAGGTGGCGCATCGCGACGCGCTGGTGATCGATATTGCCGGGGACGCCTCGGTGCAGATGACGATGCAGGAGGTCTCGACGGCGGTTCAGTACGAGCTGCCGATGAAGATCTTCATTCTCAACAACTCCTATATGGGCATGGTGCGCCAGTGGCAGCAGCTGTTGCACGGCAATCGCCTGTCGCACTCCTATTCCGAAGCTTTGCCGGACTTTGTGAAGCTGGCCGAAGCCTATGGGGCCGTCGGCATCCGCGCGGAAAAGCCGGACGAGTTGGACGATGCGATCCAGGAGATGATCGATGTGAAGCGGCCGGTAATCTTCGATTGCGTGGTTGCCAATCTGGCCAATTGCTTCCCGATGATCCCGTCGGGCAAGGCGCACAATGAAATGTTGCTTGGCGATGATGTGCCTGAGCAGGACATCGAGACCGCCATCGATGATTCCGGCAAAATGCTGGTTTAAGGAACACGATTATGAACGCACAGCATCAGCCGACCGGATCGGCCTACTTCCTCACCGACCTTGGCACGGAAGTGGAAACCCACACGCTCTCAGTGGTGGTCACCAACGAACCGGGCGTCCTCGCCCGGGTGATCGGCCTTTTCTCCGGGCGCGGTTACAACATCGACTCGCTCACCGTCTCCGAAACGCAGCACGAGAAGCACCTTTCGCGGATCACCATTGTCACAACCGGTCTGCCGGCGATCCTGGAACAGATCCGCCATCAGCTTGATCGGCTTGTGCCGGTTCATCAGGTGGCTGACCTTACCGTTGAAGGCGGCGATCCGTTGGAGCGCGAACTTGCGCTGGTCAAGGTTGCAGGCACAGGCGAAGCGCGGCTCGAAGCCCTACGCTTGGCTCAGGCCTTTGGCGCGACGCCGGAAGACGCAACGCTGGAAAGCTTCGTTTTCCAATTGGCGGGCCGTTCACGCGAGATCGATCGTTTCATCGATTTGATGGCGGAAATCGGTCTTGTTGAAGTTTCCCGTACGGGAATTGCTGCCGTTCGTCGCGGTGCTGAAGGTTTAGGCGGAGCCGTTTAACAATCAAGGGTAGAAATTTGCGGGATTTTACCTAGCAAATACTTGGAAATAGTCTTGCTCGATACGGTTTTTGTTAAGGCCCATCACCCTATCAGTGTTGAAGGAGAATGCATGAAAGGGTGATCTGAATGTTTGGTCTATTGGGACGCAACGAACCGGTGGCGATGCAGGCAGCGGTGTTGGACAGGCTGGCATCCTGCGTGATGATCGCCGATGCCAAAGACAACATCGTTTATCTGAACGAGGCGCTGGAACGCTTTCTGAAAGAGGCCGAAGCGGACATTCAGGAAAAGCTGCCGCACTTCAAAGTGTCGGAGTTGGTCGGGTCGAACATGCATGTGTTCCACAAGGACCCGTCGCACCAAAAGGCGATGATTTCCAAGCTCAACGGGCCGTTTGAGACGACCATTCAAGTCGGTAAGGCCATGTTTGATCTGAAGGCTGAACCGGTGGTTTGTGGCGGCAAGCGCATGGGCACCTTCGTTGAGTGGCGCGACGCGGCCGAACGGATCGCCCGCGATGACTATCAAGCGCAGATCGAAGCGGTTGGCCGCAGCCAAGCGGTTATCGCGTTTGACCCTCAAGGCGAGATCCTGGAAGCGAACGCAGCCTTCTGCGAGGCGACCGGCTACGAGCTTGAGGACATTCTCGGCAAGAACCAACGCCTGTTTGTACCGCAGGACACAGTTTCTGGGCCGGACCAGCAAAAGTTCTGGGATGAGCTGCGCGCCGGCAAGGCGCAAATGGGCGAGTATGAACGCGTGCGCAAAGATGGTGCGCCGCTCTGGCTGCGTGCCAGCTATTCGCCTTTGCTCGACAAGCAAGGTGCCGTCTACAAAATCGTGGTTTTTGCCGTCGACATCACCGACGTCGTATTGCGGCGAGAACGGCGGCGGAGCGCACAGGTTGCGATCAAAACCGATTTGGAATCGATCACTGGCGCGGTGTCGCGTGCGACGGAGCGTGCCTCTTCGGTGTCGGCATCGTCCGACCAAGCTTCGGAAAACGTGCAGGCAATGGCGGCCGGCATTGAAGAACTCGTCGCATCGGTCGGTGAGATCAACGGCCAGGTGATTGAGGCCAGCACCGTTTCACGCCAGGCCGAAGTGGAGGCGGAACGCACCACCGCGACGGTGGCGTCATTGTCGGAGGCTGCACGCCAGATCGAACATGTTGTGAGCCTGATCTCTGATATTGCCGAGCAGACCAATCTGCTGGCGCTGAATGCCACCATCGAGGCCGCGCGGGCCGGGGAGGCGGGCAAAGGCTTTGCGGTGGTTGCCAGCGAGGTCAAATCGCTGGCCATGCAGACCGGTAAGGCAACTGAAGAAATAGGTCAGAGTATCGCCCGTGTTCAATCAAGCACTGGCGAGGCGGTTGATGCCATCAAGATGATTTCCGACACGATCGTGAAGGTGAACGAGATAACCACGATCATTTCCTCTGCCGTTGAAGAGCAATCGGCAACGACCCGGGAGATGTCAGGCTCGATGCAGGTTGCAGCCGATGGCGTCCGTGCGATCAGCGAGGATGTGCGCGAGATCGCCGAAGCGACCCAATCGGTGGATGCGTCCGTACACCAGGTTCAGGAAACAGCGGCCGCGCTCGCGTAAGTGCTGCCAGAATGGCCCAAAACTTGACGCGAGGCGTGTAGATTAAGCTGGAATTGCAATCATAAGTTGTATTAGCAAGAAGTTGTTAAGTGAAACTGCGTAGAACGGCCAAAACACAAACTATGGGTGTGATATGTTTGGCCGTTCTTCCTCCACGCAGACGACACGTCTGCTGACTGTCCTTGAGAACCTGTCCGCGAGTGTGATGGTCGCCGATAACGACCGTAACATCGTCTATATCAATCAGGCGTTGATCTCGTTTCTGACGGAATCGGAGGGGGACATTCAAAACGACCTGCCGGCCTTCAAGGTCGAGGGACTTGTCGGCGCCAACATTGATATTTTTCACAAGGATCCCGAACACCAAAAGCGCATGATCGCCAAGATGGACGGCCTGTTCGAAACGACCATCACGGTTGGCGGTGTACAGTTCGATCTGATCGCGCAACCGATCATGAATGGTCCAAAGCGCCTTGGCACCGTTGTGGAGTGGCGTGATGCCGCCGACCGTCTGGCGCGGCAGGATTATCAGGCCCAAATCGAGGCCGTCGGCCGCTCGCAGGCGGTCATCTCCTTCAAACCCGACGGAACGATCATCGACGCCAATGAGAATTTTTTGGCCGTTGCCGGCTATTCGCTTGAAGAGATGGTCGGACAACACCATCGCATGTTCATGTTCGAGGATGATGTGAGCCATCAATCCTGCGAAGAGTTTTGGGGCGGCCTTGCGGGTGGAACGCCGCGGTCAGGCGAGTTTCGTCGGCGTGTGAAGTCCGGCGAAGAGCTTTGGATTCAAGCAAGCTATAATCCGCTGCTGGACAGCAGCGGCAAGGTCTACAAGATCGTCAAATTCGCCTCCGACATCACAGCCGAAGTTGAGTCGCGCCAGCGTCGTCTTGAGGCGCAGGAGGTGATCGGGCGCGACATTGGCGAGATCACCGGAGCGGTATCGAGCGCCAACCAACAGGCGGCAACAGTGGCGTCATCCTCGGACCAGGCCTCCAACAATGTGCAGGCGATGGCGGCAAGCATCGAAGAACTCGTCGCTTCGGTTAATGAGATCAACCAGCAGGTTGTCGAAGCGAGCAACATCTCGCGTCAGGCTGAAAAAGATGCCGAAAAAACCACCGACACGGTCGGCAGTCTTTCCGAAGCTGCCGACGAGATTGAGAACGTCGTCAAACTCATTTCCGATATCGCCGAACAGACAAATCTTTTGGCGCTCAACGCGACCATCGAGGCAGCGCGGGCAGGCGAGGCTGGCAAGGGCTTTGCCGTCGTCGCTAGCGAGGTGAAGTCGCTGGCCACGCAAACCAGCAAGGCCACCGAAGAGATCGGCCTGAGCATCACACGCGTTCAGACAAGCACAGGCGAAGCGGTCGATGCGATCAAGGTGATTTCGGAGACGATCATGAAGATCAACGAGATCACGACCGTGATTTCATCGGCGGTCGAAGAACAATCGGCGACGACCAGTGAGATGTCGAGCTCCATGCAGGTGGCTGCCGATGGTGTGCGCCAGATCAGCGAAGGCGTGCGCGATATCGCCGACGCCGCGCAACTCGTCGATACGTCGATCCAAAAAGTCCAGGAAGCATCGGCCGCGCTGGCTTAACTGGCTTCGAGCGGCCATTTTAGACTAGTTTAGCCGGGGCGAACTCGGCTAAACCAGCGCCATGAATCTCTCCCCCCAACAGGAAGACGCGATCAAGGCTGTGCGGGCCTGGTTTCGCGCCCCGGATCGTCCGGTTTTTCGGCTGTTCGGCTTTGCCGGAACGGGCAAAACGACTCTCGCCCGGCTGATTGCTGAAGACGTCTCAGGCGATGTGCAGTTCGCGGCCTTTACGGGCAAAGCAGCGCAGGTTCTGCGCTCCAAGGGCGCGGAGAATGCGCGCACCATTCACTCGCTGATCTACCGACCGAAAGGCGAGGAAGCCGACGACGAGACCGGCGAATCCTCGCCGCTCTTTTCGCTCAATCGATCCTCCCCGGTGTCCAAAGCCGATCTTGTCATCATCGATGAGTGCTCGATGGTAGACGAGGAACTCGGCCGTGATCTGTTGTCGTTCGGCACGCCAATCCTGGTTTTGGGTGATCCAGGGCAATTGCCGCCGGTTTCCGGTGGAGGGTTCTTCACCGACCATGAGCCGGATGTTCTGCTCACCGAAATCCATCGCCAGGCGCGCGAAAACCCGATCATCGAGATGGCCGATATTGTGCGTATGGGCGGGCGGCTGGAGCATGGGTCATACGGCGAGAGCAAAGTGATTAGCCGATCGGATGTTGAGCAAAGCGAGGTCTTGGAGGCCGACCAGGTGCTGGTCGGCACCAACAAGACACGCCGGAAGTACAATCGGCGGCTGCGCGAGTTAAAGGGGTATGCGGGACTGCTTCCCTCTCAGGGCGATAAGCTGGTGTGCCTGCGCAATCGCTCTGAGAAAGGCTTGCTCAATGGCTCGCTCTGGCATGTGGCATCGGTTGGACGGCGCAAGGGCAACACCTTGCAGGCTCTGGTGCGGGCCGAGGATGAGGGCGTCAGCCAAAAGGTACGGCTGTCGGCGATGGCCTTTGAAGACCCAGAGAATGCGCCGCCCGTGCCGCGGTCGATGGATGCATTTGATTTTGGCTACGCGCTGACGGTTCACAAGGCGCAGGGCTCACAGTGGGACCATATCGTGCTCTTCGATGAGAGCTGGGCGTTCAAGGACTATCGCGAGCGCTGGCTTTATACGGCGATTACGAGGGCTGCGGAACGGCTGACAATCGTGCGCTAGCGCTTTTTGGTCGGCTTGGCGGGCAGGGCCTGTGCATCGGCTAAACATTGCTCAAACCAGTGTCGGCTTGTTTCTTCGTCAGCGAGCACGTCCTGCGAAAGCGCCACGTAGCCCTGCATGACCGAGCCATACTGCTTGACCGGTTCACCGCCATGGGCCTTCCAAAAGGCGGTTTGATTGTCCTTGCTGAGGCGCAGGCAAATGTCGCCTTCCTTGCTGAGGAACGAGAACATGTTGCCGTTCATCGACGTGTAAGGATTGGCCTTACCTTTGATCGGCAGTTTCCAATGGGCTTCGGCGAGCGCGGCGTAATCGTCTTTGGTTGCCATGTCGAGACGATAAGCGAAGGTGCCGCCAATGCAAAAGCCCCGGACGCTGGATGCGATCCGGGGCTTCTTGTTTGTCTTGCACTTCGCTCCGGGCGTTCCGCCCGACCGCGTCGCTATTAGTTCTTCTCTTTGTCGACCAGGGCTTTTTCGCTGATCCACGGCATCATGCCGCGCAGCTTCTCGCCGACTTCTTCAATCGGGTGGGCGGCGTTGCGGGCGCGGGTCGCCTTGAACGAGGTCTGTGAGACCTTGTTTTCCAGCATCCAGTCACGGGTGAATTTGCCGGACTGAATGTCTTCCAGAACGCGCTTCATCTCTGCCTTGGTTTCTGGCGTGATGATGCGTGGGCCGGTGACATATTCGCCATATTCAGCCGTGTTGGAGATCGAGTAATTCATGTTGGCGATGCCGCCTTCGTAGATCAAATCCACGATCAGCTTGGTTTCGTGCAGGCACTCAAAATAGGCCATTTCTGGCGCGTAACCGGCTTCCACCAAGGTTTCAAAGCCAGCGCGGATGAGTTCCACCATGCCGCCGCAGAGCACAACCTGCTCGCCAAAAAGGTCGGTTTCGCACTCTTCCTGGAACGTTGTCTCGATGATGCCGGCGCGGCCACCACCATTGGCCGAGGCGTAGGAGAGGGCGATGTCGTGGGCGTTGCCGGTCGCATCCTGATGGATGGCGATCAGCGTTGGCACGCCGCCACCGCGCAGATATTCTGAACGTACCGTGTGGCCTGGGCCTTTTGGTGCGACCATAAACACATCCAGGTCAGCGCGTGGCTCGATCAGGTTGAAATGCACATTGAGGCCGTGGGCAAATACCAGCGAAGCACCGTCTTTCATGTTGCCAGCTAGGCTGTCGGCATAGATGTCGCCCTGCAGCTCGTCCGGGGTCAGCATCATCACGACGTCTGCCCATTTGGCACCCTCGGCGGGCGTCATCACGGTGAAGCCAGCGCCTTCGGCTTTCTTGGCCGTGGCGGAACCTTCGCGCAGGGCGATGCGCACGTCTTTGACGCCGGAATCGCGCAGGTTGAGGGCATGGGCATGGCCCTGTGAGCCGTAGCCGACAATCAGGACGCCCTTGTCCTTGATCAGATTGATGTCCGCATCGCGGTCGTAATAAACGCGCATCGTGTGCACTCCTTGGAGGTCTTTAGAGAGGTTGATTGGTGTGTAGGGTAAGGAACTGATCGACGGCGCGGGCGGCGTGCGCTTTCTGGCCGTCTTCACTGATCTGCGGATCATCGCCGAGCAGCGCGCGGATATGCGCATCGCCGATGATGAGACCGTAAAGCGTGGAATAGGTGGACACGGGATCGTCGAAACTGATGAAGCGCTGATGCTTGCCATGGGCGAGCAGATGAATGGCCCGCGCCTCGATCCGGCGCTTACCCTTTTCGACCAGAACGCCGCCCAGACCGGCCTTTTCTCCGCGCGCTTGTTCGCCGCGCACCTGGCCGATCGAGAGGCGGTTAAGCGCCAGCGAGGTATCGGAAAGCAGGACCGCCAGCAAGTCTTCGGCAAAGGTTGTCAGTGCGGCCTTGAAGGCTTCCGGCGAGGATGGCGAGGCTCGATCATCTGCGCCACCAACCTTGGACGCCTGATAGCTGACGATTGCGGCCAGTATGCCGTCGCGGTCGCCGAACCATTTGTAGAGGCTCTCCTTGGAACAGTTGGCCGCTTTGGCGAGACCGGCCGTAGTCAGTGCCTTTTCGCCGCCATCGACCAGCATCTCCAACGCCACGGCGAGCACGGCATTCTGGCGCGGCGAGAACTCGCTGCTCTCATGCGTGGTGGCCGTTTTGTCGGCGGACTGGTTGTCGTTGGCGATGGACAAGGGATTTCCTGAATTTGCCGTACTGTACGGTTCGGTACGGCGTTCAATAGTAAAATGAAGGATGGGTCAAGAGGGTAAGATGGTGCGGACCACTCTATTGCGTCATCCTCGCCCTTGTGGCGGGGATCCATTCCAATGAGTCCTTGATTATCGCAATGACGCGGAGAGCCCGTTGGAATGGATTACTGTGACAAGCACAGGAATGACGACGGTGGCGTTTAGGTTTGTTGGCACTCGCCCAGTATCAGCTTCCTAACCGCTATACTTGTTGCCCACACGCCGCTCGATAAAGCCGTACAGCTTCTGCATAGCCATGGGTGAGGGCGTCGGCTGTGAGGGCATGGCCGATGGAAACCTCATCAATCATCGGTGCGGCATCGATGAGCGGTGGTAGATTGTCGATGGTGAGGTCATGACCGGCATTGATGCCGAGGCCTGCTGCATGAGCAGCCTCGGCTGCCGCCTTCAGCTTCGCTAACTCTTCGGCTTTGGCGACCGGATCGAATGTGTGGCCATACGGGCCGGTGTAGAGCTCGACCCTGTCTGCGCCCACCACTTTGGTCGGCTCGGCCATTGCCGGGTCGGCATCGACAAACAATGAAACCCGCGCACCAAAAATGTGCATGCGCTCGCAGACTGGTTTCAACAGGTCTGCGTGGGCAGGCACGTCCCAGCCATGATCTGATGTTGATTGCGCCGGATCATCGGGCACCAGCGTCACCTGGTCGGGACGAATGGCTTCGCAGAGACTCAAGAACCGCTCTTCGGGATAGCCTTCCATGTTGAACTCAGCGTGTTGATAGGTTGGCTCCTGCAGAAGGGCCTTCAACTCATGCACATCCGTCGTGCGGATGTGCCGCTCGTCCGGACGCGGGTGCACGGTTATCCCCATCGCGCCGGCATCCAGGCAAATGCGCGCCAGTCCCGTGACCGATGGCCAGGGCAAATCGCGCCGATTGCGCAGATAGGCGATGGCGTTGACGTTGACCGAAAGCTGGGTGGTCATGGCAGGGCTCCGTTCACAAGGCGGGCGAGTGATGCGCCGGGGCTCATCATTGGTCAAGGGTTTGGCTGGCGCTAACAAAAAGTGCGGCGTAAGGGACGGGCATGTTTGACCAAATTGCGTCCGCTTTTGCTGCCCTTGCGCCAGAAACTGTTGCGCTGGCGATGATGATCTTTTTCCTGGCGGGCATCATAAAAGGCGTGGTCGGTTTCGGCATGCCGCTGTTTGCCATCTCGCTGCTTGCGCTGACGATGCCGCTGACCACCGCGATCGCCGCCAATGTCGGCCCGTCCCTGGTGACCAATGTCCGCCAGGCCTTTCGCGGGCCCTATTTGGTGGCCCTTTTCAAACGGCTTTGGCCGTTTCTCATCCCCGCCATTGGGCTGATCTGGTTTGGTATAGCGATCCAACTGCAGGTGAACGAGGCCTATCCCGGGCTGGTGCTTGGCCTGTTGGCGGTGGCGTTCGCGGCGATCAGCGCCATGCGCGTCCAAATCACCATTCGCCCAGAGGCGGAAAAGCCGTTCGGGTTTCTGCTTGGCATCGTCAACGGTCTAATGACCGGTGTCACCGGCATTTTCATCATCCCAGGCGGGTTGTTTTTGCAATCCTTGGGCCTAACGCGCGATGAACTTGTGCAGGCGCTTGGTCTGCTGTTCATGCTGTCGACAGCCGCGATCGGACTGATCTTCGGCATCAAGGCGATCATGACGCCCGATCTGGTGCTTCTGTCGGCTTTGTGCATCCCGCCGGGGTTGGTGGGCCTAGCGATCGGCGAGCGGCTGCGTACGCGCCTTTCAGAAGAGATGTTTCGCAAGCTCTTCCTCGCCGGGATCGCGATCCTCGGCGTTTCTCTGGTGTTGCGCAACGGCGCTGCGCTGCTCTCCGAATCCTAGGTGCCTGGCCCTAAGGCGTTTCACGGGGCGCCAAAAGGTTAACAGTGTGTTAGGCTTTGCTTGGAGGGCACGTTCATCAAGCTTGGAGGAGAGCTTCGGAATGAAACGATTTCTTTCACTAGCGGCCGTAACGCTGCTGGCCGGTTCCATGTTTGCGGTATCGGTTGATTCCGCCGACGCTCACAATCGGCGCGGCGCCTTGATCGCCGGTTTGATCATTGGCGGCGTGACAGCAACAATTCTGTCGAGCCAAGTGCATCGGCAATATTACCAGCCGCAATACTATCGCTATCAGGGTCGGCAGGTGCGCTTTGGCCACGGTCAAGTCTGGCAGCAACACGTACAGTATTGCTACGGGCGTTACCGTTCCTACAACCACCATACCAACCTGTTTCTGGCCTATTCCGGGCATCACCGGCACTGCCGGTCGCCTTGGATCCGTTGATCACGGGGGTTGGTACAGCAGACGATCAGCAGTGCGGCAACACTCGAGCTAAGGACATTTTCCTATGAAACAGTTTGCCAAAGCAGGTCTTGCCGCACTGGCATTGATGATTTGCGCCGGATTGGCGACAACCAGCGCGCAGGCCCATGGCATGCGCCATTACCCGGCCCATGGCCAATTGGCCGGTGGCGTGGTTGTGCAAAGCCGCACAACGATTGTCATCCAGCATGAGGTTCAGGCGGTGCAACTGATGCACTATGCCTATCGCGGCCATCGCTATGCCTTTGGCGCCGGCCCTTTGTGGTCGCACCATTTGCACTACTGCACGCACCGGTTTCGCTCTTACAACCCTCACACTAACCTGTTCCTGGCCTATAGCGGCGGCTATCACCATTGCCGCTCGCCCTACATCCAGTAACCCATCGCGGAGGTTGGCTGCACGATCGGTTGACCGAAGCTTCACCGGACGCGTAGGGCAGGGCTCCTGTCTCTTCTAAGGAGCCCTGCCATGCCGCTGCCCTATCGCATCTACGATGTGTTCACCGACACGCCGCTGGCGGGCAATCCGCTGGCAGTTGTCGATTTGCGGCAGTCGGACCTTTCCGATGACGATCAGCAAAAGGTCGCCAAAGAATTCAATCTGTCAGAGACCGTGTTTCTGGTCCCGACGTTGAACCCCGTCCACACGGCGCGCTTGCGCATTTACACGCCTGATCGTGAACTGCCTTTTGCGGGACACCCGACCATCGGTGCTGCTGTTGCCTTGGCGCGCGAAAGCATCGCCGATGGGCTTTCGACCGGGTTGGTTCTTATGGAAGAAAAGATCGGACTTATTCGCGCCGCTGTCCGTGTGGATGGCGAGCAATCGGATCGGGATGGCGGTTTTGCCGAGTTCGATCTGGTGACCAAGCCGACGGAAAAGGAATGGACGCCCGACAAGGATGATGTCGCGCTGGCGCTTGGGTTGGCACCGCAGCAGATCGGCTTTGAAAACCATGTGCCGACTGATTTCGATGGTGGCATGCCCTATTTCTGCGTGCCGGTGCATGATCTGGAGGCGCTGAACAGTGTCCAGCCGAATGGCCCTTTGTTCGCCCAACTTTTCGCTGGCGGTCGGGGTCACGACAGCGTCTATATGTACACCCGTGAAACGGTGGGCGCTGACAGTGCCTTTGCTGCGCGGATGATGTGGCCAGTCGGCGGAGCGGTACGCGAGGATCCGGCAACCGGGTCGGGCGTGTCGTCGCTCGCTGGTGCTATCGTCAAGTTCGATGCACCGATGGAAGGACGCCATCGGTTGGTGATCGAGCAGGGCTTCGCCATGGGCCGGCCCTCACAAATCGAGCTTGAGTTGGAAATGGATGCCGCTGGCGACCTGTCTGCCGCCCGTCTTGGCGGCAATGCGGTGTGTGTCGCCGAGGGCACGCTTTCGCTTTGATCACAGCTTGGTCGTTCGGCGCTCTTGCATCACCGTTAACGACTGGGTAACCAACAGGGCGCACCTTGTCGTGCAACGAACGAGATATGGCGACCCATCGGATGCGTGAGCGCACATCCTCCTTGCAGACCCTAGAGACGCTGGCGACACGCCTGCGCCTAGATGCGCGCCTCAATCAGGCCAGCCTCCTCCTTATCTGCCCCTAGGCGCCGTCGGTTCTTCTTTGAGAGCCGGGCTTCTAGGGGATTTCAAAAGCTGCTAACCCGCATTTTGAGATTGCGCCGACAATGAGCGCACAAGGAGATTCAACGATGTCAGACATCGATCCATCACACCGCGACTATGTACGCATCTTCGACACCACACTGCGCGATGGCGAGCAATCGCCCGGCGCTTCGATGACGTTGGAAGAGAAGCTGCAGGTCGCCGAACTGCTTGAAGAGATGGGCGTCGATATCATCGAGGCCGGTTTTCCGATCGCTTCCAATGGCGATTTTGAAGCGGTCAGCGAGATCGCCAAGCGCTCCGACGGCGCGATCATCGCCGGTCTGGCGCGCGCCATCAACGCCGACATTGACCGGGCAGGCGAGGCGGTAAAGCTCGCCAAGCGTGGCCGCATCCACACCTTTGTGTCCACTTCGCCGATCCATCTGGCGCACCAGATGCGCAAGAGCGAAGACGATGTGTTGGAAATAGTAAAATCCACTGTCGCCCGCGCTCGCAACTTGGTGGACGATGTGGAGTGGTCGGCGATGGACGCCACCCGCACACCGATTGAGTTTCTCTGCAAGTGCGTGGATGAGGCCATCAAAAACGGCGCAACGACGATCAACCTGCCTGACACGGTCGGGTACGCGACGCCGGAAGAATACAAAAAGATGTTTGAGGACATCCGCGCCCGTCTGCCGGATGCCGACAAAGCGGTCTTCTCCGTCCACTGCCATGATGATCTGGGCATGGCGGTCGCCAACTCGCTGGCTGGCGTAGCTGGCGGTGCCCGCCAGGTGGAATGCACAATCAATGGCCTGGGTGAGCGCGCGGGCAACGCGGCGCTGGAAGAGATCGTGATGGCGATCCGCACCCGCGGTGACGCGCTGCCTTATGCCTCTGCGGTTGATCCAACGTTCCTGACGCGCGCCTCCAAGCTGGTGGCGGCGGTTTCCGGTTTTCCGGTTCAGTACAACAAGGCGATCGTCGGCAAGAACGCTTTCGCCCATGAGTCCGGTATTCACCAGGACGGCATGCTGAAAAACGCCGAGACCTATGAAATCATGCGCCCGGAAGACGTCGGCGTGCGTGAGACAAGCTTGGTGATGGGCAAACATTCAGGCCGCCATGCGTTCAAAGAGAAGCTGGTCTCGCTGGGCTTTGAGCTGGGCGACAACGCCTTTGAGGATGCCTTCAACCGTTTCAAGGACCTCGCCGACCGCAAAAAGCATGTCTATGACGAAGACATTGAGGCGCTGGTGGAAACCGAAATCACCGAAAGCCGCGAGCGTAACCATGTGTTGGCTCTGACCGTGATTGCTGGGACCGGCGGGCCGCAGAAAGCCATTTTGACCATGGACATCGATGGGGTGCACGACACCCGCGAGGCGACAGGGACCGGTCCTGTCGATGCGGTTTTCAACGCCATCAAGCTGTTGATGCCGCATGAGGCGAGCTTGTCGCTTTACCAGGTGCACGCCGTGACCGAGGGCACGGACGCGCAGGCCGAAGTGTCCGTGCGTTTGGAAGAGGGTGGCAGCATTGTCACCGGTCGTTCCGCCGACGCCGACACGCTTGTGGCCTCCGCGAAGGCTTATGTGTCGGCGCTCAACAAGTTGGCCATGCGCCGCGAGCGCCCGCCTGTGGACGTGCTCCAGGCGAGCTGACAATTGAGGGCACCTCTTTGGCGCCCTTTCTTTTTTGCCCTATTTTCCGCACGAGCATGGCCTAGCTATAGGGTTAGCGTGCCGTTCACGTGGTTGTGTCCGCCGTCACCTTGCCAGATCGCAGGATCGGCGGGACCATGCATGCCGTCAGTTCCCGTGAGACATTCGCGTGCGACGCAGGAGGGGCCTCGTGCGGTCCTAGGCCCAGGAGTTTTTCATAGCAGCGGCACCAAACGGCGAACGCAAAGGACCGGACGATAGAGCAAGGCAGGGCCAGTCAGATGGAACCCGAGCACTTTCTAGAGATCTGTTTTTGGTTCATTTTCTTGATCGTCAGTGGCGCGATGCTATTCGGCGCTTAGTCGGCGGACGATCTGACAACGGGAATAGGCCAAGCGGCCTATGCCTTTGGCGGCGGGGCTATTGATCTTGCCTGCGGCTGAGCGTATTGCACGCCCCCTTGGGTGGCTAGCTCAGCTGGTAGAGCATTCGACTCTTAATCGAACGGTCCAGGGTTCGAACCCCTGGCCACCCACCATTCTTCAACTGTCAGATGCATGCGCGGAGATCGTCGCCCGCGCGCCGTCCTGTTGCAGCTGCGCGAACTTGTCGGTCACCGTGCGCACGAATGCTGGTTCGTTGGGTAGGTCAGTTCCGAAAATCTGCATAATGCCTAGGAATGCCTGAACGGTCTCAACGGCATTGGTCGAGGGTATCTTGGCAAAATCATCGGCCATCGGGTCACGAACGTCGATCGCGTTACCCTGCTCGTCGGCACCCAAGGCGTAGCGCATCCAGGCGGCAACACCGAGCGCCAGACGGTCAAACGACTGGCCTGAATCGAGGCGGTCGCGAATGGTGCCGAGCAGGCGTTGTGGCAATTTCTGCGAACCATCCATGGCGATCTGCCAAGTGCGATGTTTCAGCGCCGCGTTGGAAAATCGCTCAAGCAGCGCGTCGCGATAGGCGATCAGATCGACCTCCGGCGGCATAGACAGCGTCGGCTTGATTTCCTCGGTCATAAGGTCGCCGATCAAGCGTTTAAAGGACGGGTCGGCCATCGTATCGGCCACGGTCTCATCGCCTGCAAGGTACCCGAGATAGGCCAGCGTCGAATGGCTGCCATTGAGCATGCGAAGCTTCATTCTTTCAAAGGGTTCGACGTCCTCGGCCATCGTTACGCCGTGCGCTTCCCAGTTGGGCCGACCGAGGGTGAAATGGTCTTCAACGACAAATTGCGTGAACGGCTCCGTGATGACCGGCCAGGCATCTTGCACGCCAAGGGCGCGATCCACGGCGACGCGGTCCTCGTCCGTTGTCGCTGGCACGATGCGGTCAACCATCGTTGACGGGCAGGTGACCTCGCTGGCGAACCAGTCGACCGCGTCCGGTGCTTTGTGTTCCAGGAAGTCGGCGAGCACCTGTCGTACCGTTTGCCCGTTCGACGGCAAATTATCGCAGGAAAGGATCGTAAACGGCGCGATGCTTGCCGCCTTGCGCGCGAGCAAGCCGTGCGCCAACCATCCGACGGCCGTCCTTGGAAAGTTGGCTGTTGTGAGATCATGCGCGATGTCCGGATGGTCAGCGTTGAGCCGTCCGGTCGCCGGATCGTGGCAGTAACCTTTTTCGGTCACAGTCAGGGAAACAATGCGAATGGCAGGGTCACTCAGACGCTCGGCCACGCTTTCAGGGCTTTCCGGGGCGACGATGAGGTCTTTGACCGCGCCAATAATCCGAGGCGTAAGTCCTTGTGAGGATTGGACGCCAAGCGTGTAAAGCCCGTCCTGCGGGCCGAGCGCATTTTTGGTTGCTGAGGATCGCAGGCTGACCCCGCAAATACCCCAGCGCGGATCATCGGGCAGGCAGGCATCGACATAGCTTGCCATATGGGCCCGGTGGAAGGCGCCGATGCCCAGATGGACGATACCCAGCGTCACGGCCTGGCGATCATAGGCCGGCGCTTCGACTGATTGTGGCAGTGCATTGAGCGTTTCCGCGGACAGGCGGGTCATAGCTTGTAGGCCCGTTTGGCGAGCCCATAGGCAAGATCGTGTGCAACCTCGAAGGCTTCGTCCTCGTCAAGACGATGGTCGGCGACGCGCTCAGCCAAAAATCCGCAGTCGATGCGGCGGGCGACGTCGTGGCGGGCCGGTATAGACGGGAAGGCGCGGGTGTCGTCGTTGAAGCCGACGGTATTGTAGAAGCCGGCTGTCTCGGTCACCAGTTCGCGGTAGCGCTTCATGCCGTCCGGCGCGTCGAAGAACCACCAGGCCGGGCCAAGGAACAGGCAAGGATAGTGTCCGGCGAGCGGCGCCAGCTCGCGTGAATAGGCGGTTTCATCCAGCGTGAAGACGATGACCTTCAGATCTGGCGCATTGCCGACCTTGGACAACAAAGGCTTCAGCGCATCGACATAATTGGTGGGCGAGGGGATGTCGGCCCCCTTGTCGCGACCGAAGCGCTGAAACAGCGGGCCGTTGTGGTTGCGATGGGAACCCGCATGGATTTGCATGACAAGACCGTCACCGAGACTCATCACCGCCATCTCGGTCAGCATCTGCGCTCGGAACAGCTCTGCATCCGCGGCATTGGCCGGTCCAAGGGTGACGCGGTTGAAAAGCGCGCGTTTGTCGGCCTCAGACAGATCAGCAGTTCTGGCAGTCGGGTGGCCATGATCGGTCGAGGTTGTGCCGATCAGTTTGAAATAGGCCCGGCGTTTGCGATGCGCTTCAAGATAACCGTCCCAAGTCAGGCAATCCTCGTCCGTGAGGCTTGAAAGCGCCTTGAGGTTGGAATGAAAGCCTTCAAACTCCGGGTCGATCACGGCATCGGGACGGTAAGCGGAAATGACCTTACCGGACCAATCGGTCGCTTGGATGGCCTTGTGATGTTCAAGAGGGTCGAGGGCACTTTCGGTGGTCGCGATCACCTCCAGATTGAAGCGTTCATAGAGCGCGCGGGGGCGATAGGCATCGTCAGCCAGACAGTCGGCAATTTGGTCGTAAACAGCGTCAGCATTTGACGGACTTAGGCGCTGCGTGAGGCCAAAAAGGTCCGAAAAAGCATGGTCGAGCCAGAGCCGTGTCGGAGTGCCTCGAAACAGGTGATAGTGCTCGGCGAAAGTGCGCCAAATCGCCCGCCCATCCGCTTCGACAGGCGAGCCATCGGCGGTCGCAATGCCGAGTTTCTCCAGCGACACACCCTGTGAATAGAGCATCCGGAAAACGTAATGATCGGGCACTACGAAAAGCTGGGCCGGGTCGGGAAAGGGCTCGTTTTCTGCAAACCAAGCCGGGTCGGTGTGGCCGTGGGGCGAGATCAGGGGCAGGTCTTTGACCGAGCTATAAAGCTCGCGGGCGATGGCGCGGGTTCTTTGCTCCACGGGAAAGAGCCGATCGTCATGGAGCACGTTTCTTTTTCCCCCTCGCCAACACCGTTCATCCACCTGCACAGCGGTGCATGGATGCGGCTTTTTCATTGCCCGATTGAATATCGGCTGGCGGCCTTAGGGTCCAGTCGTGGAGGGGGTAGGCTCTGCGCTCTCTTTAAACGCAACCAAGGCGCCCGGGCAGAGCTGTTCGATCATGTCGGTATCCATTGGCGCGCCGGACATATCGGTAACGGACACACTGCCGGCGTCATCGATCAAGATGGCCAGCGGTTTCTTCGATAGCCAAATGCCTAACCCCTTGAAACAATTGGTGGTCGCGCGCTTGGTTTCGACCAAAACGGCGACGCGTTGCCCGTTAAGCTTGGGTCCGAACTGCAAGCTGATCGTCATTGCGTGCGCCTTTCGGTCTCCAAAGATCGAGGCCAAACCTGACGAGCGGCGGAAGCAGGCGGATGGGCGTGACCTTCACCGTCAGGTCGAGCTGACCGGCCAACCGGGCTTGGTCAAAATCAGGCTGCAGCTCCAGATGGCAGCCGGTCCAGTTGCCCAGTCCGTATCGCCAAGGCGCCAACTGTCCGAAAAGGGCGCCGGTGTCGGCAGGATCGCCGAGCCCGACAATCGCGTGCGCTCGAAAGTGCTCGATCGCGATTTCCTTTTTGAGGTCTTTCAGTAGATTTGGGATGGCCCGCATCCAATCCAGTTTGCGACCCGGTTTGTCCTCGCGTTTTGTCGCCTTGTCTCGCTTCCTTTTGGCCTTCTTTGCTTTCTTTTTCTCGGATGGAGCATCGCTGCGATAAACGGGAAACGCTGGAACCAGCCCGTTCCCAAGCGATGCCCGCACGGTCAGCAAAAGATGCGGCTCGCTCTCGGCATGAGCGATGAGGTGCACTGGCAGCGACACAATAACGAGAATTGCCGCTGCCAGCGCGACCAGAACCCAGAGCGCGACCGCGATCATTTGCCAGCCGCTAGCTCTTGGCGCCGGAGTCTGACTTGCGTTCTTCCTGAAGTCGAATGGCGCGCGCGGCCGTGTCGGCAACCAATTCGGCAACGTTGGAGACCGCTCCTCGCACGGATTCCACGCGAGCGCCGTCCTTATCGAAGATGATCGCGCCAAGCGGCTTGATGCCGCCACCGCCACCCGTGCCACCACCGGTTCCTGTTTTACCGCCGGTGTTGCCGCCGGCGCCAAATCCAAATCCGTAGCTGACGATGGGGATTACGGTGGCGCCCTCGCGCTCAATCGGATCGCCGAGAACGTTCTTCGCATTGAGCAGCTTGTCGAGCTCCTCCACGGTTCCCTTCAGCAGCGTCTCAACATTGTCCATCGTTCTGGTCCTTCTCCTAGCATCTGATGAGCGGACCGGAACCTAGCGCGCGACTTTGTCCTGGCACTGACAATTGTCAGCGGGCGATCACGCACGTTCACAGGCGCGTGATGTCGCAAACCGATTGTCGGTTGGTGGCGTACGCCTCTCGTCAACAGCATGGTCGTGTCTTCCAAAAGGCGCGGGACAATCGGGGTGCTGACGACATGACCCGCTCACCATGACCGTCATGCCGAGCTCACCAACAATCGTTGTCTAGGGAGACACACTCTATGCGTAAACTGATCCTCGCCCTTGCTGGCACCACCATGATCGCGTCTGGCGCCCAGGCTGCCAATGTCGTTGAAACCGCCTCAGAAGCAGGTATTTTCAACACTTTGCTTGCCGCTGCCACCGCGGCTGGCCTTGCCGATGCACTGGCAACAACCGACAACATCACCGTGTTCGCGCCTACCGATGAAGCCTTCGCTGCATTGCCAGAAGGCACGGTCGACTCGCTCCTGCTTGAAGAAAACCGCGATCAGCTCGTCGCGATCCTGACCTATCACGTACTGCCGCGCGAGCTGCGCTCGACCGACCTGCCGGGCCGCACGATTCCAGTTCGCACGCTCAACACTGCTGACACGCTGCGCGTCACCAAGTCTCACGGCTCTGTGACTGTCGATGGTGCCAACGTCGTGTCCGCCGACATTCATGCGGACAATGGCGTGATCCATGTCATCGACTCGGTGCTGATCCCCGACGCGAACGGACACTAAGGTTTCCGACTGAACGTCTGTTTCGGCCAACTTCGATAGTTCGGACCGGGTGGCTAACGTCGCCCGGTCCGTTTTCTTTTGGCGCTCTGCCCATTAGGCTATTTTTCCACGCCACCCGTCTCCAGCCTCGGCTATCAATGTCACGCTCGCCGATCAAAGCCATCAGCCCGCCCGCGCCGCCACCCGTCACTTTGACGGTTCCGTTGCCGCGACTTCCGGTGCAACCCCGGCAGGGCCCACGAGAACAAGGCTCGGTCTGGCGGTCCATTGTGGAAACGCTGCGCGATCCCATTGAAACGGGCGAGTGGCCCGCCGGTGCGAAACTGCCTATCGAGTTGGAATTGGCGGCGCATTTTCGGGTTAATCGGCACACCGTGCGTCGTGCCCTTGCTGAGCTTGCTCGCGACGGCCTGGTGGCGACCACGCAGGGGCGCGGCACCTTCATCACCGCCGGTATCAAAGCCCAGTACCGCGTGAACACCAACAGCCCGCTGTCCGATACCAACTGGCTCAACGTCGAAGAGCTCACCAGCGCATTTGTGCGCCATCGCAAGGTGGAGGCTGGAACCCGAATGGGCCAGGATCTCGACCTTGTGCCAACTGACCAGGTGCATGAGGTCGAATTAATCCTTGGCGCTGATGGCTCGCCGCTGGCTTTGGCGACGATCTGGATGCCGACAAGATTTTTCCCGCATCTCAATGATGCTTTGCGTAAGGCTGGCTCGATCGAAGGCACGCTTAAGGCTTACGGCTTTGCCGAGCAGGTGACCCGACGCACACGGGTCATCGCACGGCTTGCTGGGGAGCGCGAATCCGCTCTTTTGAAGTCGAAAGACCCGTTGCCGATGAGTGTCGTTGAGTCTGTGATCGAGGTCAGCCAAAGCCTAGGTGCGCAGCGGCCGGTGACTACGCGGCTGATGGTCCATTTGGCGCTATGCGGGACGCGCGCCGATGTCGTGATCGGCGATGCGCCTGAGCCTGCTTAGCTGTGCTCAACGACATCCACTGACACCGTGTGGCTTTGCTCGCCGCCACCGACAACTTCACCGCGCACCGGTGGCGTGTCCTGATAATCACGCCCCACCGCCACGACGATGTGGTCCTCGCCGACCCGGCAGCCATTGGTTGGGTCAAAATCCATCCACCCGGCGTTCGGGCCCATCCAGACGGACACCCAGGCGTGCATGGCGTCGGCGCCTTCCAATCGTGGTTGGCCTGGCGGTGGGTCGGTGCGGATGTAGCCACTTATATAGCGCGCCGGGATGCCAGTGTTGCGGCAGGCGGCGATCATGATGTGCGCGAAATCCTGACAGACCCCTGCGCCGGCGGCGAACGCTGCGCCTGCGGTGGTCTCGACGGTTGTGGCCTTGCCATCATAGCGCAACTCGTTCTGGATCGCTTTGCTCATCGCGAGCATCGCGTCATCAAGTGGCGCGCCGAGATGAAAAAACCGTGTTGCAAAGATCCGCAGCGGCGCATCGGCCACCGTGTGGGAGGTCGCCCGCAGAAAATGCGCCGGGCTCTGTGGGTCCAAGCTTGCGACTTTCAGTGCGCTGGCGGCAGCATCTTCCCAACTGATCGTCGGTGCTAAGAGAGGCGTTGATCGTTCAACCTCGACGGTCGCCCGCATTGTGAAACTGATTTTCTCATGCGCCTGGTCGAGACTGAACCATTGGACGGTGTTGCCGAAGAAGTCGCTCTGCGTGCCCGTGTGCGCCGGTGACGGCGTGACCTCGACGCCTGATTGCAACACTTTCTGGTCATGGCTTTCCGCTGGCATCAACCGGGTGAGGTGATAGCTGTGGCTTGCCGGCGCAGAATAGCGATAAGCGCTCACCGATGTGATCGCGTACCTTTTCATGCTGAGATGGATCGGCCGACTTCACCGGGTGCGATGAAGGTCTGGCTGATGGCTTCGGACAATGTCGCAAGGCTGCTTTGCAGTGTGACGAGGTAGCCCCCATCGAGTTGCTCGACGCGCAGCGTGTGAATGGTGCTCCACATGGAAAAGGCCAGCCGTTGCAGGTCGGTCTGGGCATCGAAGGCCTGATGATCAATGATCTCGTTGATGTGTAGGTTAATCTTGTCGAGCTGAAAGCCGACGGAGCGTGGATTGTTGGGATCAAGGACCACCAGATCGACAACCGTGTTGCGGTCGGTGGTGATCGAATAGCGCTGGCGATAGCTCATCACGCTGTCGGCGATTTCCAGGAGCAAATCAAAGGCGCCCGGCAGCGGCTGGTCAGCTGACGAGGGTGCATTGGCAAAGTGTTGGGTCAGTTGGCAGGTGCCGATGGCCCGTTCCAGCCTTCGCCCGATTTCCAAGAACCGCCAACCTGACAGGCGGATCATGTTTTCACCGACGAGGCCAGCGAAGGCGGCCAGCATGGAAAGCGCCTCGTCGATTTGTTCCGGCGCGCTGAGACGGGCGAAGGCGTCGGTGCTCGCCCGCACCATGAAACGGTTGAGCGTCTGCCAGGCGTCGGGCGAGAACCTGTCCCGTATGGCCGAGGCCGTACGGTGGGCATCGTTCAGGATGGGCAGAAGCTGATCGGCAAAAAGCGTCGGTGTGGTTTTGGCGTCCACACACCAGTGGCCGAGTTGGTCCTCGATGGCGTGCAAGAGGGCATCCTGATCGGTAGTGCTGTCAGCGCGACGTTCCAGGCAAGCGCGGGTGAGGCGCAGGGCAAGCTGCGCGCGTTCGGTGTAGCGGCCGAGCCAGAACAGATTGTCGGCGGCGCGGGCGGGAAGGGTGCCCGGAACCCGGCGGACCGATCGTTTGCCGGGTTTCGGAAGCAGCGTGACGGGCCTGACCGGCGCATCCGATTGCACCCAGACATCGCAGGAGCGACTGCCATCCTGCATGGAAAGGGCGCGCGTGTCGTCGCTTTCGGCGACCCGGCAGAACCCGCCGGGCATAACCGTCCAACCATCGGCGGTGCGCGCCAAAAAGACCCGCAGGCTGAAGGGACGGGGCACAAGCGGTCCATCGCCGGATGCTGGAAGGGTTGGCATGGTAGAAAGGCGCACGCTTTCTTGGCTGACGCTTTCTTCTTCGCGCAGCGGCATTTCGCCTTGGCCAGTAAACAGCGTGCCGTCCATCGGAAGGCTGGTCCCAAAGGCGTTCAAACAGACCGTGTCACCATGGGCCTGGTCTGCCTTGGCGCGCATCGCAGGATCACCGCGCCACCAGGTGGCGATGTTGGGTAGGTGCAGATTTTCGCCAAGCAGATGGTTCGCCAGTTTCGGCAAGAAGGCCATGAAGGCCCGGCTTTCCAACAGCCCTGCGCCCAGCGAGTTTATGCAGGTAAGCCCACCGGATTGTACCACGTGAACAAGGCCAGGCACGCCTAGGCGAGATTCTGCGCGAAGTTCCAGGGGATCGCAGAAATCAGCGTCAACGCGGCGCCACAGCACATCGATTTGTTTCAACCCACGCACTGTGCGCACGAACAGCTTTTCGTCGCGCATGATGAGATCGCCGCCTTCCAGCAGCAAGAACCCCAGATAGCGCGCCAGAAATGCCTGTTCGTAATAGGTTTCGTTGTACGGTCCGGGCGTCAACAGGCCGACACGCGATGCGTCGACACCTTTCATGCTTCCCAATGCCTCGCGAAAACGCTGAAAAAAACGCGCCAGCCGAACCACGCGCAAGCTGCTGAGGTCCCGGCCGTTGGCACGGCTGGTCGCCAGCCGGTTTTCCAAGGCGTAGCCGGCACCCGATGGGGCCTGTGTTCGGTCGCCGAGCACCCACCACCGGCCATAGGGGCCACGGCCCAGCTCCACGGCGATGTAATGCAAATGGTGGCCGCCCTTCGGCAGGGCGCCGACCAGCGGGCGCAGGAAGCCAGGGGCGCCGGCAATCAGCGAGGCGGGGATATGGCCCTCGCGAACCAACCTTTGCGGGCCGTAAAGATCGGCCAGCACGCGTTCCAGCAGATTGGCGCGCTGAATAAGCCCGCGTTCCAGGGTTTGCCATTCGTCAGCGCCGATCACCAGCGGGAGGTGGCTCAACGGCCAGGGACGTTCCACGCTGCGATCATCGCCATAGACGCGGTGGGCGACGCCATTGTCGCGCAGATAGCGGTCGGCGGCTTGTCGCCGTGCGCTTTTGTCGACGTCCGATTGGCGGCTCCAAAGATCGATGGCGTCGCGCCAGGCTGGCCGAACCGCGCCGGTATCATCAACGCATTCGTCAAAGGCTTCCGGCAATGGCGCATAGCCATCGAGAAGGCCGCCTTGGGCAGGCGTTAGCTGTGCTGGCGCAGGCCTTTCCATCGTGACCTATCGCGTTTCGTCCGGCGCAGGCGTGCGCAGATCCAGCGTATAGGGAAAATAGGAGTTGGCCTTTTCCTCTTTCACTTTGACCGCCCCAGGCGTGTGTCCCATGGCTTCAAAGCGCGCCAGACGACGGGCTTCAGCCTCATAGGCGTTGACCGGCGGGGTTTCATAGTTACGCCCGCCGGGGTGGCCGACATGGTAGCGGCAACCGCCAAGCGCGCGGCCATTCCAGCGGTCGATGATGTCGAAGGTGAGGGGTGCGTGGACCGGAATTGTCGGGTGCAGGCCGCGCCAAGGCTGCCAGGCCTTGTAGCGCACGCCGCCAGCGTGGGTGCCTGATCCGGTCGCGTGCACCGGAACGAGGCGATTGTTGCAGGTGATGGCGTGGCGGGCCGGATTGTAGCCGGTGACTTCCACCTGGATGCGCTCAACGGAGCTATCGACGTAACGCGACATGCCGCCGGCGACGCCGTCCTCACCCAGTACATGCCAGGGCTCCAGAGCGCCGCGAATGGCCAGCGAGACGCCATTGTGATCGATGGCCCCCGAAATGGGGAAAGCGGAACTCGTATTGCGCGCGGTACCAGTCCGGATCGAAAGCGAAGCCCGCCTGTTGCAGGTCGCCGATAACCGAGAGGAAATCCTCCCAAAGGAAGGCGCCGAGCATGAACCGGTCGTGCAGCGCCGTGCCCCAGCGGGCAAGCGGCGGCGTTTGCGGATCGCGCCAGACCATCAGGATGATGGCGCGGATGAGAAGCTGCTGGGCCAGGCTCATGCGTGCCGAGGGCGGCATCTCAAAGGAACGAAACTCCACCAGCCCCAGGCGCCCGGTCGGACCGTCGGGCGAATAGAGCTTGTCGATGCAGATTTCCGCGCGGTGGGTGTTGCCGGTGACGTCGGTCAAAAGATCGCGAAACAAGCGGTCGACCAACCAAGGAGCCGGCGTTTCGCCCTCACCGGGATGGGGGACCTGCGCCATCGCGATTTCAAGCTCATAGAGCGTGTCATGGCGCGCTTCATCGACCCGCGGAGCCTGGCTGGTCGGACCGAGGAAAAGGCCGGAAAACAGGTAGGAAAGCGAGGGGTGGCGCTGCCAATAGGTGATGATGCTCTTGAGCAGATCCGGGCGACGCAGGAACGGGCTGTCGGGCGCTTTCGACGCGCCGACAACCACATGATTGCCACCACCGGAGCCCGTGTGGCGGCCATCGACCATGTACTTGTTGGTGCCAAGGCGGGTCTGACGTGCTTCCTCATACACCGTTTCGGTAATCTCGACGCTGTCGCGCCAGGACGAGGCCGGGTGCACATTCACCTCAATGACACCGGGGTCAGGTGCGACCTTGATAACGCTGATGCGAGGGTCGGCGGGTGGGTGATAGCCCTCGATTTGGATCGGGTGGCCGGTTTCCATAGCCGCTTCTTGGATGGCCGTGACCAATTCCAGATAATCTTCGACCGTCTTGGTCGGCGGCATGAAGGCGCAGAGCTTGCCTTCGCGCGGTTCGATGGTGAGTGCAGTACGCACATGCTGTTTGTGCGGTTCCGGCGTGCCGGTTTTGGGACCACTCACGCGGGCGCGAATGTCAGCAGGCTCGGACAGAGGCGGTTTGTCAGCGAGCGGGTCTTCCGGTTCGATGTACGGAAAGTCTTCCGGTTCCAAATGGGGTAGGGAGTCCAGCGGCAGGCGGTAGCCGACCGGGGAATCGCCGGGGACCAGGAACAAATGTTTGCGGCGCAGCGTCCAGGCCTCCGACACCCAACGTTGATCGGATTCCAGATCATCGTGGCGCGCGATGGGAAGGACGTATCCGGTTGGCACTGTCAGACCGCGATCAAAAACGCGGGCGATACGGGCGCGGTCTTCGGTGCTTGCCAGCTTTGCGTTTTCCGGTGTGACATTGTCCGGCAAGGCCGCTTCCTTGGAGAGCCAAGCCGCCGTGTCCTCGAAGGCGGCCATGAGATGGGATGAGTCTGCCCCAAGTCGCTCGGCGATCGCCAAGGCCAGCTCTTCAGCGGCTTTTGGGCCATCCTCCTTGGCAATGGCGGTATCCGGTGTTTCGCCTTCCAATGGCTCGCGCGCGAAAAGGGCGCGATCTTCCCAGATCGGCTTGCCGTCAGTGCGCCAATAGATCGCAAAATTCCAGCGCGGCAGGCTTTCGCCCGGATACCATTTGCCTTGACCGTAATGCAGGAAACCGCCCGGCGCGAATTTGTCGGCCAGCCGGTGGGTGAGTTCATCGGCGAGCTTGCGTTTCGTCGGGCCGACGGCGGAGGTGTTCCATTCCTCGCCCTCCAGATCATCGATGGATATGAAGGTTGGCTCGCCACCCATGGTGAGGCGCACATCTTCCGCCTGCAGGGCCTCATCGACCTGATCACCGACGGACAGCAGCGTTTCCCATGCTTCGTCGGCAATCGGGGCTGTGACGCGCGGACGCTCATCGACGCGACCAATCTGCATGTCAAAATGAAAATCGACATTGGCAGCGCTGGCGGCGCCTTCGATCGGCGCTGCGCCCTCATAATGCGGTGTGCCAGCGAGCGGGATGTGGCTTTCTCCGCAGAGCAGGCCTGAGGTTGGGTCAAGGCCGATCCAGCCGGCGCCGGGGATGTAGACCTCTGTCCAGGCGTGCAGATCGGTGAAATCATGGTCGGTGCCGGCCGGACCATCCAGTGCCTTTTCGTCCGGTTTCAGCTGGATCAGATAGCCAGAGGTGAAACGCGCCGCAAAGCCGAGATGGCGCAACAGATGGACCATCAACCATGCGCTATCCCGGCAGGACCCTCGGCCGATTTTCAGTGTATCTTCGGGTGTCTGGACGCCTGGTTCCATACGGATGATGTATTCGACGGCGTCGCTCACCTTTTGATTCAAGCCAACAAGAAAAGTTGTTGTGTTTTGAGGGCTTGCGTCGATGCCTTGCAAAAATGAATCAAACAGATCGCCCTGCGGTTCGACTTGTGAATAGGCCATCAGGTCGCGCTTCAGGCGCTCATTGTAGACGACCGGTAGTTCCTCGCTCTCGGGCTCGACAAAGAAATCGAACGGGTTGATGATCGCCATATCGGCGAGCAAATCGACTTCAATAGAGAACTCCATCACCGGCTCGGGAAAGACGACACGGGCAGCCCAGTTGCCGTGCGGGTCCTGCTGCCAGTTGATGAAATGACCTTCGGGTTTGATCGTCAGCGCATAAGAGGGAATGCGCGAGCGGGTATGCGGGGCAGGGCGCAGGCGAATGAGCTGCGGACCGAGCGTGACCGGACGGTCATAGCTGTAGCGCGTGGTGTGCGTGAGCGAGGCAAGCAGGGACATGAAGGACCTTTGGCAGGCGCCCGGGCGGGCGAATTGGGGGGCAGTGGGCGCGCTTACGAGGCATCGCAACCGGACCCTAGGTTAGAGAGGCTCAACGCGACCTGCCAGTGGAAAGTTCAACCGATGGCGGATGCGGTGAACAGGTGCCGTGCATGGGAGGCATGCGGTCGCGGTGGTGGTGTCGATCGAGGAATCCTGCCAGAAGAACCCATTCCTCGAACATCGGACGTCCTCGTGCCCCTCGCCGGTATCGGTTTCAAGCTGCTTTCCGTTCTCGCCTTCACCTTCATGGTGACAGGGGTGAAAGTGCTCGGTGACAGCGTACCGGTGGGTCAGATCGTGTTCGCGCGGGCGTTTTTCGGCCTGATCCCGTTGGTGATCATGATCCAGTACCAGCACACTTGGTCGTCGGCTTTGGCCACCAAACGGCCGCTGGGTCATGTCGGTCGCGCGATCATCGGTGCAAGCGCGATGACGCTCTGGTTCATGGCGCTTTCCCGGCTGCCTCTACCCGATGCGACCGCGATCAGTTTTGCTCAGCCGCTGATCACGACGGCGCTTGCGGTCGTGATTTTGGGCGAAGTGGTAAGATTGTACCGTTGGTCAGCGGTTATCGTTGGCTTTGTCGGTGTTCTGATCATTCTTTCGCCCAACCTTGGACTTGTCGGCACCTTGGAGGATGAAACCCGCTCGCTCGGGGCGATGCTCGCCCTTGCATCAGCCGGGTTTATGGCCTTGGCGCAGGTCTATGTGCGCCAGCTCATCAAGTCGGAATCCACCACCGCCGTCGTCTTTTACTTTTCTGCAATCACCAGCGTTTTCGCATTGGCCACGCTACCCTTTGGATGGGTGATGCCCGATGCAACGACGTGGGCTTTGTTGATTGGCCTTGGTCTTCTGGGCGGTATTGGTCAGATCCTGCTGACCCACAGTTTCCGCCTTGCGCCCGCTTCTGTGGTCGCGCCATTTGACTACACGGCCATGATCTTTGCGCTCATCGTCGGCTACGTCCTGTTCGATGAGGTGCCTGGACTTGCCGTGCTTGCTGGATCGGTGCTGGTTGTCGGAGCAGGGCTGTTTGTGATCTACCGCGAACATCAGATCGGCATATCGCGTGAAGCAGCCTTGAAAGCGCGCACGCCAAGCTGATCAACGGTTCTGATCCAGTGAGTCTTGCCATGGCCGACAAATCCCCGCGTAACGCGCAAAGCGAAGCCGACGCGTTGGCGTTCTCCGGTCAGCTCGGCAAGACGATCCAACGGCTGCGCAAGGCCTACAATCTGTCGCTGTCGGAGCTTTCGGAACAATCGGGCGTTGCCAAATCGATCATCAGCCAAATCGAGCGCAATGAGACCAACCCGACACTCGCGACGATCTGGCGGCTGTCTCAGGCACTGGATGTGTCGATCGACCGGGTTTTGTCGGCCGCCCACGACGCTGATTTCGTGGAAGATATCCCACCCAACGATATGCCGGTGCTGACGTCGGAAGACGGCAAGATGCAGCTCACCATCATCGGCTGGTCGAAAACGGTGGAATGGCTGCAATGGTATGATGTTGCAGCCGAGGCCGGCGCGGTTCTTGAATCCGAAGGTCACCAGCGCGGGTCGATCGAGTGCCTATCGGTGCTTTCTGGCACGTTTGAAGTCATCGCTGGGCAAGAGACACGCCGCGTCGAAACCGGCGGCACAGTGCGCTATCGGTGTGATCGCCCGCATACGGTTCGGTGCCTGGAAACCGCGGGCTGCCAAAAGGGCCGCGCCACGATGGTGTGTATCCTCAAAGCGGCGGTGATGGAGTAACTCTTCCCGCTGGCCTTATAACGTCAAAAAGCCCGGCCAAGAAGTCCGCCATCCATCAAAAGATTTTGGCCTGTGATGTAGCCTGCATGGCCCGAGCACAGGAAGGCGCAGGCAGCGCCAAATTCATCGGCGGTGCCGAAACGTTTGGCCGGAATCGAGGCAATGGAACCGGCCTTGGCGTCTTCCACGCTTTTGCCGGTGCGCTTGGCCAGCGCTTCCAGATTGCCGCGCAGCCGGTCAGTGTCCATTTTGCCGGGCAGGATGTTGTTGATCGTGACATTGTGCTCGGCAGCGTTCTTGGCGACACCAGCAACGAAGGCGGTCAACCCGGCGCGCGCGCCAGAGGATACATCGAGGCCCGGGATCGGCGCCAATACCGACGAAGATGTGATGTTGACGATCCGCCCGAACCCGCGCTCCTTCATGCCGGGCAGGGCACGCTGAATGAGCATGATCGGCGTGATCATGTTCTGCTCAACGCCAGCCATGATCGCATCGGCGTCTAAAGCTTCGAATGGCTTCAGCGGTGGACCGCCATTGTTGTTGACCAGAATGTCGGGGTTCGGACAGGCGGCAAACAGCGCGTCCTGACCCTCTTTGGTGCCGATGTCCTTGGCGACCACGATCACTTCCGGCGCGCCCAAAGCCCCAAGGGCTTCGGCCTCGCTCTCAAGCTTTGCCGTGTCGCGGCCGTTGATGACGAGGTTGCATCCGGCTTCGGCCAGCGCCTTGGCGCAACCAAGGCCCAAGCCGCGGCTAGACGCGCCCACGATGGCCCATTTTCCAGCGATCTGAAGGTCCATAAAACTCAGTCTTTCTGTTGATTTGGTCGGCGTTGATGGCGACTTTTACGCCCATTGGTCAAGGTCGGTGGTGGCTTACGTGTCACAAAAGTGACAACAGAATCCCCGTAAGTCTCCGCAGGTAGAGTGCCTACTGGCTTTGGACATGGGAACGTCCTATGTACCTGCCAGCGATGCCCTGAATGTATTGGGGCGCCGCGCTTTGACCGCCTTCGTGAATGTGTTTGTGACGCGGAGCGCAAGAAGGGATTGCAGGATGGGCAATCGACCCGGAACGTCGGATTTCAGAGCTGGCACGCAGTCTTCTTCGAAGGACGCGTTCTCCAAGGACGCGGCTGGCGTGCCCGAGCCAAAAACGTTCCGCACGCTGTTTCTTTCCGATGTTCATCTTGGTTCACGTGGCTGCCAGGCGCATCTGCTGCTTGATTTCATGCGTTTTCACGACGCGGAGACCATCTATCTGGTCGGCGACATCGTCGATGGATGGCGGTTGAAAAAGCGTTGGCATTGGCCGCAGGCCCATAATGACGTGGTGCAGAAGCTGTTGCGCAAAGGGCGTAAGGGCTCGCGCATCGTCTATTTGCCGGGCAATCACGATGAGTTCCTGCGCGATTATCTCGGCATGCAGATGGGTGGCATTGAGATTGTTGATTCTGCCGTCCACGAGGCGGCCGATGGTCGACGCTTTTTGGTCGTTCATGGCGACCAATACGATGTGGTTGTGCGTCACGCCAAATGGCTCGCCTTCCTCGGCGACTGGGCTTACAATTTTGCGCTCTGGACGAACATCTATGTGAACCTTGTGCGCCGGCGCATGGGCTTTGACTATTGGTCGCTCTCGGCCTGGGCTAAGAACAAGGTGAAAAACGCCGTGTCCTTCATCGGTCGGTATGAGGAAACCTTGAGCCATGAGGCCAGCAAGGCTGATGTTGATGGCGTGATTTGCGGACATATCCACCATGCAACCATGCAGGACGTTGGCGATGTGCATTACGTCAACACGGGCGACTGGGTGGAAAGTTGCACAGCGGTTGCTGAAAACGAAGACGGGTCATTTGAGCTGATCAAATGGACCCGTTTGAGCGCCTATGGCGAAGAGGAACTGCGCGCCGCTAAGGCGGTTGCTGAAAATGTCGCCGATGATCCTGCTCAGGTGCTCGCCTTCGATCCGCAGGCCGCCGCTTCGCGTAAGTCTGACGACCAATCTGAAGCTGCCTAAGCCGCAGGCGACCAATTTGCACACCGATGTTTGAGTTCAACGCTTCCAATCCCGCACGGGCATTGATCGTGTCGGATGCTTGGCATCCGCAGATCAATGGTGTCGTGCGCACCATCGAATGGATGGTGAAAGAGGCGCCGAAATTCGGCGTTGATCTGCAGGTCTTGGGGCCGGCTCGATTTCGTACCATGGCAATGCCGAGTTACCCGGAAATTCGGCTGGCATTGGCGCATCCGCGCTCCATTCGCCGCGCGATCCGCGCTGAGGAACCGCGCGCCATCCATATCGCCACTGAAGGGCCGTTGGGCACTGTGGCGCGGCGTTTCTGCATCAAGCATGGGCTGGGGTTCACCACCAGCTATCACACACGGTTTCCCGAATATGTGGCGGCGCGCGCGCCGATCCCGCAAAGTTGGAGTTACGCGTTCATGCGTCGTTTTCACAACGCGGCGACGGGCGTGATGGTGGCAACACCGAGCCTGGAAGAGGAGCTGCGCGGGCGCGGGTTCAACAATTTGGTGCGGTGGTCGCGCGGGGTAGATCTGGAGCGGTTTTATCCGCGGCCTGCCGTGAAGCTGCCCTATCCCGGTCCCATCTTCGTCTATGTTGGCCGGGTCGCGGTGGAAAAGAACCTTGAGGCATTTCTTGACCTTGACCTTCCGGGCACCAAGCTGATCGTCGGCGGCGGGCCAGCGCTTGAAAGCTTGAAGGCGAAACACAACGACGCGGTGTTTGTTGGGCCACAACTTGGCGAGGATCTGGCGCAGTACTATGCTGGCAGCGATGTGTTCGTCTTCCCAAGCCTCACCGACACGTTTGGGATCGTCTTGCTGGAGGCTTTGGCCTCAGGATTGCCGGTGGCCGCCTTTCCCGTCACAGGTCCGAAAGATGTCGTGACGGACGCCAAGGTTGGCGTGCTTTCCAACGATCTGCGGGATGCGGCGTTGGCAGCGCTGACACTGAAACGCGAGGACTGTGCGGCGTTCGCCCAAAACTACAGCTGGCATGAAAGCGCCAAGGCGTTTTTTCAGCATCTTTACCCATTGAAGGCCGATTGGAGCGTGCCGGATTATGACCATTGAAGCCCCATCTTTCGGCCTTGCCGACATTAAAGAGGCCAGAGGTCGGATTGCGGGCGAAACGGTTCTTACTCCTCTGATCTCCAATGGCGTTTTGGATGACCTTGTCGGCGGGCAGGTTTTTCTGAAATGCGAGACCCTTCAGCGAACTGGCTCGTTCAAATTTCGTGGGGCCTACAACGCACTGGCCGCCATGAGCGCGGATGAACGTCGCCATGGCGTTGTTGCCGTCTCGTCTGGCAATCACGCTCAAGGGATTGCGCAAGCCGCTCAACTGTTTGGCATCCCGGCGACCATCGTGATGCCGTCGAACGCGCCTGCTATCAAACGCGAGCGGGTGGAGAGGCTAGGCGCGACGGTCGTGCCCTACGACCGTGTGCGATACGATCGCAACATCCTTGCACAGGAGATTGTGGAGCGAACGGGCGCAGCCTTTGTGCATCCCTATGATGATGTTCACGTTATGGCAGGGCAGGGCACGCTTGGTTTGGAAGCCGTTGATCAGCTGAATGCTCTCGGGCTGGAGGCCGATATCGGTCTGGTCTGTTGCGGTGGTGGGGGATTGTGCGCCGGCGTTTCAACCGTCTGGCGTGATGCCTATCCGTGGAGTACGCTCTATGCCGTGGAGCCGGAGGGGTTTGACGATACGGTGCGGTCTTTTGCCAGCGGCAAGCGTGAGATAAACGACCCCGAAGCCAGTTCCATCTGCGATGCGATCCTGACGCAATCGCCCGGCGAACTGACCTTTCCCATCAACATGGCCAATCACGTTCAAGGATTGTCGGTCAGCGATGATGAGGTCTTGGCAGCGGTGGCGTTCGCGTTTCGCGAATTGAAGCTTGTGGTCGAGCCAGGCGGTGCCGTGTGCCTTGCGGCCTTGTTAGCTGGCAAGGTGGACGTCAGAGGTAGGGTTGTGCTTGCGGTTTTGTCCGGCGGGAACGCCGAGCCATCGATGCTGGCCAGCGCGCTGAACTGATCCGGGATTTTCGCGTTTTCTAGGCGCGGAGCCTTAAGAGAAGAGGGCGATGCGCTCTTCGTCTGTGTAGGGCACATCCTCATCGCTGTTGTCGGCGTGAGGCGGGTTGTCGTCGTCCTTAATCGGATTGATGCCGGACGTGTCCTGATCGTCCAGAGCCGCTTCTGCTGCGTCGTCAGTCTCAAGAGCGGCCAGAGCCTTATCAAGCATCTCTTCTTCTGGCTCCGTTGCCACCATCGTGACCTCGGTGCTTTCTTCGATGGCGACCTCGTCTGCGGTGTCAAAGTCATCAACACCAAATTCGTCCACATCGAATATGTCTTGCGCCGCGGAAGCAGTCGAATCGGACGTGTCGTCCTTTTTCGGCGCACTCTCCTGACCCTTGGCGACGGTTTCAACGAACATGTCGGCAGCGCCCTCATCGACAGCAAAGTCATCGGGCATATCCACCATCATCTTGCGATCGTCGCGCGGCGAGCGTTGGTGCAGTTCGATTTCGCCATCGAGGTCGTTCAAGGCGCGCTCGGACATATCCGGGCCGTCGAAATCGAGGGCATCGACATCAAAGATGTCGGGCGCCTGTGAGGGTTTGGCGAGCGCGTCACCAATTAGAGCATCTTCGGCTGGGCGGCGGAGGATTTCGGCATCGTGGATCTCCACGACCATATCGTCGGTGATGATATCGATCGGTTCGCCGTCATCGCTGGAGGCATCGGCTTCCGCTGCGATGGACTTGGCTTCCTCCTCAAGGCGAGCAAGATCGCGTTCGATGTCGGTCAACTCGATCGCATCATTCGCTTGGTCGTCTTCGGCAGGAGATACGTCGTCTGAATCGTGCGGTGCGGCCGTCTCTTCCTCCTGTGAGGTTGCGTCCTCCAGTTCGTCGACCGCCTCAGCCGTTTCTGCGTCAGTTACTTCGCTGGGCGCCTCGGGCTCATCCGGCTCAATTGAGTCAAAGCCTTCGTCGGCGGCATCTGCCCCTCCGAACAGCGCATCGACATCGTCCTGCTCGATCGCTTCCCCGTCCAGCGCCGGTCCGTGCAGCAGGTGAGCATCGCTGCGGGTGTCGCCTTCTTGGTAGGCTTCGCCTGCATCGGATTCATTCGCGGTTTCGCGCGTATCTGGCTTGGCTGTTCCCTTTTGGCCATCCTCGTCAGCCAGTCCGAGGATTTCCATCATCGCCGAAACACGTTTTTCAACGTAGCCGACCAGACGCACCACCTTGCTTGAACGTTGGCCAGTCAGATCTTGGAAGGAGCAGGCGGTGTAGACATCGATTATCTTGCTTTCGATGATGTCGCATTGAGTCTCGTTGGCGCCTTCTTCGCGAAGTGTCCAAAGCACTTCCTGGATTTTCTCCGCAGCCTCGAGAATCTCGCCCGTTGCAGTCTCCGTCTGGGTAACGATGGCTTCAAGTTCGACGGTGGCCGAGTTGAAGTGATCCTTCTCCTCACCGTTCCCGCCCAATTCCTGGACTTCACGCTTCACCTGCGTGATGGCTTCGGCAAGATCGATCACATTGTGACTGATCAGAGCGACCGACGTGTCGCCATTGCTATCGGCGGACACGCTGATGCGGTCTTCCAGGCGCTCCAACGCGTTGAGCACGGTTTGCGTGTCGCTATTGCGGTTGCGGCGTGCATATTCTTTCAGGAACCAGCGGCCACGCTCGGTTTCCATTACCGCAGCGGCGATGGCTTCATAGTCCGCATCGCTTATGGGCGGGCCGGATTGCGCGGCAGGTGCAAGATCGGTCGTGTCGGAGGCGTGGTCACTGGAAGCGGGACGCGCGTCGCCGTCCTCACCGTCTTGACTCATGGTCGCCAGAGGCGTTTCGCTCATGGTCTGTCCCGTGACCCAATAGACCCTGTGATGCTCCCGAGGCGGCAGCGTCACAGGCTCTAACCCCATTCAATCGCCGGCACGATCGCTCGTTTCGGCGGTTTGCTTTCCTTCTGCCTGCCCAAACCGATCACGGATACTCGCTGAATTCAGCGAATCAATGCCGTGCCCTTCACGTGTAAGGTTTCACTTCGTGCAGCCACTTGTCTCCATTGCAACCCAAGCTGGTCACCAAAGAGTTACCGTGGCCGCGTTGTTCGCAGCTTATTTCGCGGGCTTTGGGGTCTTTTTGCCGTTTTTTCCCGTTTGGCTCGATTGGATTGGGCTTTCGGCGGCGTGGATCGCGGTTTTGGTCTCCGCACCGCTGGTCGTTCGGGTGATGACGACGTCGATGGTTACCGATGCTGCAGAGCGATTCGACGATCCCCGCAAGCCGCTTTTGGCACTTGCGCTGGCGGCGATGGTTGCTTTTGCGATCGTCCCTGCAGCTTCGCTGTTTGCGGGTGGGCCAGACCTAATTGCAACGCCCTGGGTGCTGCTCGTTGTGATCGGTCTCATGGCTGTCGGCTGGAACGCCTTGCTGCCGCTCAGCGATGCGCTTGGCATTCAACTTTCTCGCCAATCAGGCGCGGATTATGGCCGCGTTCGGGTCTGGGGATCGATTGCGTTCGTCGCGTCGAGCTTTGCCGCCGGCGCGGTTGTCGATCGCTATGGCGTTCAAACCGTGCCTTGGCTGGTGCTGGCAACGTTTGGCGCGCTGGTCCTGGTTTGCGCAGCCTTGCCGCGCAGCTTTGTGCAACCCAAAGTGGTGTCTGGGCCCGGCGAGGTGACGAGAAAGCCAAAACTGCGCTCAGGCTGGGTGTTTTTCCTTCGCCGCAAAGGCGCGATGAGCGTCTTTATCGGCGCGGGCCTGATGCAGGCGAGCCATGCCTTTCTTTACGGTTTTGGCAGTCTGTCCTGGGCGGCGCAGGGTTTCTCCGAGACCGCGATCGGCATGCTCTGGGCTTTTGGTGTGTTCTGCGAGATCGTTCTGTTTGCCGTCTCTGCGACGATCATTGCCCGGCTCGGCGCGCGCGGACTTCTGATCCTGGGCGGCGTCGGCGCGACAATCCGATGGGCGATTTTTGCGTTTTCGCCGGATCTAGCATTCACCGGCCTGCTTCAGATCTTGCACGGATTCTCGTTTGGCATGACCCATTTGGCGTTGATCACCTATGTTCAGCGACGGGCACGGCCACGCGAGCTTCGCGCGGCGCAAGGTGTCTACGGGGTTGTATCAGGCGGCTTGATGGCGGTCGCAACGCTGGCCGCCGGCCCGCTCTACGCGGCCTTTGGCGCGATGGCTTATCTCGGCATGGGCGCGATGACGGCGCTTGGCGTCGTGATCATTTTCGTCAATCGCGTGCGGATACCGGGCGGCGCGCGGGTCCAGCCGACCTGCGAAAGTTAGAACCCAAGAGGCGAGCATTAGCTCACCTCTTGCGTTCTATGTCTTTGTTCTATGGCGTTTTCGGACGCAAAACCGGTTCCCACTTGTGATCAGAACACTCTACCCCCAGAGCTCCGGCGTTGGCGGGTAGAGGATGCTGCCATCAAACTGCAGCGACGGCTCGCGATCCTCCTCCAGAAGCAGTGGGGCATCCAAGTCGACATAATCGGCATTGTGCACAAGCAATGTTCCCGGTGCCATGGCGAGCGAGGACCCCATCATGCAGCCGACAAATATCCCAAGACCTTCCGCTTTAGCGGCTTCTTTCAAAGCTAGCGCCTCAGTGAGCCCGCCTGTCTTGTCGAGCTTGATGTTGATGATGTCATAGCGACCGAGTAGGTCCTGAAGCCCGTCGCGGTCATGGGCGCTTTCATCGGCACACACCGGAACGGCGTGCGGTCGGTCGGCCAGGATCGCATCTTCGCCTGCCGGCAGGGGCTGTTCGACCAGCGCAACGCCGAGTTCTGCGGCAACGTCTAGCCAGTCCCAGAGACTGTCCGGCGACCAGGCTTCGTTGGCATCGACGATCACTTTGGCGTTGCCGGCATGGCCACAGATGGCGCGCATACGTTCAAGATCACCGTCGCCGCCGAGTTTCGCTTTCAGGAGCGGGCGGTCCCGGTGATCATAAGCGGCGCGGGCCATCGCATCGGGCGTATCGAGGCTCAGCGTATAGGCCGTCTCAACGGGCTTTCCTTCCGGCACGCCTGCCAGCACATGCGCCGGTTTACCACTGCGCTTGGCTTCAAGGTCCCAGAGGGCGCAGTCTACAGCGTTGCGGGCCGCACCTGCCGGCAACAGACCCTGGAGGGCATCGCGATCAATCCCCGACTCGACGGCCTTTCGCACGGTTTCGATTTCGACGGTGACACTGTCGACCGTCTCATCATAGCGCGCATAGGGCGTGCATTCGCCTCTGCCGACATGGTCGCCGTCACGCAAGATCACGGTCACCACATGCGCGTGGGTGCGGGTTCCACGAGAGATCGAAAAGCCACCACGAATGCGAAAAGTATCGTCGTGAATATCGATTAAAATCATGATATTGGCGTCATATCTTGAAGTGGCTTGACAAGATTATCGACGCCGAAACGTACCGGGTCGGTGGCGGGTAAGGTGTGCTCATCCTCAAGTTTTTTGAGCAGCGACCGGGCTTCCTGCTCATCCAGCGCGGCGGTGTTGATCGCCAGGCCCGCGCACTGGATCGCTGGGTTGGTGAGCCGTCCCATCGCAATAGTTGCGTCGATGACGTCATGGATCGAGGGCAATGGCGTTTTGACGCCGCGCATCGTGGTGCGTGTCGGCTCGTGGCAGACGATGAAGGCGTCCGGCTGCGATCCATGGAGGAGGCCAAGCGTGACGCCGGCGAAGGAGGGGTGAAACAGGGAACCCTGGCCTTCAATGACGTCCCAATGATCGGGGTCGTTGGCCGGTGCAATCCATTCTGCGGCACCAGAAATGAAATCGGCGATCACCGAATCGATGGCTAGGCCACGCCCTGAGATCAGAACGCCCGTTTGACCGGTCGCCCGGAAGCTCGCCTTCATGCCATGGGCCACCATGCCGCGTTCCAAGGCGAGGGCCGTGTATTTTTTGCCGACCGAACAGTCGGTGCCGACGGCCAGAACACGCATGCCAGGGCGTTTGTCGCCTTTGCCCGTGGCGAGCTTCTGTTCCACATGGCGCACATTGTGAAGCGCCACGCCTTTCGCGCTGGCGGCTTCGGCTATCTCGGGCACGTCTTGCAGCCGGGCATGAAGACCGCTGGCGATATCAAGACCGGCATGGATGGCCTCAACGATGCTTGTAACCCAATGGTCCGGCAGAACGCCTCCGGCGTTTACAGCGCCGATCACCAGTGTTTTCGCGCCTTTGTCGACACCGTCCGCAATGCTCATATCCGGCAGGCCTGTGTCGGCCATACAGCCATCGAGGCGAACTTGGCCGACGCACCAATTGCGCCGCCAATCCACCACACCGATGGCCGTTTTGGCTGCCAGCGCGTCGGGAACGTCGCCCAGGAACAGAAGATAGGGTTTGCGCAGCTCGGCCATAAGAAAGCATCCGTAAGGGTTGGAAAAGAGAAGGAGATCATATCACGTGCCATATTTTCTGATGCTGCGAAATGGCCTTTGCGCATGGCGATCACGCGTGGCAGGTATAGGGGCACGTATCAGTGATCTGGCAGTTTGCGCGTGACAGCGATTGACGCCCTTTGGTCGGGCCCACCCACAGACGTTCCCTTTGCCAAACGTGGCGGAGCCGCACCGCATGCGGCAGAGATTCTGCGCGATGGCGATGGGCTGGTGGTTCAGGGTGATTGGATCCGGCCCTGCGTGCGCACGGTGCTGATGCAAGACGGGTTTTCCGAGGCGTCAGAGTGGTCGGCTGAGGCCTCTGGGCCTTCGATCCGCGTTGATGCGTCGGGCCTGCGCGAGTTGGACACGCTTGGCTGCCTGGCATTGGCCGATCTGGAAAAGGAGTTGGCCGCTTCCGGTAAGACGGTCGAACTGGTCAATCTGCCCGGGGACAAATGGGACCTTTATGAAGCGGTGCGCGCCCGCGCCGACGTTCGCCGACCGGAAGACCCACGTTTTGGCCTCGATGCCCTGATCGCAGCTTTTGGGCGCGGCGTCGTCGCCACCTGGGATGATTTGCTCGGTGTGATCGGCATGTTTGGGGTGGTGCTCAGCTCTATCGGGCTGACATTAGTTAATCCCACCCGCTGGCGCTTCAATGCGTTCGTCACGCAGCTTGATAAAAGTGCATTTCGGGCGGTGCCGATCATCGTGCTCATTCAATTCGTTATTGGTGGGATCGTTGCGCAGCAAAGTGCCTACCAGCTGCGGTTTTTTGGCGCCGAGATCTTCACCGTGAACCTGGTGGCCATTCTCGTGCTGCGGGAAATCGGCGTGTTGATTTCCGCAATTATGGTCGCTGGCCGAACAGGATCAGCCTACACCGCTGAAATCGGCGCGATGCGCATGCGCGAAGAGGTCGATGCAATGCGCGTAATCGGCCTTGATCCTGTCGATGTGCTCGTTGTGCCGCGTATCCTTGGCCTGGTCGTTGCCTTGCCGCTGCTCACCATCATCGCCAACGCTTCGGCGCTTCTCGGCGGCATGCTGACGCTTTGGGCCTATTCGGGCATCAGCCCCGTCGTGTTCATCGATCGCATGCATGACGGCATCTTGCTGGAAACTGTCATGGTTGGTCTGATCAAAGCGCCCTTCATGGCGCTTGCGATCGGCAGCATCGCTTGCATGGAAGGGTTCCGGGTCAGCGGCAGCACCGAGTCACTTGGCCAACGTGTTACGGCGGCGGTTGTGAAGTCGATCTTTGCCGTCATCGTGATGGACGGTGTTTTCGCGATCTTTTTCGCATCGATCGATTACTAGGACAGGGGCATGGCAGTTCAAGCAATCGACGATCCTCACAACGCGCGCACCTCGGTCATCGAGGTGCGCGGCTTGGAGGTTGGCTTTGGTGACGTGACAGTCCTCAAAGACCTCGATCTCACTGTTTATCGCGGCGAAATCTTAGGGTTTGTTGGTGCGTCCGGTACCGGCAAGTCGGTGCTTTTGCGGGCAATTTTGGGCCTCAATCGCCGCCGGGCCGGCACTATTGATGTGCTTGGCGAACCCTACTCGGAGTTGGATGAGCGTGAACGGGTTCATGTCGATGAGCGGCTCGGCGTGCTCTTCCAACATGGCGCGCTCTTCTCCTCGCTCAACGTGATCCAGAACGTCCAAGTGCCGATGCGCGAGCATTGGCGTCTAGATAAACCGATGATGGATCGGCTGGCGGCGGTGAAACTTTCCATGGTCGGTTTGCCGGAAGATGCCGCGCTAAAAACGCCCTCGGAGCTCTCGGGCGGCATGATCAAACGCGCCGCGCTGGCGCGCGCCTTGGCACTTGATCCCGATGTTGTGTTCCTGGATGAGCCAACCTCAGGTCTTGATCCGCTGGGTGCAGCGGCTTTTGACGAGCTTATTGCCGATTTGCGTTCAGCGCTTGGGCTCACCGTGTTCATGGTGACTCATGATCTCGACAGCCTGTTTTCGGTCTGTGACCGTGTTGCGGTGCTTGGCAACCAGAAGGTGCTAACGGTCGGCACAGTCGATGAGGTGCGGCGCTTCGATCACCCTTGGGTGCAAGACTATTTCAACACCGGCCGAGCCATCGGACGCGGTTCAAGCCCCTTGGCACCCAGCAATCAATCGAGTTGAGCCACAAATGCGCAGTCAAAATGCAACGGTTTGGCGAAAAGTGCAGCTGTTTGCTCGCGTTGGGCCACACGGCGCTTTGCGCTCTTGGACTTGCACGCTAAGGCCCTGAGGCATGGAAACCCGCGCCAACCATATCGTTATTGGACTGTTCGCTCTGGCCGTGATCGCCGCCGGGATGGCGTTCATCTATTGGGTCGCCGAAATTGGTGGCCAAGACGAGACGGCGGAGGTCATTTTTCAGTTCAATGGCCCGGTGAATGGCCTGAGTGCCGGCAGCCCGGTGCTCTTTAACGGTATTCAGGTCGGTGAGGTGCGAACGCTGTCGCTCAACCCCAACAACCCGCAAGAAGCCTTGGCACTGGCGGTCGTCGATGTTGCCACACCGATCCGTCAAGATACCAATGCCGAACTTGGCATCACCGGGATTACGGGCACAGCTTTTGTGGCCCTGCGCGGTGGCTCAATGGACGAACCGGCGGTGCTTGATCCCAACTCACCGGTGATCATTGAGGCAGAGGTCTCCGTTGTTCAAGACTTGATCGATGGCGCGCGCAATGTGCTTGGCCGGGCGGATGATGCGATGCAGACGATTGAGAATTTCTTGCTTGTCAATGAACCGTTTCTGACCCAAACCATTGCCGACATTAACGAAATTACGAGTACGGTTGCCGAGCAGTCGGACAATATTGAGCTTTTGATGGAGGGCGTTGGCGCGATCGCGAGCGAGATATCCGGTCTGTCAGGACGGCTTGAAAACATCATTGCTGGCTCCGAAGAGCTCATCGCAGCGGTCGATCCGCAAAGCGTCAGCGAAGTGGTGGAGAATGTGCGGGTCGCCTCGACCGAGTTTCGCGGCGTCGGCGAAGACGCGCGGGCCTTGATCGCGCGCGGCGGCACAGTGTTTGACAATCTGGAAACCTCATCCACCGCGCTCGTGGAAACGCTGGATGCCGTCCAAGTGGTTGTTGCTGCGGTCGATCCGGCGGTGGTTGCCCAGGCCGTTGACGATGTTGGCACATTCACTGCCCGGCTGCCTGAAGCGGGCGAACGGGTCGATGCCGTGCTTGCTGGCGCCCAGGAGGCGACGGACAACGTGACGGCCTTTACCGCGAGCCTTGAAGACAATGCCGAGCAGGTCGACGCGATTTTTGAGGATGCCGTGGTCATCGCCGACCGGCTGGAAGTCGCTTCCCGCCGTATTGATGGTCTTCTGGCCTCCGTTGATGGGTTGCTTGGCGAGGACGAGACACAAGGGTTGATTGCGGATGCACGAGAAGCGGCGCGCGCCTTGCGCAATGTTGCGGTCGCCTTTGAGGGCAGGTCGGATGAGATTGCCGCCGGTTTGGCGCGTTTCACTGGACCAGGTTTGCGTGATGCCGAGGCTTTGATTGGCGACGGTCGGCGGGTGCTGAACCGGCTTGAACGCGTGGTCACGTCGATTGAACGCAACCCGCAGCAGTTTATCTTCGGCGGCGATCGCGCTCCCGAATATTCGCCGCAGCGGCGGTGATATGATGATCGGTTTTGCTAAATGCGGCTTGAACTGGTTTGATGGGCGCGAATGTGTGAGTAGGGTCCGATGAGTGATGTTGGACAAACAATGACGGACCTTTGGGGCGCCAAGCGCAGAACCGGACGTGCGCGGCTACCGCTGGTTGGCGGAATCTGTGCTGCGCTTCTGCTTGCTGGCTGTTCGACCCTTGGCCTGGAGATGGCGCCGCGGATCTACGATCTGCGCGCACCTCAGTCGATCGATGTTGGTGGAAGTCGCACCAGCCGCCAGTTGCTCGTGGCCGAGCCGGCTGCGGTTCGTTTTTACGCAACCGATCGCATCGTTGTTCGCGACAGCGAGGCAACGCTCGCCTATTTCCCCGGCGCCTCCTGGTCGGACGCGCTGCCGGACTTGCTTCAGGCGCGTTTTGCTGAAGCTCTTGAACGCACCGGACGGGCAAGAGCGGTGGGCCGGCCGGGCCAAGGTCTCTTGATTGATGTGCGCCTTGTGCCGGAAATCCGTGCTTTTGAGATCGAGATTTCCGATGGCGGGCAGGCGACAGCGGTTATCGACATTGCGCTGAAGGTGATGAACGACGCCAATGGGCGCATTCTGGCAAGCCAGAATTTCGCGGCGACAATGCCTGCGGCCAGTGATAGCGCTGAAGACGGCGTTGAAGCGCTCAATGCCGCGTTCGATGCTCTGTCGCGCGAAATGGTGAAGTTCGTTCTCGACGCCGTTTAAGGCCAACGGCTCCGCCCACTGAAAACAAAAAGGCCGCCGGTCAAGGTCTGACCGGCGGCCTTTTTTGCATGTATGTTCCGTCGCTTAGTTGCCGAAGCGACCCAGAGCCTGACCCAGAACCGTGTAGAGACGGCCCTGATCGGACATCAACAGTGTGCGGGTCTCGGCGCGGCTTGCGCGACGCGAGGCCATTTCGCGCAGCGTACCCTCGAAACTGGTCAGGTGCTCTTGAGCAGCCGTGCGTAAATCATTGTCGCGGCCGATCTGACGACGAATATCGTCGAAGACCTGCTGGCCGTTCAATGTGTAGATGCGGCGCGAGAAACTCGCCTTGTTGCCGGCCAGATAGCTGTCCCACTGCTGAGCATAGGCGCGTTCGTCGAGCGCATCGCCGATCTGCTCGCGGATGTCTTCCAGCGGACCGCCTTTGCCATCATCAGAGGATGCGCGGCGCAGAAGATCGCTGATCCAACCGCCCGACGGAGCGTCGGAATTGCCGCCTGAGGATGCGGGCGTCACAGCCGGGGCAACCGCCTGACGGACATCTTCCATGCTGCGGGCGATGTCGTCGTCAACGCGTTGGTCTTCCAAGCTCAACGCGCTGGCTTCGGCCAACTGCGCACCGCCGCGTGAGGAGGCGATAGCAGGTGCCGGAGCCGGCGCCTGAAGCTGACGCGAAGAGGCATCGCGCGCATTGCCCTCATCGGACACTAGGCTGGAAAGCTCTTTCAAGGCAGCGACTTGCTCGTTCACGACCTGGCGAAGAGCGGCTGCGCTTTCGCGCGCTTCTTCGGGCAGTTCAAACACGCCACGGCGGATGTCCGCACGGGTGGTCGCAAGCTCAGAGCTCATATCACTCGTCATCTTGCGCATGTCCTCAATGGAGGAGTGGAACGCCGAAACGGCCGTTTCCAAACCACCTTGCAGTTCGCGCGCGACCTCTTCCTGGGTCTTGCGGACGATGTCGCTGGCCTTGCTGCTTTCTTCGCTGGCGGTTTCGCGCAGGGAGTTGAACTGAGCGATCACGCCCTTGGCCGCGTCATCGGCAGCCAGAGACAAAGCAGAGGCGAGGGAGGCGGCCCGCTCTTCGGCGTCGATTAGTGTCGAAGCCAGGCGTTCGGAGGTCAACTGCAACGCCTGCTCGGCCCGGTTGGTTCGGTCGGCGATGGATTCGCTGATCGTATCCATCTGCGTGACCTGCGTGCCGACGGAGCCATCCAGCTTCTCGGTAGTACGCAGGATCGCCTGAGAGGCCCCGGAAAGCGCGCGGCCATGCACATCGAAGCGATCCGATAGGTCGACAATAGAGCTGAGAACCTCGGTGGAAATGCCGCTGAGGGCTTCAAGCTGCTTCTCGAGCGCTTCAGAGGTTGTGGCCGTGTCATTGCTGATCGACTGAACCGATGTGCTGAAGCGGGCAATTTTCTCCTGCAGCACTTCGCCCATGGATCCGAGGGTCACAGCGGAATTGCTGAGCAGTTCCTCAATGGAAGAATTGACCGACCCGATCTGGCCGGTGAGCTCCTGCAAATCCTGGTTGAGCAGATTGCGGGCACGGGCGAGATTTGCCGATGCGTCGCGTGTGCGCTCTTCCAATGTCGAGTCCATGAGCTGCGTTGCTGCTTCCACCGACTGGTTGAACGCATTGGTGCGCGTGTCGAGTGCGCCAAGCAGCGAGTGGCCGCGGCTGTTGAGAACCGTTTCGATGGACTCGGTAGCCGCCGTTATGCTGGATTCCAGCGTTGAACGGCGATCTTCCAGCTTGTCGGAGAGCGCCTGGCTGCGAGCGTCCAGCGTGTCGGCCAGCGCCTGAGTCCGGCTTTCGATGAGGCCGGCGACCTCCTGAGAGCGCGTGTCGAGCACATTGGCAACCGAACCGGAAGCCGCGTTGATGCTGTGCTCCAAGGTCGATGTCCGCTCCTCTAGTGCGCCAGCCAGTTCTTTGGTGCGGCTGTCAAGGACCGTACCGAGCTGGCTGGTGGCCGACTGCAGGCTTTGAGCGAGTTGATCGGTCTGGCCCGCGAGGGTTTCAGCCAGTTCACGCTCGCGCTCGGCGACATTGCTCTGAAGGGTCTGTGTGGCAGCGTGAATGGAGCGTGCAAACTCGCTTGTGCGGCTTTCCAGCGAGCCGACCAGCGCCTGGCCGCGATCATCGAGGATCGACTCCATGGCGCCTGCCTGATTGGACAGCGCTTCACGCAGAGCATCGGCACGTTCGGCGAGCTGTTGGCTGGCCACAAGCGTTTCGTCGTGTGCTGCTGAGCGAACATTGGCTGCCGCAGCGACCAGCGCATTGGTCGCCGACCCGACCTGAAGTTCAAAGCCCTGCAGGGCATTGGTGGCTTCAGTGGAAAGCGTTTCGCCGAAGGTATTGGCGCGCTCGTTGACCATGGATTCGAGCGCATCGCCCTGGGCCTTGATGGTTTCGGAAACCTCCATCACACGGTCGCCAAGCAACTGGTTGATGTCCGCAACGCGGTTGGCCATCAAATCGGTCAGATTGTTGGTCTGTTCGTTGACGGTTTCACCAACGGCCTCGATGCGTGCGGTGATGGCACGCTCGATATCGTCGCGACCGCTAACAAAGGCCTGCGCCACTTCACGGGTGCGCTCAATGAGCGTTTCGGAGATCTCACGGCCACGGTTGGACAAAGCGCCATCAAGCTGATCGGCGCGTTCCACGAACGTGGTTGTCGCGTCTTCAATGCGCTGATTGACCTTCACATCGAAGGCGGAAAGGCGCTCATCGACCGTGGTCTCGAGCTGAACCGTGCGCATCTGCAACGCGCTCGACAGGCTTTCGATCTGCTCACGCAGCTGGTTGTCGATGGCCTCGGCGCGGGTCGTCAGATCGCCGCCAACGGCACTCATGGCATCGGTGAGGCCCTGGGTGCGGTTGTCGATGGTGCTGACAAGGTTCGAGGTCGCTTGATCAACCTGGCTGGCCAGATTGGAGGTCGTGCCTTCGACGCGATTGACGAGGTTGGTCGTCGTCTCGTTGACGTGGCTGGCAAGGCTGGTCGCAGCCTGGTCGATCCGGCCGGTGATGCTGCTGGACGTTTCCTCAACCTGATTGGTGAGGTTGGTCGTGCTTTCATCAACGCGGATAACAAGGCCGATCGCGGTCTGATCGACGCGATTAACCAGCCCTGTGGCGGTTTTTTCCAACTGATCGACGAAGCCGTCGGCTGTGTCGACAACGCGGTTATTCAGTTCGCTGGCGACACCAATGATGCGCTCTTCGGTGCTGCCTGTGACATCCTGCAGCGACTGCATAAGCGTGTCTGAGCGTTCGTTCAGCGCATCGATCAGGCTGGTCGTGCGGGTGTCCATGGCCTCCAGATAGCCATTGGTGTCGGTCGTAATGCGATCAACCAGCGTGTCGGAAAGGGCGTTCATGCGGCTTTCGACGCCGGAATTGGCGTCGGTGAGCACGCTCATGAAGCGCTGGGTGCGGTCGTTCAACGTCTCCAGGTAATCGCGGGTGGACGTGTTGATGTGTTCGGCCAACACAGCAGAGCGCTCGCCAAGAACAGCGCTTGCTTCGGCTGCGGCACGGTCGATGCTTTCCTCAAGCGCGGTGCGCTGGTTAAGGAACGAGGCTTCGATGGCACCGGATCGGTCAGCCAGCGCCAGGTCGATGGACTGCGCTTTGTCGTCCAGCAGTGCGCGGATGGCGTCGGCTCGCGTGTGCATCTGCTCATCGAGCGCAGCGGTACGATCATCGAGCGCGGAAACCAGCGCATCGCTGTCAGATTTCAGGATATTGGCATATTCTTCAGCGCGCTGCGTGAAGGCGAGGCCAAGGTTTTCGCCCTGTTCCAAAACGATCTGCACAACGCGCTCGCCAACCGCCTGCACCTTATCGGTGAGGTCGCCGGTCCCAGTCTTGATCAAATCTTCAACCGCATCGCGGCCCTGGGCAAGGCGCATATCGACCAGATCAAGGTCGCGCATAATGCTTGTTTCGATGGTGCTGCTGGTGTCGTCAGCTGTCTTGCGCAACTCTTCAAGCTTGGCATCGACAGACGTGATAAGTGATTGAGCAGAAAGCTCAAATCCGTCTCGTAGCTCAACGCCACGTTCCACAACGGCGTCGTGCAGACGTTCCGCGGATGCTTCCATACGCTGGGCGAGGGCACCACCTTGTTCGGTGATGCTGTCAGAGATTTGCGTGCCGGCTTCATCCAGCTTGGCGGTGATCGCCGTGCCGCGCAGCTCCATGTCGATAAGCAGCGAATCGGCGGTGGTTTTCAGCGTTGTGGTCACGTCCTCGGCACGCACGGCGAAATTCTCGGTGACCGAATGGCTGGTTTCTTCAAGCTCGCGGGTCACATTGTTACCGCGCTGCTCGAATTCGGTGACGATCGCACTGGTCGTGGACGCCAGATCAGCGGAGATCGTGGCCGAGCGATCTTTCAGCACCGTGTCAACTTCTGCTGATTTTTCAGTGATTTCGCGCACGATATCGCCGCCGATGATGGCCAGCTTGTCGGACACATCAAGGCCGGTCGAGGAAAGCTGTTCGACCAGACGATCACCGTGCGACTGCAAGGTGTCACTCATCGTTTCACCAGCCTGCGACAGTGCGTTGGTGATCTGCGAGGCTTTGTCGGCCAGGCTGTGCGCGACGGTTGAGCCGGTTTCAGCAAGCGATTGTGTCAGCGCGTCGGATGCTGTCAGAAGATCGGCGTTCAAACGGTCGTGCGAGGAGGAAATGGCCTCGCGCACCTTCTCGGCGTTGAGAAGAATGTCCTGACGTTCGCTGGTCAACTGGCCTAGCAGAGTACGCAGCTTGGTTTCATTGTCGGAATAGGCCCGTTCCAGGTTGGCGACTTCGCCCTGGACCATCGATTCAAGTTCGCCGGCGCGTGCAAGCGCGCGTTCTACGCCGTCACCCATCGCAGCGACTTCGCGGCGGATTGCTTGGCTGACCGACAAAACCTGTTCTTTGGCCAGTTCATCGGGCTGCGCCATGCGCATGGTGACGTTCGCCATCGATTTGGCAACGATGCGCAATTCGGCTGCGCGATAGACCAGGAACGCGATGGTGAAAAACAGGAGGACCGGCGCGAAGGCACCGATTGCGTAGGCGATAAATCCAGGCGAGGTCAGTGTTGCGCCGTCGCTGAGCAGGGCACCTGCGCTGGTGTTGAAGAGGGCCGGCGCAAGAAGCGCCGCCGCAGCAACCCAGATGGCGCTGGCGCTGGCGGCGAAAACGTAAGGCGTGTTGGCCGGGCGACGCTGCAATTCATAGACCAAGGCGCTGGTGGCGCGGCGATCATCATTGGCCGGTGGGCGGCGTTCGCGAAGGCGTTGATCGTCGGCGGCCTCGCGCGCTGTCGGCGCATCATCCTCACCAACCGGCGTTGCCAATGGATCGCCCAGCACATCATCGGCGCGCGGCATGCGTGCAGCGGTGCGGCCAGATGTTTGCTGTGCTGACGTTTTGTCCGCGTCGTCCGATGCGCCATCAAAGCCGTCGTCTGCGAAGTCGATGGCCAGGGCCTCTTCGACCGCGTCAAGCGCCGCCTTGTTTGCTTCGGATGGTTTCTTCGCCATTGATACGCCTCACGCTTTTTGGGCATCCTCACATTTGACCGGCTGAAAACTCAGCGCGTTCAAACAGCCACACTTGCCCACATTTCAACGGACAAACTATTCCTTTGACCGTTCAAATTGAAGACACTTACGTCTCTTTGTTAGCAATTTGTTCATCATAGTTAACGTCACGCAGGAGGCCAGAAGAATCGGTCGGCCGTTAACGCCGATGAAAGGGCTGGGGCGCAGAGTGGTTAAGGAGAAAGGGTAAGGGCTGGCCGGAATTTCGTGTCAGACAAGGGGACAAGAGGATGGGCGCACACCAAGTGCCGTCGCTGATCGGAACCAGCGAAAAGGTTGTGGATGGCCAAACGGTTTATCCACCCAAACTGCTCGATCTGGTTCACCTGAGCTGCCAGACATTTGGCGATCCCGAACTTGAGCGCGATGTCTTGCTGCTCTTTCTCGATCAAGTTGAAAGCACCGGTCGGGCGCTGCGCGCGACGACCAGCGCGGTTGAACGCGGCAGGCTCTATCACCTCGTCAAAGGCAGCGCACGTGGCGTTGGCGCCTTCCAGCTGGCGGCTCTGGCAGAAGACGGTGAGGACGACCCGCAAGATGATGCCCATCTTGCCGCGACACTCTCTGCGATCGAGGCCGTTTCGTCTCGCGTCGATGAGCTTTTGGCCATCTGACACGCCACATCTTTGAGCATCCTGCGACATCGCAACAAAGACAATGCCGTTTCTGCGCGCATTGTTGCGCTTCACAAGGCAAGGTGGGCTTTGTTAGGACGCGCCATCACTGTGCGCTCGGCAAGCTTGGCATTTTTGCCGAGGCAAGCGCACGCGTCCACCGTTAGGCAGGTCTATGATCAAGATTACATTCATCGAACACAATGGAACGCAGCACGAAGTTGAGGCTCAGGAAGGCTCAACGGTGATGGAGGCTGCCGTGATGAACGGCGTGCCGGGCATTGAAGCGAGCTGCGGTGGCGCGTGCGCCTGTGCAACCTGCCATGTCTATGTCGAACCCGCGTGGAAAGAGACGACGGGAAGCCCAGAGGTGATGGAAGAGGATATGCTCGACCTTGCCTATGATGTGCGCGATGAAAGCCGCCTGTCTTGCCAACTGCGCGTTACACCGGCGTTCAACGGCTTGGTCGTGCGGGTCCCAGAATTCCAGGCCTAAGCGCCGCAAGCGCCTGTCACCTTAGCCAGGCGAGGAGACGACCATGCTCGACACCGTGACTGGCGACAGCGCAGCCCAGACCATCGAAACGGATGTCGTTATCATTGGCGCCGGGCCGGTGGGCCTGTTTGCAGTGTTCGAACTTGGGCTGCTCGACGTCAAAGCACATCTGATCGACATCCTCGATCGCGCAGGCGGCCAATGCGCTGAGCTTTATCCGGAAAAGCCGATTTACGACATCCCGGCTTGGCCGGAGATTTCTGGTCAAGGTCTCGTCGATCAATTGATGGAGCAGATCAAACCCTTTGAGCCGGAGTTTCACTTCAGCCAAATGGTCACCGAACTGCACAAGCAGGATGACGGGCGCTTTGCGATCGCGACCGATACTGGCCAGCGCTTTCTCTGCAAGGCCGTTGTCGTGGCGGCCGGCGGTGGTTCGTTTCAACCCAAGCGCCCACCGATTGCAGGCATCGAGGCTTTTGAAGGCACGTCCGTGGCCTACGCCGTGCGTCAGATGGAGGCTTTTCGTGGCCATGATCTGGTTGTCGTGGGCGGCGGTGATTCCGCACTCGACTGGACGCTCAATCTTCAGCCTCTTGCCAACTCGCTGACGCTTGTGCACAGGCGTGATGAGTTTCGGGCCGCACCCGACAGCGTCAACAAGATGCGCGCTCTGGTCGAAGCTGGCGCTATGCGTTTTGAGCTTGGACAGGTGTCGCAGTTGAAGGGCGAGGCGGGACAGCTCGCCTCGGTTGTGATCAAAAACAAGGACAGTGAAACGGAAGTCGCGTGTACGCGCTTGTTGCCGTTTTTCGGCCTCACCATGAAGCTAGGGCCGGTCGCTGAATGGGGCCTCAACCTGCACGAAAATCTGATCACCGTGGACACCGAGAAATTTGAGACATCTGAACCAGGTATCTTCGCCATCGGTGATATCAACTGGTATCCAGGCAAGCTGAAGCTGATCCTTTCCGGTTTCCATGAAGCTGCCTTGATGGCGCAGGCCGTTGGGCGCATTGTGTTTCCGGATAAGCGGATCGTGTTTCAGTACACGACGTCGTCCTCGAACCTGCAGAAGAAGCTGGGCGTGCTTTGATCGGCTCCAATCTCCTAGTTCGATTTCGCCATGGCGCCGCCATCCTGGCGGCGTTGTGCATTGGGCTCTGGACCGGCGGTGCTGGCGTTGCCGGCACCAATGAGGTTGTCTTTCTGCAACTGCTGGAAGGTCAATGGGCGGGCCAAGGGCGCGCTGCGACGACGCAGGGCGAGATTGCCGTGCTCTGCGATGTTCAAGGTGAGCTGCACAGCGCGGCAAGAATTTCGCTGAACGCGAACTGCCGCACACCCAATCAATCCGGCCGGATCGGCATGTCGCTTTATTTCAGCGACATGACGCAGCAATTTCACGGCGAGCTTTCCAGCCCTCTGAACTACATCAGCGGTGGGCTGAATGGACGCTTATCGCGTGGTGACTTGTTCCTGCGCCTGTCAGCCGATGATGGGTCGGAGGGACGGTTGTTGTTGGTCGCGCAGGGGACCAATCAGGTGCGACTTCTGGTGACGACCATCGTCAATGGTGCCAACATCACGGTGTTCGATCTGCCGCTGGCGCGAACCGGTTAGGTCTCGTCCTTCTTCGTTCCGTTTGACCCGCCAAGACCTGCGATCCCGCGCGTGACTTCACTCAGCGTTGGGCCATTGCCGGCGATATGCGGCATGGGCCGTGTGACGGCGATGGCGGCAATGCCAACACGCGCCGTCAGCAGGCCGTTGATCACCCCTTCGCCCAAACGGGTGGAAAGCCGCGCAGCAAGCGAGTGGCCAAGCACCTGCGAAACCAATCCTTCAGTCGCCGCGATGCCACCAGTGATCGCCAGATGGGCCATCATATGCCGTCCGAGCTTTAGGGCACCCAGGAATCCAGGCCGCGCACCATAGAGTTGGGCAATCTGGCGGGTGAGGGTGACGCACTGAAACGCTACCATCGCAATGTCCACCAGGGCGCGCGGCGAGAGTGCCGTGACCAGCGACACGCGCCTGGCCGACGTGGAAACCAGTCGTACCGCCTCACGATCAAGCGGCGCCATCAGCGACTCTTCGGCAATCACAATAAGGTCCTGCGCATCCAGAACGCCGACACGCTGCTGCTCGAAGGTCGCGCGGCCATGGGCCGTGTTTGGGTGGCTGCGATAGATCGCCGTTACTTGATCAAGGGCCTTGCGCGCCGCCGGTGTATCGTCTTCGTCATAGGCCTTTTGGAAACTGTCGCGCAGATCATCGAGCTTTTCCAAACGCATGATGGCGCGCGTTTCCTTTGCGATGAAGCCAAGCAGCCCCAGCGCGGCCAAAACCAAAAGGCCAAGGGCGACCCATCCAAGCGCCGGCTGGCGCTCAAGGAGCGTGCTGACAAAGTTTTCGGCCCATAGAGTCAGGCCAAGCAGGATCAGACCGGCAAAGGCCGAGCCGAATAAAGCAAGCCAGCGGAACCCGCGTGGCGCTGCCACAGTTTGCGATTGGCCCTCGTCCAATGGCTCGGCAAAAAGCGGCGCCTCGCTTTCCACCTCGACGGATGTGAGCTCAAGAACTTGCGGTTTGCGGGTTTTGCTCATGATCGATGGGTCACGCGTTGATTTGGCTCAGCCTGATTAGGCAAGCTTGTCGCCGAGAAGGAACTGCAGGAGCCTGTCGAGCCGGATGTGCGGCAGGCCGGGCTTGGCGGTTGGCCGCGTGTCGAGCTTCGGTGGGCGGAACCGAACGAAACGCAGCGGATAGGTCTTGGCCGTGGGTCCCATCAGCTTGCCGGGATCGGTCGGTAGATCGCCGGGGAAGATCGCCACTTCGCGCTCACCATCAAAGGTCTGGCCATTGATCGTCTCGCCCTTGATCGGCACGCCGGCAACAGCGCCAATGGTGTCGCTGCCGGTTTTGGCGCTGGCCTCGCGTGTGGCGCGAACAGACGCGATGGCGAGTGTTTCGACCTTGGCGCCGGAGAAAAGTGCTTTTTTGCGCGCGTCGGTGACCAGGTGATCGAGGATCGCCTCCAACTGGTCGTGCTGGCTGTGGTGAAGATGATCGGCCTTGGTGGCGGCGAAGACGATCTTGTCGATGCGCGGTCCAAACAGCTTGGACAGGATCGAGTTTTCGCCCGCCTTGAAGCAGGCAAGGATCGCCGAGAGGGCATCGCGCAGATCGCGCATAGCGCCTGGACCGGCATTGATCGCAGCGAGCGTATCGACCAGCACGATCTGGCGGTCCAGACGCGCAAAATGATCGATGAAAAAGGGTTTGACGACGACCCGTTTATAGGCTTCGAACCGATGCTCCATGGCGCCGTAAAGACTTGATTTGCCGGATTTTCCGTCCACCGGTTTGTCGAGCGGCGCGAAGGTGAGGGCCGGCGAGCCTTCAAGCTCACCAGGCATCAAAAAACGGCCGGGCGGGAGCATCGAAAGAGCCGTTTCGCTCTCTTTGCAGGCGCGCAGATACTGGGTGTAGAGGTCGGCCAGGCGGCTCGCCGTCGGCTCGTCCAGCGCGGCGGCACCATCGGCTTGGCGCATGGCGTCCAGAAACGGCTGGGCTAGGGCCTTGCGTTCCGGGTCGCGGGCGCGGCTCAAAGCCTCCTTGGAAAAGGTCTCGTAATCCTGATCGAGCAGCGGTAGGTCAAGCAGCCATTCGCCGGGATAATCGACCAAATCAAGATGCAGGCTGGTGCGGCCCAGCGTTCGCGCCAAGGTCGAGGTCGGCTCAAAGCGCAAGGTCAGACGAAGCTCAGAGATTTGGCGCGTGGACTTCGGCCAGGTCCGGTTATGCAGCAGATCGTGCACATGCTCTTCCAGCGCGAACCGCGCCACGTCATCGTCCGGCTGTTGGGTGAGGTTCGCGCCGATCAGACGGCCTGATCGCGACGCCTGAAGGGAGGGCAAATGACCGCCATGCAATAAGGCATGCACCAGTGATGTCAAAAACACGGTTTTGCCGGCGCGCGAGAGACCGGTGACGCCAATGCGCAGGCTGGGCGTCGCCAAATCGCCGGCGGTGCTGAGCAGGCTCTGGGCGCCGAGGCGGACATCGTCAAGAACAGTGAGGTTGGGCAAGCGGGCTGGGTCCGGGTAGGGGGCATGATGCTCGGGCGTAGCCCTCACATATTTGCCCGCAAGACCGCGATTGCAAGCCGCTAGCGCTGGTTGAGCAGGTCGCGCGGGCGAATAGTATCACGCAGATCAGCTGTCTGCGGCGCGAGGTCTGACCAGCGCGCAATGGCGCATTCGAGTACAACCAGCGTGCCGGTCGGCAGTTTTTCCATCAGCCGTTCCAAGGCATTGGGCTCGGCTGATCCGATCAGCATTTGGCAAAGCTCTTCCAGCACCGGGTTGTGGCCGATCAACAGCGCGCGATTGATCGTGTTGGGCAGAGCCCGCAGTAGGCGCAGATAGGCTGCTTCATTGCTGTCGTACAGCGCCGCAGTGAGCTCGATCTCCGCGGGCGCGGTGAGATTGTCGATGATAGGCAGAAGGGTGGCGCGCGTGCGCTGGGCGATGGAGCAGCCAATCCATTGCGGCTGCCAGGCGGCGACAAGCGGCGCCATCGCGTCGGCGGCCTGACGGCCACGCTTGTTCAAGGGGCGCTCGATATCGGGGCAATCGGCGTCCTGCCACGACGATTTGGCGTGGCGCATCAAAAGCAAGGTTTTGCGGCCAGTCACAGGCGCTGTTTCAATCTCGTCCATGCCCAACGCTAGTCCACCCTTGCGCCCTTGGAAAGCTGGCGGAGCAAGTTCACCTGGTCGGTAAATCTTGCCGGGCGCGGCGGGTTTTGCCGGATCGGCGTGCGCGGGTAGGGCCTGTTCATTTCTCTATACTATTGAAAAGTAATAGAAAAAACGTTTGGCACGGAAGCTGCAAAAGCTTCGACAGTACAAACACGCCCGCGACAACCGGGCAACGATCAACCCAACGGTAAAGGCTAGGGCACAGTTATGGGTATCTTTGGCGCACTCAACAACGCGGTTTCCGGCTTGCAGTCGCAGGCCTACGCATTGGAGCAGATTTCCGGCAACATCGCGAACTCGCAAACCGTCGGCTATAAACGCGCTGAGACGAGTTTTGCCGACATGGTGGCCGATGCTGCGCCATCGCGGCAGGCGCCAGGCGGTGTGACGGCCTCGACGCGGGCGACCAATGATGTTCAGGGTTCGGTTCAGCGAAGCGACGTTGAAACTTTCATGGCGATCCAGGGTGACGGTTACTTTGTCGTCGCCCAGCAGATCGGCGAGGTTGATAACCGCCCGGTCTTTGATGACACCGATGCTTACACGCGCCGCGGTGATTTTGAGATCGATCGGTCCGGCTATTTGGTGAACGGGGCAGGATACTTCCTTCAAGGCCTGCCGATTGATCCCACCACCGGTAACCCACAAGGCTCAGCACCGGAAACGGTGCAAATTCAGAGCGATTTCTTGGCCGCTCTGCCAACAAGCCAGATCGACTACCGCGTCAACTTGGCTCGCTTCCCCCTGACCGCTGACTCCGACCCGGCTGTGGCGGGATCGGAGCTGCTTGATCCTGTTGATTTCACCAATGATCCGACCGTGATCCCGGCGACTGCGACGGATGGCTTCATTCAGGCCGCTGACGTTCCGGTGTTCCTGCAAAACACTGTGGCTGGCGGCGCCACGACAGTGTTCGATGAATCCGGCGCGCCTGTGAACATTCAGTTCCGCTGGGCAAAGACCGCATCCGTCGGTAATGGCGATCCGGCTGACCAATGGCAGCTCTATTATCTTAGCGATTCCAATGCGTCAGGCACCGATCCTGCTTGGCGCAACACGGGCACCGATTACACCTTTGCGACCGATGGCACGATGACCGCACCGGCGGCTGATCCAGTGGTCAACTTCCAGATCAATGGCTCGACGCTGAGTGGCGTGCGTATGCGCCATGACACGGACGGTGTGACGCAGTTCTCTGATCCGAGCGGCAATGCGCAGCTCACGACCCTAAGCCAGAACGGCTATGGTGCTGGTGAGTTGATTGGCGTCTCGATCTCTGAAGCTGGTCGCGTGGTGGCTGCCTATTCCAACGGCCAGGTGGTTGATATCGCCGAGGTTGCCATTGCCACCTTCAACGGTGACTCGCAGCTGCGCAAAACCGAAGGCGGCGGGTTTCTCGCCACCCGTGAATCCGGCGATCCGATCCTCATCGACGCCAGTGATGTCGTGGGCAGCGCCTTGGAGATGTCGAACGTCGATATCTCAAACGAGTTCACCAAACTGATCGTCACCCAGCAGGCCTACTCGGCGTCCACCCGCATCGTCTCGGTCTCCGATGAGATGATGCAGGAAGTTCTGGGCATGGTCCGCTAGGGCCTTTGAACGCGGCCTCGGGTGTAGAGTAAGGGCAGAACGATGGGTGTATACGGCGCGCTTGGCGCATCGCTTTCCGGTCTTTCGGTTACCAAAGCGCAGCTTGACGTGTTGGCGGTCAACATCGCCAACGCCGATACTCCCGGCTACACGCGCAAATCGGTTTCGCAATCGACGACCATTGCCGGCACCAAGGTCATTGGTGTTCGCACTGAGTCACTCGACCGTCAGCTTGACACGCTTTTGCAAAAACAGATCCGTTCTGAGCTCGGTGCGTCGGGCTATGTGCAGACCGTAGCGAGCTATCAGGATCGCCTGAATACGATGATGGGCGCGCCTGGTTCGGCTAGCGCCTTCGACACATTGGTGAGTAACTTTTCCTCCAGCCTTTCTGGCCTTAGCGACAATCCCTCCTCGTTCACCGCGCAGCAAGCGGTGATCGGGGATGCCCAGGTTCTGGCGCAAACACTCAACGCCATGAGCGAGGATGTGCAGCAACTGCGCACCGAGGCGGAGCAGGGGATCGCCGACAGCGTGCGCAACATCAACGATGCGTTGGAGCGCATTGAGCAGGTCAACAATTCAATCATCGGCATTGCCGGCGATGCCAAGGTTCCTGCCGACCTTTTGGATGAGCGCGATCGTTACATCGACCTACTGGCCAAGGAAATCGATATCCAGGTGCTGGAACAGCAGAGCGGTTCGGTTTCGATCTTCACCAATTCTGGCATCTCGCTTTTCAGCGGCGAAGCACAGACGTTGAACTTCGATCAAGCGGCCAAACTCAACCCGCTGTCGCAGTATTCTAGCATTCCGAGCGAGCGTACTGTCGGAACCGTGACCATCGGTATGCTGGGTGGTGACTCCATCGATCTGCTGGCCGGAAACAACATCCGTTCGGGGCGCCTGGCTGGGTTCGTGGAGCTGCGCGACGACACGCTGGTCGAGATGCAGAACCGGCTCGATGAGTTTGCTCACCATTTGGCGCTCAGCATGTCGACGCGCATGGAACCCAGTGCTGCTCTTGATCCGATCCCTGGCGACACTAGCGCTGACCTGGGTGGCACCGGCACGTACGCACCCGTCGATTTCACCAATGGTGGTGCCAATAATGGCTTGGTCTCCTTCGACCTGACCGTCGATGGCGTCACCCAGACCGTGGACATCACCTACGCCGAAGCTGCTGCTGGCGCGGTAGATCCTGCTGCCGTGACGCAGGCTGAATTGGTGGCACTGATCAACCAGGAGGCCAACACAGCCTTTTCCACGGTTGGTGTAACGTATGCTGTTTCCGATGGCACGGCGATCGATCTGCGATCAGGATCGACTGGTGCGGCATCGAACGTGTCGGTTGCGTCTTATGCCGAAACCAACCTCACCGGCGTCACCACGCTTGCTGATGGCACGGCGATCGGTGGTACAGGCTTTGACGGCCTGCAGATCGATCTGACCGGCATTCAGCCCGGCAATGAGGTTTCGCTCAATGTCACCGACACGGTTGCGCCTGCTACGCGGCAAGTCACGTTGGTCCACGTCACCGACCCGGCCTCCTTGCCGCTTGAGAATGACCTGACCGTCGATCCAAACGATTTGGTGATCGGTGTGGATCTGACCGATCCGGCCGCGGTTGAAGCGGCGCTGGCTGCCAATGGGATCAATCTGACAACGGCCACTGGAACCGGCGGTGCGTTGCAGTTCATCGATGATGGTGCGACCGGCCAGTATGAAATTAACTCGCTGTCGGCGCGGCTGTCGGTGACCGGCTTGCAGTCCGGTTCGCCGGAACTGCCGATGTTCAACGATGGCATTGAGAACAATGGCTTTTACACCAACAGCCAGAATGGCCAGAACCAAAAGGTCGGCTTTTCCTCGCGCATCCAGCTGAACAACGAAATCCTGAGCGATCCGTCAGTGCTTTCCAAAATGACAGCGAGCACGCCGTCGGGGGATACGACGCGGGCGACCTATCTTTTTGAGCAGTTCACATCCACACGGTTCGGCATCGACTCCAACACGGGCATCGGGTCCTCCGCCAATCCGCTGTCGATTGATCTTGCGTCCTTCGGGCGTGAAATCGTCAACAAGACGGGGTTTGATGCCGCCTCCTCGCAGCGGGCCCTGGAAGGTCAGGACATCGTCACCAACGGTCTTCTGGCTCGTCAGAGCGCGGAATCGGGCGTCAATATCGATGAAGAAATGGCCCGCCTTACCGAATTGCAGTCCATCTACGCTGCCAATGCTCAGGTGATGAGCGTCGCGCGCGAGATGATGGACCTCTTGCTGAACATCTAAGGGAGCGTATCGAATGACCGTCAATTCCGTCACGCAGAGCTCCATCAACACCGATCGGATGCTCTCGCTGCGCTCGCAGCTTGACAACCTCCAACGTCAGCTCGGCACTGGTATGCGCGCCGACAATTACGCCGATCTGGGGTCGGTACGCTCCACATCCTTGGAGTTTCGCGCTGAACGCGCAGCCCTTGATGGCTACCAGGAGGCGATCCAGCGGACCGAAGTAACGTTTGCGATCATGTCGGAAACTCTGGAGCGGCTTGATGGCATCGCCAGCGAGATGAAAGGCGATGCGATCCCGACCTCGTTTGTCATCCAAAATGGTGACCGCACGACAGCACAAGTCTCTGCCGAGTTTCGCTTCTACGAAACGGTGACCCTTCTCAACACAGATGTTGAAGGCCAGTTCCTGTTCTCCGGTCTGGCGGGTGACACCAAGCCCGTGGCGCCTGCCGCCGACATCATGGAAGGGGTTGGCGCGCGCGACGGTTTCAAGCAGGTGCTCGATGAGCGCCAAACGGCCGATCTTGGTGGGTCGCTGTCTGATCCTTTGCTCACGGGGCGCCTTGATTTGGCGACGGTTGGCGCCGTCACTTCTATCACCGAGGCCGGGGGCGATGCGTTCGGTTTTCAGCTTGATACGGTTGCTGGCGCTTCAGCAACGTCACCATCGATCACCACGACGGGTCCCGCCGGTGCACCCGAGGCGCTGAGCTTTGAGGTCACAGGCCCGGTCGATGTCGGTGAAACGGTTCGCTTTGCCGTTACCATGCCGGATGGCACACGCCAGGACATCACGCTGACCGCTGCTGATAGCTGGGGGGATGGCGAGAATGTATTCCAGGTTAACCCCAATCCGGCGGCAACGGCGGCGAACCTCGGCGTCGCAATCCGCAATGCTATCGATGATCTGGCCCGCACTGATCTGGCCGCGGCATCGGCGGTCCGCGCCGGCCAAGACTTTTTCGACAACAACCCGCCTTTGCGGGTCGTACCAGACGTTGTGAATGGCATCGCCGGCGCGACGTCGACGGTGGCCGATGCGACCAACACGGTCGTCTGGTATCAGGGCGAAGACGGTCCGCTGGATGCACGTCTGACCAACACCACACGTGTCGATGATGGCGTACAAGTGGCCTATGGTGCCCGCGCCAGCGAAGACGCGCTGCGCACGACCTTGCGCGAACTGGCGGTGTTTTCCGCCCAAAGCTTCGATGTTGATGATCCAAGCGCTGCCAATCGCTACACGCAAGTGGCCGGTCGCACGCGCGAGAACCTCGACGATCCATCCGGTGGCACACTTCCACGCTCAATCGCGTTGGAGGTCGGCACGGCATCAACGCTTATGGAAGCCACCAAAGAGCGTCATATCGCGACCCGCGCGGTCTATAATGATATTCTGGACGGCACCGATGGGATTACGCAGGAGGAGGTCGCGGCCAAGCTCCTCAACATCCAAACGCGCTTGGAAGCGACCTATTCGGTGACGGCCATGCTGCGCGAACTCTCGCTGGTCAATTATCTGCGCTAGAACGGTTTTTCCTAAACCTGAAAAAAAAAGCCCGGCGAAATCGCCGGGCTTTTTTGGTTTGAAGAGCGGGCATCGGTTCAGGCGGCTGAAGGCGACTGTGTGCCAGCGCTTTCAACGCTGGCATCGTCTTCGGTAACACCACGAAGACCAGCGGCAATCTCTTTGTTGATCGAGATGAGGCTGCGAAGCTTGTCGGCTTCCGGCTTCATCTGAATTTTTAGGGTGTGGTTGAAGACGAAGAAGCCGAGATTGGCCACGTTCTGCGCCACTGGGCGGGGGAGGGGGCTGTCTTCTGCGGTCACGGCGTCCAGGAACACTGCCCACAAGCGTCGGTTGTAGAGCAGGGCATCATTGAGCGTTTCGTGAAGGTCATCCCAATTGTCGTGGATGGTCTGCAATTGCGCGGCTGATTTCATCAGCAAATGGGCTTCTAGGTCACGTGGTTGGACCGTCGCCTGTGTCGTGCGCCCGTAGGCCGCCGCCGCTGAGTGTTGCATCCTTCAGTCGCTCCTCTTCGTGCGAAATCAAAGCCTTAGCTTCTCTTAACGCTTTGTAGAGGTCACCCGTTAATATTCTGTTATTAATGCGTTCGATGATTCCCGCGCTGGACGGCGCGGCGTTCAAAAAGTCTTGGCTGAGGCGCAAAAAATCGTCCGCATGGCTGTCGATATTGCCATCCAAATACATGAGCTGAACCGACAAATAGACACGCTTGGCGGGTGTATCGGCCGTCTCGACGGTGAGAATATCCTTCTCGCGCAAGATCGGCGCGTCGCCTTCGATGAAGAGCCGAGTGCGTTGGTTGTCGTTGGTGATCACGCAGTCACCCAGGATGATGCGTTCGCCCGGTTTCAGTTCAACTTTAAGGGCCATTCTAGCCTCTCCATCGCCAGTGATTCTGCGGCTGGTGGAACCTATCACGGTTTGCTCGTGGCTGGGCTAGGCGAAGCTTCGAAGCTGATCGGTTCGGTTGCCAGCCAAGGCCAGTTGCAGAGCGGCTAGCTGATTGCCGGTGTTGCTCGCTGTCTGTTGCGGCGCGGCGACGCTGAACAGCGAAGCGCGTTGGTCTCCGAGCCGAGATTCCAATGCGCTTGCGATCGAGGAATCCAAGTCGATGCGCGCTGAATCGGCAGAGAATTGGCGTTCAGCAAAGCTCGTTTGGAAAATGGCTTGGTCGATTTGGGTGATGGCGCCATCGATATCGTTTGCGGCAAGGAGATCACCTAGGCCAGACAGCCCGAGCCCTTCGATCGACAAATCCTGGCCACGTACGACGCTGCCATTGGATTGGCCCTCACGGCCCGCGACACTTGCCGAAGTTCCGGTCAGAACGACCGCGCCGGCTGAAATGGCCAGACTGATGTCGTTCTCTATCGACAGGCGGGCTGTTTCCCATTCGAACGCAGGATCGAAGCTTTCCTCTCCTTCGGCCAGCGGTTCATTCACCGTCCGGAACGACGTGAAAGTCGTCGGGTTCACCTCCAAAAAGTCCGACTGGTAGTCCTCAGTTACGGTGCGCTGCGTGGCGGTCTGCTGAACAATGCCCCAATCTTCAGTGTAGTTTTCCTCGCGATCGGTCACATTGGCAGTGGCGCTGCCAACACGCACAGTGCGTGTTTCCGGGCCAACCGACGAGTCCGCCGAGGCATAGGCCACGTCTTCGGTGCCAGGTGGCACAATGACGGGGTCATAGTCGCCTGCGCTCAGGCCTAGCGGGGAGAGCACGTCAGATCCGATCGAAGCGAGCGAGAAGCCCGTTGTGTCGTTGTCGGCGATGATTTCCAGCTGATCGTCGGCGTTGAGGCTGGCCGAAATGCCGGCAATGGCGTTGATCTGATCCACCAGGTCACGCACGCGGTCATTTTCGTTGATTATGATGGTATTGGGCGTGGTGATCGGCGTGCCACCCACATCCGTTGTGATGTCGATCTGCAGGTTTCCGGTGGCAAAAGCGCCGTCGACGCTGCTCAGGCGGTCGTTGCGATTAAGGACGACGCTGCCGGTTGTTGATGCGGTGATGGTGTAACTGGCGGTGGGCAGTTCTTCGCTATCATTGAGCGTGATACCGAGGCCTTCGAGAACGGTGCCGACTTCGTTGCGCAGTTCCACGCGGTAGCCGTTCTGCCCGGTGATTTGGAGCTCACCATTGACCGTAGTAGTTGCTGAAACACCATCAATGGCGCTGATGCTGGCCGCCAAATCATCCGCCGATGTGTTCTGTCCGATGGTGAGCGTCGTGCTCGCCCCATTGACCGTCAGCGAGAAAGCATCGTCCTGATTGATGCCGACCACGTCACGCAGGCGCCCGGTGCCAAGATCAATGGTCCCGGTAATCTCGGCCTCAATCGTGCTAGGATTGCGAATATTCTCAACGATACCAAGCGATTCCAGCGAGAGGCTCGGACCTTCTGTGATCGTAAAGCCGGCGCCATTGTCGGTGCTGATCTGTAGCTGGCCGTTGCCGTCGAGGCTGGCCGTCAGGTTCGCAATGGCGTTGAGTTGAGAGAGGAGGGCAGAGGAGCGATCATTGCTGTTGATCGTGATTGTTGTCGGGCCAGCGGCACCCTCTACCTGGATGTCGAACTGGCCGCCGACTGAAACGCCAGCCAAGTCCTCCAGCTTGCCTGATGAGATATCAACAGTGCCTGTGATGCTCGTGGCATAGGCGGCATTGGTGTCGCCGGTAGTGACGATCTGGGTGCTGTTCTCGGTTATGCCGAGATCGTTCGTCAATGAGCCGTTGATGTCAGTGAGCCCCAGCGTGGAGCCGTCCGTTGCCTCGATCCGCAGCGCGCCTTCAGCGGTAAAGCTGGCGCTGACATTGGCAACCGCGTTTAAGCTGTCGAGCAAGTCCTGCCCGGTGGTTGTGCTTGTCACATCAATGCGGGTGGCTGATCCAGCGCTGCCGAGCTGAATGTCGAAGGAGGCGCCGTCCTGCGTGCCGGCAAGGTCGTCGAGCACCGTCAAATCGCGGATGTTCGTCGTTCCAGTCAATTGCGCGTTGTCTTGAACCGTGCGTGTCAGATCGACCGTTTCGGTGCCAGTTGCGGTCAGACCGAGCACGTCCAACATCGTATTGCTGGTGGAACGCACATCGAGTGCTTGTTCGCCTTCAGCCTCCAATTGCAGCGCGCCACTGCCATCTAGCATGGCTGACAGCCCGGTTACGGCATCGAGCGCCGTTACGTAATCGGCCAAGGTCGCCGCATCGGCGCGGGTAACTGTGACGGTTGGGTTGGTTCCGATGGTGATTTCCAGTCCCGACTCGAGGCTGGCTGCGTCGTAGTCCTGTGCGCTGGCAATGGTTGACAAGTCCTTGGTGCCTGAGGCCAAGGCGTTGTCGGTGACCTCAACGTCGCGGCTCAACGTTTCGGTGCGGTTGGTGGAAAAGCCGAAGTCAGCGAGCGTTTCCGCATTGCGGATCTGCAGTTGCTGGCCGTTGGTCGCTTCCAGCGTTAGGCGATCTTGATCGTCGTAAGCGGCCGACAAGCCGTCAACGGCATTCAACTGATCAGCGACCTGGGTACGCGTGGCCGAGGCGGCAATGGTGAGTGTGGTGGTGGTTTGACCAATGGTGATCGACAGTTCGCCGTCCTGGCCGCCCGCCAGAACGCTCGAAAGATCGCCCGCAGCCGGCAGGGCGGTCGCGCCAGTCCGTCGCGCATTGACCGGGGTGACGTCCATAACGGTCGTTTCACGCGTTTCGGAAGCCTCGCTCGTGCCGTCCAATAGCTTCTGACGAAGATCGCGCAGCGTTTGGGTGATGTTGCCCGCGGTGCTTTCGGCGCGGCTGAGCATGCTCAGCGTTTTGCCCATATCGTCGATGGCGGCGCTGATCCGGCCAATGCGCCCATCCAACGCTGACGTCGCGGCGATGGCAGACGAGCGGGAAGATTGGCGGGATTGAGCGGTGGAAGACGTCGATGTGCCGGCGGGGTTGCCGGTCTGGCTGATCTGTCCATCGCGCAGGGGAGCGGTCTGCATCAAAAATGCAGAAGACAGCACACCGAGCCTGAAGAGACCTGTATCGACCATTTCCACCCCAAGGCCCGAAAACTGCGCCGTCGCGCAAAGGGCCAACCGGAAAGGTTATGGCAGAAAGATGTAAGCGCTGGGTCGGCGAGGGGGTGGCAATTTGAGCGGTGGCGGAAAGGTGCTGATAACCAAAAAGGGCTTGGAAGGTGAGGGCGTCTTAGAACAGACGCAGCACGTTCTGGTCGGCCTGCGAAGCGAGCGACAGAGCGGTCGAGGACAGCTGCTGACGGGTCTGCAGGGCCAAAAGGTTGGCACCCTCTTCGTTGGTATCGGCCAGCGTGAGGTTGGCAGCACCAGTTTCCAGCGTGTTGATCATGGACTTGGTGAAGTCCTCACGGGTTTCCACGATGGAGAGGTTGGAACCAAACTCCGACGCCTGCGAACGCAGCGTATCAATCGCCTGGCCCAGTGAATCGAGCGTTCCATCAATACCGGCTTCACTATCGAAACCCTCGCTTCCCAATGCCGACAATCCCAGCCCAGCAGCGGTAAGATCTGATCCGGAGATGTCGAGGCGCGATGATCCATCCTCATTGAAGATCACCGCCAGATCGTCTCCATCGATCAGATTGACACCGTTGAAGCCTGAATCGGAGACTAGGTCGTCGATCTGCTGCATGATTTCGTTGTACTGATCGACAAACTCGGCCCGCTCCGGATTGGCGACATCACCCACCGCGTACACACCAGGCTCAAGGCCAAACTTTCTCGCCCCATTGTTGGTGATTGTTATGGTGTCGACCCCGTCAAGGGGCGTGAACTCAACGCGTTGATCGACTGGGTCATAGGAACCGCCGGGCAAAAGGCTGACCAGCGATGTCAGGAGTTCAACTGAGTCGACGCCGAGAACAGAAACCTGGGTGTTGCCTAGACCTTCACCCTGATTGAAGTAGAAAGTCTGGTCTTCTGGTGTGGAGGGGGCGGAGTAAGATGTCAGGGCCGAACTGGTGCCGGTATAGGTCCACTCGGAAATGCCGAACGCTGCTAGGGCATCAACCGTTCCGCCGACGGTGAATGTTGTGTTCGGATCACCTGTCGTCGAAATGGTCAGCTGATTGGTCGTAGCATCGATGGATGCAACGAGGTTTAGCGTCGTTAGATTGGCCAGCGCAGTCTCGAACTCTGCCCGCGTGTCGATTTGGCCAGCGGAATCATCGCTGCCGAAGGTGAGAGTGTCATCACCAATCGTCAGTGTCTGCCCGTCCAGCGCCCTCAAGCCAGCGTTCACTGTATCGGAGGACTGCGGATTTTGACGGAAACCTAAGTCCCATCCATCGCCTGTGCCCAACATGGTCCATGGATCATCGGCAGAGAAGAGGACTTGATCGCCGACAATCGTACCGCTGACATCACCCAAGGTGGCAATTGCGGCAGCAAAGTCCTCAATGCTGTTGATCGTGCTCATGTCGACGCTTTGCGGGGTGCCCGTCGTGTCGAGAAGATTAAGTGTGCTGCTTAGTCCAGAGAGGATCGAGTTGGTGTCTTCTGCCAAGGGCGGGAAAACGATGACGTTCAGCGCCTGATCGAAGACGTTGCTGGTGCCATCAAGGATAGTTAGATCGCCCGCACCGACCTGTCCGGTGGTGGTAGCTATTTGGTTTGAACCGTCGATCCCAATTGTGAAACTTGCGAAGTTACCGCCTTGATTGCGGGCTGCCTGCTGAATTGCGCTGAACACGGAGTCCATATCTCCAGAGGCGTCAATGACGATTTCGGAGCCCGAGGGAACGTAGCCGCCGGAGACATCGAAGGCGAAGTCAATTTGCTCACCGCCGGCCAAGTAACTCAACGTCTCACCCTGGTTGATCACGCTGCCTGCCGACGTGCTGCCTGAAAAGCTTTGTACCGGAGAAAGAAAGGATGCCGCGGTATCGTTGGTACCTAGGCCGCTGATTTCCTCGCCAAGGACAGCGTTCTCAACATCATTGGCGATGGCAACTGTGCCCGTAACCGTCGCATTGGTGTCGTTGACGATGGTTGAGCCAAACACCCCAGCGACAAAGACTGTATCGCTTGACTGCTGTGCCTGGCGCGCGACGGCCTGTGCCGATTCAACAAGCTTGGTGATCGCCGAAATTCCGTTGTCGGCAGCTTCCAGCGTCTGCGTGGCATTGGACACGCCGTCCATCAAACGGGCCAAATCGCTTGCCCGGCTGTTGAGCGAAGATGCTGTGAAGAAGTTGGTTGGGTTGTCGAGGGCAGAATTGACCTTGAGACCTGTTGCCAGACGCTCCTGCGTCATCGACATCAAATCGGCGGTTGTCTGCAAAGACAGCAGGTTCGAGCGCACAGCGCTCGAAAGCGTAACATCTGACACAATACTGGCCTCATCCTAGGCAACGCGTGCGATCCATCCTGGACGCGATGCCAACCTACCCTGAAGCCGGTGAAGACGTGGTTAATGAACAGCTTAAGTGTTTGGTAAATAATAGTTAAACGACCTGCAGAGGCAATGAAAACGCACTGCCAGCAATCAAAAAGGGCGGCGCCGAAGCGCCGCCCTTTGGAAAAAGGCTTGGAAGGTGAGGGCGTCTTAGAACAGACGCAGCACGTTCTGGTCGGCCTGCGAAGCGAGCGACAGAGCGGTCGAGGACAGCTGCTGACGGGTCTGCAGGGCCAAAAGGTTGGCACCCTCTTCGTTGGTGTCGGCCAGGGTGAGGTTGGCAGCACCGGTTTCCAGCGTGTTGATCATCGACTTGGTGAAGTCCTCACGGGTTTCCACGATGGAGAGGTTGGAACCAAACTCAGAAGCCTGCGAACGCAAGCTGCCGATGGCGGTGTCGAGGTTGCCGAGCACCGCGTTGATGTCCGTATCGGCATCAAGACCGGTTGAACCCAACTGCGACAGGCCAAGGCCGGTGGCATCAAAGGAGACACCGGTGATCGACAGAGTAGACGAGCCGTCTTCGTTGAAGATAACCGACAGGTCATCGCCATCGAGAAGGTTCACACCGTTGAAGCCGGCATCTTCAGCCAACTCATCGATCTGCCCCATAAGCTCGTTGTACTGGGTAACGAACTCAGCGCGCTCAGGGTTGACCGATGTTGTCGTCGTTGAATCAGCGCCAGTGCTGGTTCCGTCGGCGATACCCGTCGAGCCGCTTGCTACGGTCGCTGAGTAGCTGGTGATCGCCACGCTCGACGATGCGCCGGTTGTGCCCGACGTAATGGTCAGGTTGCCCGATGTGCCATCGACGGCTGCCGTTGCGCCAGTGACCTGATCGTTGATCAAGGCGGCGACATCAGCGGCGGCCAGAGCGGACGAATCCAACGACGTGCCGTTTGCAGTGTTATAGGCTGTGACCGTGGCGTCATCGATCGTAACGGTTGTGGCTGTACCGCCATCAACCGCGATGTCGAACGAAATCGAGTCGGTTGCTGCAACAGCGGCGGCACCGGTGTCCGTTGCGTTGCTAAGACCAGATGCGCCACTTGTCGCCGCATCGTTGTAGCTGCTGATGGTGATATCGGAGCTTGCACCGGTTGTGTCTGATGCAAGGGTCAGTTCACCGCCAGAAAAGCTAGCTGTTGCGCCGACACCGGCATCGGTCAGTTCCTGGTTAATCAGGGATGCGAGTTCGGCGCCAGTGATCGCTGAGTCATCTGCGACAGTACCCAGCTGTGTGATTGCCGCAGCATCGATAGTAATCGTTGACGTGCCGCCACCATCGACAGCGATGTCGAAGCTGATGGAGTCAGCTGGATCGTCGGGTGTACCGGTGTTTGTGGAGCTGGCAAACGAGACATCGTTCAAGCCAGAGTTGGCTGCCTGCGAACCGCCAACTGCACCAATGGTCAGCGTGCCGCCATTGGCATCGGTCGTCAGGCGAATGCTGCCGGTATCAACTGTTGCGGTGACGGCGAGACCGGCATCCGTCAGTTCCTGGTTGATGAGGTTCGCCAGTTCTGCGTCAGTAACATCAGCCTGGTTGGTGACTGTGCCACCGCCACCGGTGAATTGAGTTACCGCAGCAGCGTCAATCGTGATCGTCTGAGCGCCGGAGCCATCGTCGACAGAAATCGTCAGATCGTTGACGCCAGAAAGATCGACAGTACCGGTTGCGGCGCCGTTCAATGTACCGCCCGATCCAGTAACAAGCGCTCCAGAGAGGTCAAGCGCGGAAAAACCAGTACCGGTAAGCGTACCGGCTTCAGCCGGAGAGCTGCCGCCCGTGATATCAAGGGCCGAAAATGCGCCTGCAGTGGCCGTACCAGCGGTTGCTGCACCGACAACGTCGATAGTTGAAGGCGTCTGAAGGGCCTGACGTGCGGTTGCCTGTGCGGACTCAACCAGCTTGGTGATGGCGGAAATACCGTTGTCGGCAGCTTCCAGCGTCTGCGTGGCGTTCGACACACCATCAAGAAGGCGGCCAAGGTCGCTTGCGCGGCTGTTCAGCGCCGAAGCGGTGAAGAAGTTGGTCGGATTGTCGAGAGCTGAGTTCACTTTCAGGCCGGTGGCCAGACGCTCCTGCGTCTTCGACATCATGTCGGCAGTGTTCTGCAGCGAGAGAAGGTTGGAGCGCACCGCGCTCGAGAGTGTCACGTCAGACATAGCTGATCCTTTCCTAGGGTACACAAAACGCCTCATCCTGGGCGTTGCCCGACATTGCCCCGGGAAACGATAAAAGGTCGTTAACAGCGCATTTTTCAGATCAGTAAAATTGCAGGTATTTTCCTTTGGCAGCGAATGGGCGCGCACCAGCTTGGTTTCGCGCACAAAAAAAGCGGCGCCGAAGCGCCGCTTTCGTGGATTTTGAAAAGAGGAACTGGTCTTAGAACAGACGCAGCACGTTCTGGTCGGCCTGTGAGGCGAGCGACAGAGCGGTCGAAGACAGCTGCTGGCGGGTCTGCAGGGCCAGAAGGTTGGCACCCTCTTCGTTGGTGTCGGCCAGCGTCAGGTTGGCAGCACCGGTTTCCAGCGTGTTGATCATGGACTTGGTGAAGTCCTCACGGGTTTCCACGATGGAGAGGTTGGAACCAAACTCCGACGCCTGCGAACGCAGCGAGCTGGTCGCCGTATCGAGGGCTGTCAGAACAGCATCGATGTCGGAATCGGCATCCAGACCCGTGGCGCTCAACTGCGACAGGCCAAGGCCAGCCGAATCGAACGACACACCGGAAATGTCCAGCGTCGAGGAACCGTCTTCGTTGAAGATCACCGACAGGTCATCGCCATTGAGTAGGTTCACACCGTTGAAGCCGGCATCTTCGGCCAACTCATCGATCTGACCCATCAGTTCGTTGTACTGCGACACGAACTCCGCACGCTCAGGGTTGGTCACCTGCGTCACTGAGGTGGTGGCTTCTTCGGTGCCAGCCGTCAGGCCGAGGGCAGTCAGGTTGGCCGAGTCGCCGCCGACGGTGAAGGATGCACCGCTGGATCCGGTCAGCTGAATGTTGTTGGATCCATCGATCGAACCGGTGATGCCACCGGTCAGACCACCAAGAGCAGTTTCCAGATCAGCACGGGTTTCAATGTTGCCTGAACCGAAGGTCAGCGTGTTCGAGCCAATCGTCACGGTGCCGGACAGGGCGCCGATCTGAGCGTTGGTCGGATCAGCTGCTGTGGACGTGCCAAGAAGGGCAGATGCTGCTGTGCCGCTGATGCCGCTGATGCTTGTGGTGTTGTCATCCGCCGTGATCGTCAGGTTGCCACCTGTGATCGCGACAGTTTCTGTGCCACCGGTCACCAAGCGAAGTTGCGTTTGAATGTTGGCAGCCACAGAGTCGAGGTCGCCAGACGCATCGATTTCAACGTTGCCGCCTGCTGGCGTGTTCGAGCCATCAGTGTCGAACTCGAACGTCACGCTGTCGCCACCAACCGTGATCGACAGAGTCTGACCGTTGGACACAGCGGTGCTACCGGCATCTGTACCAGTCAGCGTTGTTGAACCGGTCAAAACGGCTGCCGCATCATCGGTGATTGTGGCTGAGCCGGTCTGAGCGGCTTCAGCCGACACCGTCGTTTGATCAACAGTTGCTGGGGTTTGCTGAGCCTGACGCGCTGTGGCTTGGGCTGATTCCACCAAGTTGGTGATCGCCGAGATACCGTTGTCGGCGGCTTCCAACGTCTGCGTTGCGTTCGACACGGAGTCGAGCAGGCGACCAAGGTCGTTTGCACGGCTATTGAGCGAAGATGCAGTGAAGAAGTTGGTTGGGTTATCAAGTGCAGAGTTCACCTTAAGGCCCGATGCCAAACGCTCTTGCGTCTTGGCCATCATATTGGCGGTGTTCTGCAGCGAGAGGAGGTTTGAGCGCACGGCGCTCGAGAGTGTTACGTCAGTCATTGACTTCCCTTTCTAGGTTTCAAGCACGCCTTCTTCTGAGACGCGCAAATCCTATGGCGCCCGGCGCCCTAAAACCGCGCTAAGGGAAATGGTAAAATTTGAGTAATTGGAGCAACTTAGACGATAATGGTGGCTATGTTTGCCATCGTCTTAACGCGGCAAATTTGGCGAGATTTTCTTAACCGTGTCATGTGGGCAAGCAGCAGGAGATCGCTCCGTCCAACGATGGGCCGTGAAGTTTTATTCAAAGCGGGCGGGGCAGGGCGTTAAACGACGCGCTTGATACTGGGCGCACCTTGCACCGCTTCATAGCGCGCAATGGCGCGGCTTTTCAGCGTGGCATTGTTCGGAAATTGGTGCATGAGCGTGCCGCTATCGGCATCGCGTGTTTGGATGACCAGCGAGCCTGTGGCCTCGTGGGTCTTAACATCCATTTCCGATTGCGCACGCAAAGCCTCTGCCGTTGCCTTCTGTTTGGCACGGCGCGCTTCATCCTGCGCAATTTGCTCACTGCCGGCCCGCGCAGCCTTGGCGCTGGGCTCTACGGTCTTTGGTTTTGGCAAGTCCGTCGCGGTCGAACCGCGTTTTGCTTTGGGTTCGACAGCGGCAACGAGGGGCACAAAACCCTGTGGTGCTCGCGTATCCATTGTCCTGTCCTCGGTACTCACTACACAAGAGGCGAACCTGTTTTATTGTGAGTCAGGATAGGACGAACGCGTGAATCTTCTGTTAAGGGTTCCATTAGGTGTTTTGCCGTAGCGGCAAGGTTCTAGAGAGCACGATCGACCGAGATTGCGGCTGCCTGACCGCTACGCGTCATGGTGCCTGACGCGCCGTAGGTCTTGGGCTGGCGGCTTCCTGAAACCTGATCAGATAGCCGCGAGAGCAAATGCTCGGAGACGGCTTTGGCGGTTGAAACGGTGGCGAGGTTCTTCTGAAGCTCGGCCTGAAACTCATCGTTGAGACGGCGCAGTTCGTCCAATTTCACCGGCACATAGCGGGAGATGATCTCTTTGTGCGCCTGCAGATGCTGAAGCGCTGAGCGATAGGCGAACATCAGCTCGTTTTTGGTGTCGTGATCAATCGTCGTTCGCGTCAAGGCGCCTTCGCGAAGTGCTGCTGTTTCGCGGCGCAGATGCTGGGTGAGGGCGATCATTAAGCCGTGCAAACATTCAGCGAAGCTTGTCGCACTATCGCGGTCGGTGATCGGCGTATCGGCAGTCGAGGTGGCGTCGGTCATCGTGTCGTCCTAGTTCACGGCGTCTTCTTGGATGCGGAGGAGTTCAGAGCGCACTTGGTCGGCAATGCCGATGCCGCCAGAAGCTGCCATTTCCTTGGCGTATTCTTCGACAAGCAGGCCTTGCCACATCTTCTCGCCTTCGCCACCGCCGAAGGGTTCTGAGATTTCCACGCCCTCAAAGATTGGCTTGAGCATTGCGGTCAGCATCACAGCCTCGAATTCTTCGGCGGCGGAGTTGACGGCTTCCGGGTCGCCTTGTGTCGCTGCAGCCATGCGCTGAAGTGCCGAGGTTGATCCCGCACTCAGTAGCGTCGAGGCTTGGGTTTGAAGACTGGTTTCCATTACATCACCTCGATGTCGGCTTGCAGCGCACCGGCCGCCTTGATGGCGTGGAGGATGGCGATCAAGTCGCGCGGACCGATGCCCAGCGCGTTGAGGCCGTCGACCAGTTCGCGAAGCGTCACCGTCTGCTCGACAATGCCGAGCTGAGTTTCTTCGCCTTCGACGACGTCGATGGCGGTGCGTGGCACGACAACGGTCTCGCCATTTTCGGCAAAGGGCAGGGCCTGGCTGACCTGCGGCTCTTCGGTGATCGTCACCGTCAGATTGCCTTGCGCAATGGCAACCGTTGAGACGCGAACATCGCGGCCAAGAACGATAATACCGGAGCTTTCGTCAACAACGATGCGAGCGGTTTGGTCGGGCTCGATCAACAGTTGCTCGATGTCAGTCAAAAGCTCGACCATCGACGTGTTGTAGTGCGCCGGCAGCGAGAGTTGCACGGTTCCAGGATCGGTACTGACCGCCAGTTCCTCGCCGAGCAGCGCATTGATCGCAAGCGCCATGCGGCGCGCTGTGGTGAGATCGGGATTGCGCAGCGCCAGGCGAATGGTGCTCATGCTGGCAAGGTCGAAATGAACCTCGCGTTCCACCAAGGCGCCATTGGCGATCCGTCCGGTCGTCGGTACGCCTCGCGTGATGGATGCGGCGGCGCCTTGAGCTTCGAACCCGGCAATCGCAACCGGGCCCTGGCCAATGGCATAGACCTCGCCGTCGGCGCCCAAAAGTGGGGTCACCAGAAGCGTGCCGCCTTGAAGGCTGTCCGCGTCACCCAGGGCCGAAACCGTGATGTCGATGCGTGTACCTTGCGTTGCGAACGCGGGAAGGTTGGCCGTCACCATCACGGCGGCGACGTTGGCGGTGCGCAGTTCAGCGCTCGGCGTGTTGACGCCGAGCCGCTCCAACATGGCGCGCAGTGACTGGCGCGTGAACGGTGCGTTGTTCAGCGTATCACCGGTTCCATTGAGGCCAACCACCAGGCCGTAGCCCACCAGCTGGTTTTCCCGAACACCTTCGAAATCGGCAATATCCTTGATGCGCGAGGTGGCGGCGGCGGGAATCGCAAGGGCAATTGTCAGCGCAATGGCGAAGATGAGTGTCGTGATGGAAAGGATGTGGGCGCGCATGAGCGGTTCCTAATGGCAGCGGTTTGTCCTATCCTTTACAAGTGTCGTGCCAACAGTCGACGCCTTCATCAAGTCTCTGATTTCGTTATGGAAAGCGAATGAAAATGCGGCCAGAGCACGGCTACAAGATGGTCGAACCATGGCGCGCCTTGCCGGTGGCTGGGCCAATTCTGCCGGGCTTTTAAGGTTTGGTTAACCAAAATGGCAGGACAAGAAGGGTGGGCAAACGAGGGGCTGGAGGGCCTATGCGGGTCGAGGGACCGAAATCTTCTGCAAGCGTTGGCAAGTCGCGCAAAAGCGGCGAAGCGGCTCGTGGTTTTGTCGTTCCTTCGCAGGGCTCAAGCGCGACATCTTCTGCCGCGTCTTCCTCGGCAGGCATTGCCGGTGTCCAGAGTCTCGATGCGATCTTGGCGCTGCAATCTGTGGACAATGCAGAGGACCGGGAACGCCGCGCAGTGCGCCATGGCCATGATCTCTTGGATCAGTTGGAAGCGTTGCGCGCTGACCTTTTGGCAGGCCAGATTTCGCCGCAACGTGTTGGCGCGCTTCTCTCCTTGATCCGCGCCAAACAGGCGGCTGAAGACCCGAAATTGGCAGCGCTCATCGATGACATTGCACTGCGTGCGCGGGTCGAGTTGGCCAAGCTTGGCATCGACGCCTAATCGTCGCCAACAATCTCTGCAGCCATCATAATTCTGTCGCGCGCCACTTGCTAACAGCCTCACATCGGCTTCACACAACGCTCGCGAAGGCGTTGCTTGTGGCGCACGAAGCTATGGCGTATAGCCTGCCCAAACTCGAACCTTGGCGGCAGGCCGAATCTGGGCGGAGGGAGCGTTATGTTGGACGTACAAGATGACTACCGGCCATCTGAGGATGAGCCCTTTATGAACGAGCGCCAGCGCAACTATTTCCGGAAAAAGTTGATCGCTTGGAAAGAAGAAATCCTGGCAGAGGCGCGTGATACGCTGGCCCATATGCAGGATGACACGGTCAATCATCCCGACCTGACCGACCGTGCATCCTCCGAGACAGATCGTTCGATCGAACTGCGCGCGCGCGATCGTCAACGCAAGCTGATTTCCAAAATCGATGCTGCTTTGCGCAGGATCGAGGATGGCACCTACGGTTACTGCGAAGAGACCGGCGAGCCGATCACGCTGAAACGGCTGGATGCTCGGCCTATTGCGACCTTGTCGCTGGAAGCGCAGGAAGCCCATGAGCGCCGCGAAAAGGTGTATCGCGACGACTGATTGATCGGGTTCTTTTTCAGAATCAATAAGGCGCGGCATCTGTTCTGGATGCCGCGCCTTTTTTGTCTGGCACGCGCTGTGATGGGTCGAATGTTGGGGAGCTTCAACGCATCGATGGGAGAGAACGTGCCAGGTGAGGTCGCCGCGCGGGTTGGGGGCCGCGCGACGACCGCGATCTGGTTAGAAGGGCATCAGGATATCGAACAGCTGCTGCCCATAGCGCGGTTGTTGGACGTCGGTGATCTGGCCGCGCCCACCGTAGGCAATGCGGGCTTCGGCGATCTTGGACGATTCGATGGTGTTGGAAGCGTCGATATCCTCCGGCCGCACGACACCGGCGACGATTAGCTCGCGCACTTCGAAATTGACCCGCACTTCCTGGCGGCCCTCGATGACCATGTTGCCGTTGGGCAGAACCTGGGTGACGACGGCAGCGACGGTCGTGGTCAAGCTTTCAGAGCGGTTCACTGAACCTTGGCCGCCAGAGGATGAGTTGGTGTCAAAATCGGCAATGACTTCGGCGGTTGGACCAGGCGGCAAGAGCCGCTCAAGCTGGTAACCGACAATACCGGAACCACCCAGTTCCTCGTTCGCGGTGCGGTTCCGCGAGGTTTGGTTGGCGATTTGGGCGCTGTCGGTGATTTCGACCCGCACCGTTACCAGATCACCAACACGGGAAGCGCGCTGATCGTTGAAGAAGGCCCGTGAACCGGAACGCCAGAGCGAGTTGGGGCTGTAGGTTGCGACCACCGGTTCAGGCATCGGCATGGAAACCGGGCGATAGCCGGGTTGAGTCGTTGGATTTTGAATGGCCGAAAGCGCTGGCTGTTCACCAATGTTGGCGACGCGGTCGGCGGCTGAACAGCCTGCAAGCGCGACGCCCGTCAGAACGATGGCGGCCAGGCGCTGATATTTGGAAATCGAGGTCATTGAATGCGCTCCGCCGTGTCAGCGTTGGAAAGAGTAAGCCGAGTGGAGGCTGCGATGTCTTGCATCGGGCCAAGAACATGCACGAGGCCATGGCCAGCCACGACGCCGCGAACAACGCGGTTGGACTGAAGGTTCATCACATCGATGGACTGACCTTCGGCGCCGTCATCCATGGCGCGGGCACGCACCGTCAGAGCCAGGGCGCCATGGCGATAAATCAACGTCACGAGTTCTTGGCGCTCAACCATCAACGGCTCTGTGAGATCATCGGGGTTGATTGGTGCGCCCGCACGAAGCGACCGGCGTGCAGCCTGACCGATAATGTCCGCAGTCTCGATCAGCGTCGGCGTGCCAACCGTCCGGCTGTAAGCCACGTCCTGAAGACGCAAATCAGAGGCGCGCACGACGTCACCGCGGGCGATCGGACGGCCAAGCACCGGGATCATGACCCGATGTTCAGCGCGGCCGGAGAGGCGGGCGATTTCCTGACCCGAGGGCGTGCGGATGACCGCCGAAAACCGCTCGGACCGACCGGATGGCGCCGCCAGCAAATCAACACGCAAACGGCCGGCAATCTCTGCTGGCAGCGTTGTCGGCGATGGGTTTGATGCAAGCGTAATGGCATAGCGTCCGGCATTTTCACCGCGTTGATCGATCAGGCGCGTTTGCAGTGCCTCTTCGAGAAGCTGTTCAAAGTCCACCGCGTGGAGGCGAATGCCGGCGCGTTCCACGGTGATCTCAGTGAGCCCAGCCAAATCGACCAGGTCGAGACCAGCTTGACGCGCTGCGTCGAGCACAGTGTGGGCTGGCACTCGCCCGCGTGTTCCTGGCGCAGGCGCCCGAAAAACCGGTGTTTCAGCATGCATGCCAGCATGGTCAAATAGGTCGCCCAGCGTCACCAAATCCGATGTCACGATGACCTGCGGGCGAAGCAGCGGCAGAGGTGTATCGAATTGGTCGGCGAGGCGCGTTTCGATGGTGGATTGGGCTGCGGAAAAAGGGGCGGCCACGAAGAAGAAAAGCAAGGCAAGAAGCAAACGGGTGATCATGGTTCAACGCCCCCTTAGCGCATCATCTGCGAGGTGTTGGACAGCATTTCATCGGCTGCGCGGACCACACGGGCGTTCATCTCATAGGCGCGTTGCGCGGCGATGAGATCGGAGATTTCAGTGACTGAGTTCACGTTGGCGAGTTCGATGTAACCCTGCCGAACCGAGCCAAAGCCTTCTTCACCTGGATTGCCGGTGACTGGGGCGCCGCTGGAGGCCGTTTCCATGAACAGATTGTCGCCGATCGCTTGCAAACCGCTTTGGTTGATGAAGCGGGCAAGTTCGATCTGGCCAATGTTGGTTGCTGTGCCACCGGTGCCAAGGATCGCGGTCACCGTTCCATCGATGCCGATGGCAAGGCCGCGTGCGTTGTCCGGGATGGTGATGCCAGGCTCTACGGTAAACCCGTCGGCTGTGACCATCGTGCCATTCGCGTCGCGCTCGAAAGTGCCTGCGCGGGTGTAAGCTGTTCCACCATCAGGCAATTGGATCTGGAAAAAACCGTCGCCGGAGATCGCCATATCCAACTCTTTGTCGGTCGGTTGGATAGACCCTTGGCTCATGATGCGCGGTGTCGCCGCCGTCATGACACCTGAGCCAATCTGGACCCCGGATGGCACCAGCGTGCCTTGCTCGGATGTCTCGGCGCCGACACGGCGTAGGTTCTGATAGAGCAGGTCCTGGAACTCAGCGCGCTGCTTCTTGAAGCCCGCGGTGCGCATGTTAGCGATGTTGTTGGAGATGACCTCGACGTTCGTCTCTTGGGCCATCATGCCGGTGGATGCGATATAAAGCGCTTGCATGGGATCGATCTCCTGGAAGCGTTAGCTCAGGCGGCCAAGGAGGCGAATGGCCTCCTGACGCATCTGATCGGATTGGCGAAGCATGTTCGATTGCATTTCATAGGCCCGTTGGACTTCAACCAGACGGGACATTTCCCGCACCGGCTGCACGTTGGATGTCTCCAGCACGCCCTGCGTGAGGCGGACGGTAGGATCCGGGTTTGGCTCTTCGTCCGCCGCATATAGATTGGATCCGAGCTTTTCCAGCGCCTGTTCGTTGGGGAAGGACACCAGCTGCAGCGTGCCACGAGCACCATTGTTGGTGGTTACCTCGCCTGTGCCGGTGATAGTGATGTCGCTGTCGGCAGGGGTGAAGAGGATCGGCGTCCCACCGAGTGAGATGACGGGATGCCCGCGCTGGGTAACCAACTGACCCTGGTCGTTGATTTGCAGGGAGCCATCGCGGGTGTAACGAACGCCCTGCGGTGTCTCGACCGTCAGAAAGCCGCCCGGCGAAAGCGCCACGTCCAGTTCATTGCCGGTGACCTCACGAGCGCCGGGTTCCAAATCACGGTAGGTCGCCCAATCTTGAACAAATGCCACATCATGGTCGCGGTTCTGGAAGGCGGAGGCTTCGGCGCGCGGCATGAGATAATCTTCAAAGGCCACACGTTCAGCCTGGAAGGCGGTGGTGTTCATGTTGGCCAGATTGTTGGCGATGACATCCAGTTCGCGGCGCAGGGCGACCTCGCGGGACAGTGCGACAAGCTGTGCGTTCATCATGACGTGCGATTCCTCTCCTTGAATCGTTAAAACACGCCGCCAAAGACCGGCGATGTGGGTCTCGTTCTGGCCACAATGCCGAGCTCCCCAGCGGGCAACATGGTGAACGATGCGTTACCCTATGCAGGAGCCGTGCCAGTTTTGAAAAACCATAAAAATCAATTGTTTATCGAATTTTTGCCTTTGCATCACGCCGTTGATGGCGTGATGTTGCCGCCTGCTACCGGTTCTCGCCCGGCAATTCTGACCGGGTCGTCAACACTTCGTTAACCAACCGCGCTCATTGGTTAATGCGTGAGAAAATTCGATAGGGCGTAGTCCATGGCGAATGCAGACGTAACACCCGATGATATGGAGGCCGACGCGGCTGCGGAGGGTGAGGAGTCTCAGGAAGGGGGCGGCAAGCGAAAGCTCTCCAAAAAGATGCTGATGATCATCGGCGGTGGCGCTGTGGTCATGCTTCTTGGCGGCGGGGCCGGTGCGGCATTCATGCTCGGATGGGTCGGCGGGTCCTCGCCTGAAGAGGTTGCCCTTGAGCAGGCGCAGGCGCCGAAGTTCTATTACGACTTGCCGGAAATCACGGTGAACCTCGCCAATGCTGAGCAGCGCGCGCAATATCTTCGCCTGATCGTTGCGTTGGAAATCAGCAATGAAGAAATCGCTGGTGTCATCGAGCCAAATTTGCCGCGCATTCTCGATGTTTTTCAAACTTACTTGCGCGAATTGCGGGTGTCCGACCTGGAAGGATCAGCAGGCCTGTTTCGCCTGAAGCATGAGCTTCAGCGGCGCATAAACCTCGCGATCTTTCCTGCCGAGGTCGATGCCGTTCTTTTCCGCGAAATCATCGTTCAATAGGAGCCCATTATGATGGCCGAAGAAGACGATTGGGACGATGAGGACGACGCCGACGACATGGCGGCCCAATGGGCGGCGATGTTGGATGACGAGGATGAAGAAGACTCTGAATCCCAGCAAAAGGGCGCCGACCGTGTTTTAAGCCAGGATGAGATCGACAATCTGCTTGGCTTCAATGCTGAGCAAGGCCATGACGGTGAGACGTCCGGTGTTCGCGCGATCATCAACTCCGCGCTGGTTTCCTATGAACGCCTGCCGATGTTGGAGATCATCTTCGATCGGTTGGTGCGATTGACCACCACAAGCCTGCGCAACTTTACCTCCGACAACGTCGAAGTTTCGCTGGATGGTATCACCTCGGTGCGTTTTGGCGATTATCTCAACTCCATTCCCTTGCCGGCCATTCTCTCGGTTTTCAAAGCCGAAGAATGGGACAATTTTGGTCTGATCACGGTTGATTCCAGCCTGATCTACTCGGTCATTGATGTGCTCCTGGGCGGTCGTCGTTCCTCGTCGTCGATGCGCGTCGAGGGGCGTCCTTATACGACCATCGAGATGAACCTTGTCCGCCGCATGGTCGAGGTGTTGATCAATGATGCCGAGGCGGCCTTTGCGCCGCTTTCCAAGGTCACGTTCAACGTTGATCGACTGGAGACCAATCCGCGTTTTGCAACCATCTGCCGGCCCGCCAATGCGGCGATCCTGGTTGAGATGCGCGTCGATATGGAGGATCGCGGCGGCAAGGTTGAGCTGCTGATTCCGTACGCCACGATCGAGCCGATCCGTGAACTTCTCCTGCAGATGTTCATGGGGGAAAAATTCGGTCGCGACTCGATTTGGGAAGGCCATTTGGCCACCGAAATCTACTCGGCCAAGATCGGTGTCGATGCCGTCATCTACGAAGAGATGATGCCGCTTTCCAAGGTCATGGACTTCAAAGAAGGGCAGACCTTGATGTTTGAAACAGCGCCCACTGATCCGATTTATCTGAAATGCGGTGAGACGGTTCTGACCGAAGGCCAATTGGGGCAGCGAGATCGCAATGTTGCGGTTCGCGTGACCCGCAATCTGCGCAAGCCAAAAACAACGCTCGCCTCGTTTGAACATGCCGAGCAACCCAACCCGATGGAGTCGTGATGTTGAACCTTCCTTTGAGCCTTGTGATCGAAGGTCTTGTGGCCATCCTCCTGGTGATCACCATCGGCTATTGCATCCTGCTCAACAGTCGGTTGAAACGTCTACGAGCCGATGAAGAGGGCCTGCGCGCCACGATCGCTGAACTGCTGACAGCCACCGAGATTGCTGAGCGAGCCATTCAGGGCCTGCGCACAACATCGGCGCAATGCGATCAGACGCTTGGCCAGCGCCTGCATCAGGCCAATCAGGTGTCCGAAGAGCTTTCAACGAAACTGAACTCGGCCGGTGCCGTGGTGGAACGTCTTGGCAAAATGGCTGGGTTGCCTGTTGGTGAGGCCAAGGCGCCAGCCGCCTCACCACGACCGATCCAGCCCGCCGCCAACCGCGCGCCTGCAGCGCAGGCCGGGCCGGCTACTCAATCTGCGCCGGCCGCGCCAAGCCCTAGCCAGCGCCTAGATGATGCCGCGCGCGCTCTGCAAGACCGTCTCCAACGGGTGGCCTCCTAGGGGCCATGGATAGGAGTTAAGCCATGCGCTCGATCCGCCTGCTCCCGGTTGTCATCCTGACGTCGTTGATGCTGCTTGGCATGAAAGGTTTCAACCTTATTGCCGGTCCTGGCAACACGGTCACCGGTGTGGACGTGGCGGTCGCGCAGGAGGAGCCAGAGGCTGAGTCGACTGGAGACCAGATTTCGGAGTCGGCAGCCGCTTTGCGCGCTGCTGCTGAAGCGGCGCAGGACGCGCAGGATGCACAAGGTGTGAACGTTGAGGATTTGCAGATCGAAACGTCGCGCGACGCTTTGCTGGACCGGCTCGGCGAACGGCGTGTCTTGATGGAAGAGCGCGAGCAGGATTTGCGGGTGCGCGAACAGTTGCTTGCCGCCGCCGAGCGCCGTCTTGAGGAACGCTTGGCCGAACTGGAAGCCCTTGAAGCACGGGTGAGCGCGGTCGCTGACGCTGAAGATGAGCGCGAAAGCCAGGAGATTGCTCGCCTCGTTCAAGTCTATTCGGCAATGCGCGCCAAGGATGCCGCCGCGATTTTCGACCTTCTCGACCTGCCGATCCTTGTCGAAGTCGCCACCGCCATGAACCCACGCAAAATGGCCGATATTCTTGGCGAAATGACGCCGGAATCCGCGCGCCGTTTGACCATCGCCTTGGCAGGTTCGCCAATGCAGGCGCCGGTCGAAACCAACTCGATCAACAATGAACTGCCGCGCATTGAAGGCGTGCCTATCCAATAGGCGCGTAGTAAGCGGTTCTTAAGGCGTGGAATCTAAGGTCGCCAGACAAGGAGTCTGGTGGTCCAAAAGTTGTTGTCCCTGCCTGCCTTTCTGCGTGATCCATTCTCGCCTCGATCGACCCTGTTTCATGGTCTTTTGGGAGCGGTTCTGCTCGCCCTGACGGCCGCGCATTCAGAGCCTGTTGCCGCGCAGTCGCTGGAGGCCGTCGCGATTGCCGAACGCGAGCGCGATTTCGGGCGGCTGACCCTGCGGTTCCGCGACCGCCTTGACCTGCCACCTTATGAGCTTGATGCCGAAAACGGTGTGCTGCGGATCGTTTTTGAAGAGGCGGTCGACACCGATATCCGCGATTCGATGCGCGTGCTGTCCGATTTTGTTACCATCGCGCGCCGCGACCCCGACGGTCGCGCACTTCGTTTCGGTCTGTCGCGCGCGGTACGGATCAACACGATGGAAGCCGGCGAGACGCTGTTCATCGATTTCCTGCCGACGACGTGGCAGGGTTTTCCGCCACCCCTGCCAGAAGAGGTCGTCACACGGCTCGCTGAGCGCGCCGAACAGGCGGCTCGCGAAGCCGCCGAAGCCGAACGCCGTCGATTGCTGGGTGAGCTGGAACCGGAGGTGACGTTGCGTATTGGCGCGGCGCCGACCTTCACGCGCTACGCATTCAACTGGAACGTTCCCTTCAATGTCGCTGTGGCCCAGTCAGGCCCGGAACTCACGATGGAGTTCGATTATGATGTTCCCATCGATCTGTCGCAGGCGTTTGTCGATCAGCCATCAGAATTGGTGAATCTCGACTACGACCGCGACGGCGCCAGCCTGTCGATCACCATGGAGGTGACGCCAGGTTCTGGTCTTCGATGGTTTGAGGATGATCAGCGCTTTGTGGTGGATTTGGAGCGTGAAACGCCGCTCGATATAGACGGCATCGATCAGGAAGAACTCGACCGTGTGATGGCGACGCTTTCGCCTGCGATTGATGGCGTAACGGACGAAACCACCAGGTTTTCGACAGTCGGCGCGCGAACCGACGAGGTCATCGAGCCGGAAGAGGATGCGCAGATCATCGACGTGGCGCGGCCTTTGAATCCGAGTGGCCTCACGCCCATCGTTCCGGAGCCTGAAACCGACATGGCCGATGATACAGCGCCGATTGGCGAGGGCGGTTTGGCTGGCGGCGAACCCGATCCTTCGGCAGACGTCCCGCTGCTTGCTGATGGCTCACCGGCAATCACTGAAGAAGATCTGGAAATACTGGCGCAGCGGCCGGATGTGGTAACGGCCCGGGCACTGCAGGGTGGACGTGCGCCAGAGGTCGGCGAAGCCATGGAAGAAGCCGTCGATCCCAACATTGTTCGGGTTGAAGTACGCATGGAAGGTGATGAGACGCGGCTGCTTTTTCCGTTCTCGCAGCCGACGCCTGCCGCCGCGTTCCGCCGCGAGTCATTTGTCACCTTGGTTTTTGAAAACCCGATCCCGTTTGATTTGCGGGCGATGCGGCTGGAACTCAACGATCTGGTGCGGTCCATTCGTCCGGTTCGCGTGAACGATCTCAATCTCATTCATCTTGAGATGCGCGACAGTGCGCTCGTTTCGATGGTGCCGTCCGGCAATCGCTGGATCGTGGTGCTCGGGCCTTCCATCGTGGAACCGCCGCAGGGGCTTGATGTCGGTCGAGGCACGTTGCCTGACGGTAAAGCGTTTGCCGAAGTCTTGGGTGACGGGTTTGGCCGGATGCGCCGGATCATGCATCCCCATGTCGGCGATGAACTGCTGGTCGTTCCGATGCTGGCGCCGTCGCAAGGTGCGTTGGCGCGGCAGGAACTGGTGGAATTCGAGATACTTCCATCGGCGCAGGGTTTGATTGTTCGTCCAAAGACCGATGCGCTGGCCTTGGACGTTGAGCCAAACCGGGTGGTGATCACCCGCGAACAGGGCCTGACGCTGTCCGAGGTTGGCTTGTCGCTCGGCTCCTTTGGTTTTTCGCCCGATGAGCGACCGGGCTACTTTGACCTGCGCGCCTATGCCGGAGAGGGTGCATCGGGATTTCGCGATCGCTATGAGGACTTCCAAGAATCCGTCGCGGCTGCCGAAGGCGCCGTACGGATTGAAAGGCTCATGGCCTTTGCGCGCTTTCTCTTGGCGTTCGATCTTGGACAGGAAGCCAATGGCATTCTCGATATCGTCGTTTCTGAAGCTTCCGCGCTTGAGCATGACGAAGCCTATCTGATGGTGCGTGCGGCCGCCTTGACCCTAGCCGGGCGCAGCGATGAGGCGCGGGACATTATCGACTCTCACGTGATGGATGGCGTTGCCGATGCCGGCTTTTGGGGCTTGCTTGCCAACGCGTCACTGCGCGACTGGCCGGCGGTGAATGCCGCCTACGACGATGTCGCAGCGCTTTTTGACGGCTATCCGTCTGGCCTCGTTGCGCAAGCCCGCCTTGATGGCGTTGAGGCGGCGTTGAACGTGCAAGCTATTGATTTGGCAACCGAGCGCCTATCGCAGATCGACCCGACGCGGTTGATGGGCAGCCCGAAGGAAGATCGTTTGGCCTTGTTACAGGGGCAGGTCGCGCTTGCTAAAGGCCGCATGGAAGAGGCGTTGGAGGTTTTCGACAAAATTCGTGCAGAGAATGAAGGCCCGCTAGGCGCCCAAGCGACCCTGCTTGGCATTGAAACGCGCGTTCTCAACGATGAGCTGACGCTTACCGAGGGCTTGGATCAGCTTGAGAACCTGGCGGTTGCCTGGCGCGGCGATGATACCGAGGTGCGCACGCGTCGGTTCCTAGGGGAGCTCTATGTGGAGCAAGGGCGTTACAGCGATGCGCTGACGGCCCTGAAGGGCATCTTAATCGCCCAGCCTAATCATCCCGAGGCCAACGATGTATCTGACGATATGCAGGCGATCTTTGTTGACCTCTATTTGAATGGCGAGGCGGATCAAATGCCGGCCATCGATGCTTTGAGCCTGTTCTACGATTTTCGAGAATTAACGCCGATCGGCCGGCGCGGAGATGAGCTGGTGCGACGCCTCACGGACCGGTTGGTTAGCATTGACCTGCTCGATCAGGCTGCCGATCTTTTGCTGCATCAGGTCGATAACCGTTTGACCGGAACGGCAAAGGCGCAGATTGCCGCCGATTTGGCACTAATCTATCTGATGGATTATCGCCCGTCCGAGGCGGTGGCCGTTTTGCAGCGCTCGCGAGTGTCGCAGGCGCCTCAATCCATTGAGCGCGGCCGTCGCGTTATCGAGGCCCGCGCGCTTTCTGAACTTGGCCGCCACGAGCTGGCTTTGGAAATGCTGCGTAGCCTGGATGGCAACGATATCGATGCGGTGCGCGCTGACGTCCTATGGAATGCGGAGCGCTGGGCCGAAGCTGGCGAAGTCTTGGAGCGGTCGCTTGCCGATCGGTGGCGCGATCGTGTGCCGCTTGATGAGGACGAAATGCAACAGGTGCTGCGCGCCTCAATCGCATTCAGCTTTGCCAATGATGAGTATGCGCTGGAGCGTTTGCGCGCGCGTTTTGATGGCAAGATGTCGGAAGGCATTTATGCCAGCGCGTTCGATGTCGTGACCGCACCTATCGAAACCCAGGGCAGCGCGTTTCGCGATGTGGCCCGAGGGATCGCAGGGCTCAACACACTGAACCGGTTCCTCGCCGACTACCGCTCAACCTTTTCTTCGCAAACCACACCGATCGCTTCGCCAGGCGCTTAACTCTGTGAATATGGACGGATTCATCCTGGCTATAAGCCCGGCGGCGGCCCGTAACTTTGCACCAGAGAGCCAGCGACGAGGTTCCAGCCGTCAACGAGCACGAAAAAGATCAGCTTGAACGGTAGCGAGATGATCACCGGCGGCAGCATCATCATACCCATCGACATCAGCACCGATGCGACCACCAGATCGATGATGATGAACGGCACGAACAGCAAAAAGCCGATCTCGAACGCCCGACGTAACTCGGAGATCATGAAGGCCGGGACCAGCACCGTCAGCGGAATGGCCTCTGGACCTTCCGGCGTTGGTGTCTGTGACAGATCGAGGAAAAGCCGCAGATCGTTTTCCCGCACATGCGCCCGCATGAACACGTGAAAGGGTTCAGAGGCGCGCTCAAAGGCCTGATCAAGATCGATTGTTTCATCGATCAGTGGCTGAATGCCAGCATCATAGGCCTCCTGAAAGGTGGGCGCCATGATGAAGGCCGTCAGGAACAACGCCAGTGAGATGATCACGGTGTTAGGTGGCGCGGTTTGCAGGCCGATGGCCGTGCGCAGCAGCGACAGAACGACAACGATGCGCGTGAACGACGTCACCATCACTAGGATTGAGGGCGCCAGCGACAGGATGGTTATGAGAAGGATGATCTGAACGGCGCGTTCAGTGACGCCGATATCATCGCCTAGCGAAATTGAGATGTCCTGCGCCAGGCTCTCGGGGACCATGGCGACGAGTGAAGCCAGCGCGACTGGCAGCAGTGCCAAGCCCCACCAGATCGATCGACGGCTCAGTAGGCGCGATTGGTTGGCCGGTACGCGCGGGCCTTGATCACCGTTCCTGTTGCGGACCAGACCGCTCACTTCTGCTCCGGATCTCCGGCGATTTCTCCAAGAAGGCGGCGCATCTCATCGTCAAGATCGTCGGACTTGTCGCCTTTGGGTTCGCCGTCCGCTTTGCCACCGCCAGACGGCTGCAACATGGATGAGATATCGACCACGTCATCGCCACTGGTCTCTGGCGTCTCCGATTTTTTGTCTTCATCGGCCTTGGCAAGCGTCGTTGCGTTGGCGGCCGGCCCACGGCTTGGAATGGCCACCGGGATCGGAGGGTCGTCGCGGCCGGACAGCGCCACCGGGATATCGGGTGCCGGCGGCGTTTCTTCGGCGGGCTGGTCTTCAGATTTGCCATCTTGATCCGCCGATTGTGGTTCCTCGGTAGGGGCTGGTGAGGTTGCGGGGGTGGCCTCACGAACGCTGGAAAGCTTCAGCGGATCGGGCTTGTCCTCGCTTTTGGTGTCTTCGATGGCCGGTTCGTCTGGTTTCTTGTCGGCATCCTTGGGCTCAGAGGTTGCCTCATCGCCATTGCCGGTGAGTGTCGATAGGTCGGGCAAGTCCGGCAAATCGTCGAGCGGCGGAAGGTCAATCGGCGCGTCGGCTGAACCGCTTTGCGATGGCGTGCGTTCAAATGCGTCGAGCTCAAGCGCAGCCTCCAACTCCCGTTCAAGGCTGAGATCGTCCACAGTCGAGCTCGGTTCGGCTGGGACGGGTTTAGTTGGGGGTGCAGCGTCTTTGGCCGGCGTTTTTGGAGCTAATGGGTCCGGTTTGGTCGGTTCGACCGCAGGGGCTGCAGGCGGGGGCAGGTCATCGAGCAGCGATGCCGATAAGGCCTCATCCAGCGATCGATCGATGGCGGCGCGTTCATCGTCCGCTGCCGAAGGTGTGGGTTCAGCTGGCTTGGCTTTGGCTATTTCCGTGACAAGCGGCTTGGGCTCGTTAGCCTTGGCGCTGCTGCTGGTCGTGGGCCCAGGTGTGGTTGGCGCAGGTGCCGCTGGCCTGGTGCTCGCGGCGGCAACGGCGGCGGTGGCTGCTGCTGTGCCAGCGGTCGCGGCCACGGTGGCTTTTTGAGCGTCGTCGGATTGAGGCGTTTCGCTGGTGCGTGAACGCGTTGTCGGACGCTCGCTCGTTTCTTCGGCGGCCTTGCTCCTTAGGAGCGCGGATGAGAACCGGTTGGACGTGCGAAAGCGATCAGCCGGGCGCGAATAGGTCTCTTCGTCCTGCTTTTCCTGCGCCTTGCTTGCCTGCATGCGGGCGGCGAGCGGGATACCGCCAACCATGGAGCGTTCAATCACCGCGTCCGATCCGCCGCCAATCAAGAGCAAGTGTTCCAATTTGCCGTGGCGGACCAAAACCAGCTTGCGTTTGGGGTCGATGGCGAGTGTCGATACAACCTGCAGCTCGGCTTCATCGCCATGATGGCCGCCAAAGCGCGAGCCACCGAAGCGTTTCACCACCCAGGCCACCAGGAAGATCAGGGCAACGACGACGACCAGCGACAGCCCGAATTGGGCGATGGTGCCGCCGGTTTCCCCTAACTGTTCTTCGAACACAACTCACCCCTCCAACGCGCGACGCAGGCTCCAAGACGCCTCGTCTGTTTGCGAGGCTGGGACTGGGTCCGTCGATCAAGCCGTTCGCTCGCTAGGTTTGGCCAGCTGTCGCGATTCGGCACACTTGGTGAGCAAGAGTACCGAATTGGGCAAGGCTTGTCGCTATCGCCGGTGCCCAAGCCCCCAACTAGTTGCCGGGAATTCCTAAGGTATTCCAAGGGGTCAGCGAAATCAGCGGTTGAGCATTAACAGCTTGTTAACCGTCAAGGCGGCACATTCTGCCCAGATTGATACGTCCCGTTAACCATAAACCGCTGGTGGCTTCGGCTCGATGCTTCGTGATCTGCCCTTCTTTTCAGCCTTGCGCACGCAGATGCAATGGCATTCGGCGCGCCAGTCGGTGTTGGCTGAGAACATCGCCAACGCCGACACGCCAGGCTACGCGGCGCGCGATCTCCAACGGGTGGACCACGAGACACAGTTTTCAGTTGCTCGTCCCATGGCGACGGCGCCGGTACGCACCGACGCCAAGCATATTGCCGGGCGCGCCGTTGCCGATACGACGGGCTTTAAAAATGACCGTCAGCCGACATTCGAGGTGACGCCGGAAGGCAACTCGGTCGTCTTGGAAGAAGAGGTCATGAAAATGACCGCCAACCAGCTCGACTACCAAACGGTGGCGACGCTCTACCAGAAATCCCTTGGCATGCTGCGCACGGCCGTGGGTCGCCGCTAGCCTCTAACGGAAGGATAAACGCATGGACTTCCTAAAAAGCTTGGTGACGGCGGCCTCGGGCCTGCAAGCCCAATCCGGGCGGATGCGCATCATCGCGGAAAACATCGCCAATGCCGATTCCACCGCGCAGACGCCGGAAGGCGACCCTTACCGGCGGCAAATCCCAACGTTTCGGGCCGCGCTCGACCGGGAGACCGATTCACGGACCGTCGAGCTCGGTCCAGTGCGCCCTGATCGCGGCGAGTTCCGCCTGCGCTACGACCCAAGCCACCCGGCGGCCAATGATGAGGGCTATGTGGCCATGCCGAACGTCAACCGGCTGGTCGAAGCGATGGATATGCGCAACGCCCAGCGGTCCTATGAGGCCAACCTCAACGTCGTGCAATCAACGCGCCAGATGATCTCGCGCACGCTTGATATTTTGCGCGCTTAGGAAAGTAGGCCAGCATGACCAGCATCCCAACCAATCAGGCCATTCAGGCTTATGCGCAGGCCGCGCAGGCGCTGTCCGGCAATGGCCAAGGCGGCACGCAGCCGGCCGCTTCGGATGCCGCCGAGGGCTTTGGGGCGCTGATCGAGCAGCAAGCCACCAATTTGGTCAATGAAGGCCAGGCCTTTGAGGCCGCAGGCATGGATCTGGTTCAAGGCCGCGCCGACGTGGTCGATGTTGTGACGGCCGTTGCCGAGACCGAGGTGCTGTTGGAGACGGTCGTGACGGTGCGTGACCGCGTGATCCAAGCCTATCAAGAAATTCTACGAATGCCGATTTAGGGCTGTTTCTCCGTTTCTTTTTCTAGGATTTTTCCATGACCGGACCTGAAGTTCTCGACGTTGCCCGCGATGGTGTCGTGACCCTGATTTATGTCTGCGGTCCGATGATGATTGTCGGTCTTGGCGTGGGTGTTGCCATCGGACTTATCCAGGCGCTGACGCAAATCCAAGAAATGACGCTGGTGTTCGTGCCGAAGATCATGGCGATTTTCGTGACCTTCATGCTCACGCTTCCGTTCATGGGCAGCCTCATGGCAGGCTACATGAACCGCGTGGCTGAACGAATCATTGCCGGTTAAGGCCAGCGCGGTGGCCGGATCTGCAACGATGATGGGCACCGTCCTTGGACATATCGCTCCTGCCGGAACTTGCATGGCTCGCGCTGCTTTTGTTCGCGCGGCTTGGCACGCTGTTTCTGCTGATGCCCGGCATCGGCGAGCAAACGGTTCCGGTGCGCGTGCGGCTCGTGTTAGCTTTGGCAACGCTGCTGGTCGTTTACCCAACCGTATCGGGGGTTCTGCCCGACGTACCGCAAAGCGCGGTGGAGGTATTCGGCCTCATAATCTGGGAAATCTTGATCGGTTTGGCATTGGGCCTTGCAGTGCGTTTCGTGCTGTCGGTAATGCAGGTCGCCGGAACGACAATCGCCTTCCAAATGGGTCTGGGTTTTGCGCTCAACGTCGATCCGTCACAGGGCACGCAGGGCGTGTTGCTCGGCAACTTCCTCGGGCTGCTCGGCATCACGCTGATATTCCTGTCGGATTTGCATCATCTGGCGCTTGCCGGGATTGTGCGCAGCTACGATGTGTTTTCGGTCGGCAGCGTCGTGCCGATTGGCGACTTCACCCAGTACGCCTTGATGAGCATGGCAAAGGCCTTCGAGGTCGCGATCCAGATTTCGGCGCCATTCATGGTGTTCGGGCTGATCTTCTATCTAGGTCTCGGCATCCTATCGCGGCTGATGCCGCAATTGCAGATATTCATGATTGCCATGCCGGTGAACATTCTCGGCGGGTTCATTCTTTTAGCGGCGATGTTGAGTGCACTGATGGCGCTCTACATCGACCATGTGCGCGAGGTCATGATGGTGCTCTTTCCCTCCTGAGGGCTAGCATCAGCAGGCCGCAGGAGGCCTAATGTCGGAAGAAGCCGACCAGTCAGAAAAGACTGAGGACCCCTCCCAAAAACGCTTAGAAGACGCCCATCAGAAGGGCGACGTTCCCAAATCTCAAGAACTGTCCTCGGCTTTCGTTCTGCTCGGAGGCACGTTGGTTGTTGGCTTGATGATCGGGCCAGCGATGGCGAACCTCTCGCCGATGTTCGCCAATATGATGCAGCAGGCAGCGCTCATCCCGGTCGATGGTGGCGCCATTGTTGATCTGACCGGCGCGCTTGGTCCGGCGATCGCGCTGTCTGTGGCCGTGCCGTTTCTGTTTCTGATGGCGATGGCGGTGCTCGGCAATGTGGTGCAGCATCGCCCGGTGCTTTCCATCGAGCCGATCACGCCGAAGCTCTCCAAGATCTCTCCGGTCGCTGGGTTCAAGCGGCTGTTTTCCAGCGAAAGCCTGATGAATTTCGTCAAAGGCTTGCTGAAGGTCTGCCTCATCAGCGTGCTGATGGTGCTGATCTTGCTGCCAAGGCAGGACGAGCTTGATGCCATCCTATTCACCGATCTGACGCAGTTTTTACCGGCTGTCCTGGAGTTGGCGGTGGCGCTTTTGCTCGCCAGTGCCGCCGTGATGATCGTGATCGGTGTTGCCGACTATCTCTACCAACGTCACCGCTGGTTCGAGCGCCAGAAAATGACCGTCAAAGAGGTCCGCGACGAGTACAAGCAGCAAGAAGGCGATCCGACCGTCAAAGCCAAGCTGCGTCAGGTGCGCATGGAGCGTTCACGCAAACGCATGATGGCCGCCGTGCCGGACGCGACGGTGGTGGTCACAAACCCGACCCATTTTGCCGTGGCGCTGAAGTATGAGAGCGGCATGAATGCGCCGCTCTGCGTTGCCAAGGGTGTCGATGCGTTGGCGCTTTCAATCCGCCAAGTCGCGCGCGAACACGAGGTCACGATTGTTGAGAATCCACCGCTTGCCCGCGCACTGCATGCAAGCGTGGAAGTCGATCAGTCAATTCCGGCTGAGCATTTTGAAGCGGTGGCGAAGGTCATCGGCTTTGTCATGCGCATGCGCGAGAAACGCTCGGCGCGCCTCTAATTGTCCCATCCAACAGCCTTTACCGGCGCTTCGACGCCACCGTGCTGGCCGAAGCCCGGCGCGGCGCGGTAGTTTGGGCTGGCCGAATCGTTGTGTTTGGTAAAGCCTGTTTCCGTCCCGTCGCCATGGTGCCCACCGTTCTGTGACCCAGCCACTCATTGACCTGCGCAATGCTGATGCGCCGCGTTCCTCGCGCAGCCGACCGCACCAGTGGTTGGTTGCCGTCACGCTGGTCGGCATGCTGGCGCTGTTGTTTTTCCTTGGGTTTTCCGATTTTGGCGCCAATCCGACGGCGCTTCTGATCGTGCTTGGCGGTTTTGCCGCGCTCGGAATTGCGGCCTTGTTGGCGCTGGTGCTCGGCTTTTTGCAGATTGCCGGGCGCGCGCCGCCATCCAGTTGGGCTGATCAGTTTATGGATGAGGACGTGCAAGGCGTCCTTTCCACCAACTCACAAGGCCAGATCGTCTACGCCAACGGCGCCTATGGTGCGCTCACCGGTGTTGATGACCCGCAGATGATCCGTTTGCCGGACCGTGTGTTTGGAACCGAGGCAGACGCCGCCGACACGATGTTTCAGCTTTTGCGCACCGTGGCCGAAGGAAAAGTCGGTGAGGCCGATGTACGGCTTGCACGCGGTGCAGGCGGGCAGGGCGCGCCGCGCTGGTATCATGTGACCGCCCGACCCTTGCCGGAAGATGGTGTGGCAGCGGCTGACGTCGCCAACACGGAGACGCCCTATGGCGTGGTCTGGCGGATCGCTGATGTCACCGACGAGCGTGCTCGCCAGGAGCAAGTTTTCCAGGATCTGCAGCAGGCTGTGGATTATCTGGACCATGCGCCCGCCGGATTTTTCTCCTCTGATCCGGAAGGCACCATCAACTATATGAATGCCACGCTGGCGGCCTGGCTTGGTTATGATCTTGCGATGATCGACCAAACCGGCCTGACGCTGAACGAGCTTCTGGCCGGAGATGGCGCGGCGCTGTTGGCGGCGGCGCCGACCACGACGGATTTCGATGGTTTGGCGACCATCGTCGATGTTGATCTGGTGCGCCGCGACGGCGCGCGCCTGCCGGTGCGTATTCACCACCGCGTGCCGATCTCGGTGGATGGATCGCCGCGCGCTTCGCGCACCTTGGTCATCAACCGGTCCAGCGGGTTCGATGTGGATGAAAGTGTGCGGGCCGCTGAGGTGAAATTTGCCCGTTTCTTCAACAACGCACCGATTGCGATTGCCGTGGTCAACAGCGACGGCGCGTTGGTGCAGATGAACGCACCCTTTGCCAGCCTCTTCCCCGAAGAAGCCTCCGATGGCGCCTCTCTGTCAGCCCATGATGAGGCCTCGCCAAGCGCCGCCAAGCTCGTAGACCTATTCTCCGATGAAGCGCGCGACGCCGTGCAGCGCGCGCTCAACGATGCCGCGGCCCAGCGCGGGCGTATGCGGCCGGTCGATGTGGTGATCGGCAAGGCGCCGGAGAAATCCGAGCAACCCGGCATGCCAGACCTTGGCCATCAAATCTCAGCGCAGCTGTTTGTGTCTGCCGTTGGCGATGGTGCCGACACTGAGGCGCTGGTGTTCCTGATCGACACGACCGAGCAAAAGGCGCTTGAGCAGCAATTCGCGCAGACGCAAAAAATGATGGCTTTTGGCCAGCTTGCGGGCGGCGTTGCGCATGATTTTAACAATATGCTTCAGGCGATCATGGGCAATGTCGATCTGCTGATGCTCAACCATCCGCCGTCCGACCCAAGCTATCGTTACATCTCGCCGATCCGCCAAAACTGCAATCGTGCAGCTGCCTTGGTGCGTCATCTGCTTGCCTTCTCGCGTAAACAGACGCTGCGCCCGCAGGTTATGCACATGGATGACGTGCTCTCCGACCTCTCCATGACCGTTGACCGCCTCGTCGGCGAAACGGTGAAGCTGGATGTCGATATCGCTGGCGATGTGTGGCCGGTGATGGCCGACTTGACGCAGCTTGAGAATGTGCTGATCAACCTCGCCGTCAATGCGCGCGATGCGATGCCCGAAGGCGGCAAACTGACTATGACCACGCGCAACGTGATGCGAGAGGAATGCGCGACCTTCAACTTCAAGGGGCTGGAAGCGGCGGACTATGTGCTCGTCTCAGTGACTGACACGGGCACCGGTATCGAGCCGGAGATCATGGAGAAGATTTTCGAGCCGTTTTTTACCACCAAGGATGTCGGCAAAGGCACCGGGCTGGGCTTGGCGACCGTCTATGGCACGATCAAGCAGACCGGCGGCTATGTGTATCCAGAAAGCACGGTCGGCGAGGGGACGAGCTTCCACATCTTCCTACCGCGTTATGTCGGCTCGGAAGTCGCCGCCGTTCAGGCTGCGCAATCGCAGAACCAACCGCAAGAAGATCTGACCGGCGCCGCGAGTGTTCTCTTGGTCGAGGATGATGAGGGCGTGCGGATGGTCAATGCCACGCTTCTGCGCTCGGGAGGCTACACGGTGCATGAGGCTGATAGCGGCGTTGAGGCGCTCGAAGTGCTCGAAGAGTTCGGCGATGAAATCCAGCTCATCGTGTCCGACGTCGTGATGCCGGAAATGGATGGGCCGACGCTGCTTAACGAAGCGCGGACGCTTTATCCCGACATGCGGTTCATCTTCGTGTCCGGCTACGCTGAAGATGCCTTTGCCAAAAACCTGCCGGATGATCAGGAATTCACGTTCCTCGCCAAACCCTTTTCGATGAAGGATTTTGCCGAAACCGTGAAGCGCGTCCTCGCCAGCTAGAGTCGCGCCAACAATTCGTTTGTTCCTCTCTTGTTCACGCAGAACAAAACTGGTACATATCCCCTATTGGGCGCTCCAAAGGTGACAGCGAAACCTGCCAAACGGGTTTGCGTTGCGGGAATCGGCGCTGCGTGAAAAGAAGGGATATCTGATATGGCGCAATCGACGCTTCGTTTGGTGGAAGGCAACGGTATGGATAAGCGCAAGGCCCTGGATGCGGCGCTCTCGCAGATTGAGCGCTCGTTCGGCAAAGGCTCGATCATGAAGCTCGGCAAGGGCGATGCGCTGGAGATCGAGTCGGTTTCCACCGGGTCGTTGGGGCTTGATATCGCGCTTGGTATTGGTGGTCTGCCGCGTGGCCGGGTGATTGAGATTTACGGCCCGGAATCGTCCGGTAAAACCACGCTGGCGCTGCACACCATTGCCGAAGCACAGAAGAAGGGCGGCATTTGCGCGTTTATTGATGCTGAACACGCGCTCGACCCGATTTACGCACGTAAGCTTGGCGTCAATGTTGATGATCTTCTCGTCTCGCAGCCGGATGCTGGTGAGCAGGCTTTGGAAATCGCCGATACGCTGGTCCGCTCAGGGGCGGTGGATGTGTTGGTGGTCGACTCGGTGGCCGCCTTGACGCCGCGCGCCGAACTTGAAGGTGAGATGGGCGACAGCCTGCCGGGTATGCAGGCGCGCCTGATGAGCCAGGCGCTGCGTAAGCTGACCGCGTCGATTTCGAAGTCGAACACAATGGTGATCTTCATCAACCAGATCCGGTTGAAGATCGGCGTGATGTTCGGCAATCCGGAAACCACAACCGGCGGCAATGCGTTAAAATTCTACGCCTCTGTGCGTCTTGATATCCGCCGTATCGGCGCGATCAAGGATCGCGATGAGGTCGTGGGCAATCAGACCCGCGTGAAGGTGGTGAAGAACAAGGTCGCGCCGCCGTTCCGCCAGGTGGAATTCGACATCATGTATGGCGAGGGCGTCTCGAAGATGGGTGAACTCATCGACCTTGGTGTGAAAGCTGGGATCGTGGAAAAATCCGGGGCCTGGTTCTCTTACGATAGCCAACGCCTTGGCCAGGGCCGGGAAAACGCAAAGCAATTCATGCGCGACAATCCCGATATCGCTGATGAAATCGAGGCTTCGATCCGTCAGAATGCCGGTTTGATTGCTGAACAGATTTTGGAAGGCGAGCCGGTGAACGATGATGAGGCCGATGCGCCGGTACCTGCCAAAGATGAGTAGCGCGCGGCGTTGACTGCTTTGGATTGGCGAACCCGCTTGGGTTTGCTGGACAGCCTTCCTTACCGGCTATAGATAGCCTTATTGAGCGGTCGATCTCACTATCGTGAGGTCGACCGTTTCCTGTTGTCTGCTGCCCTGTGCCAAGGATCACTTGGATGTCGGGGTGTCGTCTGGTGTCGCTAGATGCCCGGTTGTCAGCAGTGGCAGACCAAGTGCGTGCAAGGGTGAACGGTTGAAATGAGCAGCGTAAACGAAATCCGGTCGGCATTTCTGTCTTACTTTGAAAAGCATGGCCATGCGGTCCTGCCATCCTCGCCGCTTGTTCCACGCAATGACCCAACGCTGATGTTCACCAATGCGGGCATGGTGCAGTTCAAGAACGTTTTTACCGGACTTGAAACGCGCGATCCGCCGCGCGCCGCGACGTCGCAAAAGTGTGTGCGCGCCGGTGGCAAGCACAATGATCTGGACAATGTCGGTTACACGGCGCGCCACCACACCTTCTTTGAGATGCTCGGCAACTTTTCCTTTGGAGACTATTTCAAGGAAGAGGCGATCCACCACTCTTGGAACCTCGTTACCAAGGACTTCGACATCAATCCCGACAAGCTTCTGGTCACGGTCTACGCCAGTGATGACGAAGCGTTCGATCTCTGGAGCAAAATCGCCGGATTGCCGGATGAGAAGATCATTCGCATCGGTACCTCCGACAATTTCTGGGCCATGGGCGATACCGGCCCGTGCGGACCGTGCTCGGAGATTTTCTACGATCATGGCGATCATATCCCAGGCGGTCCTCCCGGCTCGCCGGATGAAGATGGCGATCGGTTCATCGAAATCTGGAACCTTGTGTTCATGCAGTATGAACAGGTCGATGCTGACAATCGGGTTGCGTTGCCCAAACCATCGATCGATACCGGCATGGGGCTGGAGCGCCTGGCGGCGCTGCTTCAGGGCAAACACGACAATTACGACACAGATCTCTTTCAGTCTTTGATCGCGGCGTCGGTAGATCTGACGGGTGTGGCCGCGGAGGGTGATGCGCAGGCAAGCCACCGTGTGATTGCCGACCATTTGCGCGCGACCAGCTTTTTGATCGCTGATGGTGTTCTGCCGTCGAATGAAGGTCGTGGCTACGTGCTGCGCCGGATCATGCGCCGCGCCATGCGCCATGCCCATCTGCTCGGGGCCAAAGACCCGGTACTGCACCGTTTGGTCTCCGCGCTTATCCGCGAAATGGGCGAAGCCTATCCGGAACTGGGCCGTGCCCGGGCGTTGATTTCTGAGACGCTGGAGCTTGAAGAGAACCGCTTCAAAAAGATGCTCGATCGCGGACTTGGTCTGCTTGATGATGCCTCCAAAGGGTTGGGCGAGGGCGACACCTTTGATGGCGACGTGGCGTTCAAGCTTTACGACACCTATGGCTTCCCGCTCGATCTGACCCAGGATGCGCTGCGCTCTCGGTCCATTGCCGTCGATACAGACGCCTTCGATGCCGCGATGGAACGCCAGCGCGTCGACGCGCGGGCGGCCTGGGCAGGGTCCGGCGACACAGGCACCGACACCGTCTGGTTCGCGGTGCGTGATGCCCATGGGGCGAGCGAGTTCTTGGGCTACGACACGCTCGTGGCCGAAGGCGTCGTCGTTGCTGCCGTCAAGGACGGCGCAGAGGTAGAGGTTCTGCGGCCGGGCGAGGAGGGCGCGGTCGTCGTCAATCAGACACCGTTCTACGCCGAATCCGGTGGCCAGCAGGGTGATCAAGGCACAATCAAGCAGGGTGATGCGACCTTCATGGTGCGCGATACGGTGAAGCGTGCCGATGGTGTGTTCGTTCATCTCGGCACCGTTTCAGGCGCGCCGCTGAGTGTCGGCGAGCCAGTTGACCTGGCCGTCGACGGTGCGCGACGCCAGGCGATCCGGTCCAACCATTCGGCAACTCATCTGCTGCACGAGGCGCTGCGCGAAACCTTAGGCGATCACGTCGCCCAGAAGGGCTCGCTTGTGGCGCCGGATCGCCTGCGGTTCGACTTCTCGCATCCCAAGCCGATCGAGACCGATCAGCTTGCCAAAATCGAAGACATTTCCAACGCCGTGATCCTTCAGGACAGCCCGGTGGAAACGCGTCTGATGGACGTCGATAGCGCCATTGAATCCGGCGCGCGGGCCCTGTTCGGCGAGAAGTATGGTGACGAGGTTCGTGTCGTCTCCATGGGTGACAGGCCCGATGGCTCGACCTTCTCGGTGGAGCTTTGCGGCGGCACGCATGTGGGCCGCACCGGCGAAATCGGCCTGGTGCGGGTCGTGTCTGAAGGTGCGGTGTCCGCCGGCGTGCGCCGAGTTGAAGCGCTGACGGGCGAGGCGGCGCGCAGCTATCTCTCAGAACAAGATACACGTGTCAAAGCCATTGCCGGTCGCTTGAAGGTGACGCCTGACCAGGCGCTCGAGCGCGTTGATGCTCTGATGGAAGAGCGGCGCAGGCTGGAGCGCGAAGTTACGGAGCTCAAAAAACAGGTTGCGCTTGGAGGTCGCGGACAACAAGCCTCCGCCAAGGAAGAGGTTGGCGGCGTCGCATTTGAGGGACGCGTTCTGGACGGCGTTAGCCCGAAGGACCTGAAGGGCATTGCCGACGAAATGAAGCGCGAGCTTGGTTCGGGCGTCGTCGCTTTGGTTGCAACCGGTGAGGGCAAGGCCGCTATCGTCGTGGGCGTCACCGATGACCTCACTAGCAACCACAGCGCGGTCGATCTCGTGCGTGCCGGTTCAGCTGCGTTGGGTGGCAAGGGCGGCGGCGGCAGGCCCGACATGGCGCAGGCTGGCGGGCCAGACGCAACCAAAGCATCCGATGCCATCGATGCCGTGAAGATAGCTTTGGCCGGCTAGCCACACCAACATCAAGTCAGCAAGATTTGTCCGCTCAAGGCGTGGTTGTGTTCAACCGTCGCGCGATGGTTGGGTCCTGTCAGATGCACCCATCAGCGGCAGTGTTCCTGCTGGATGGATCGAACTCGTTATGACCGAAGCCAAACGGCCCGAAGCTGACTTATGCTTGGCCAACATGCCGGGGGATTGGTCTGCCTATGAAGAGCGCATTGCGCGCGTCACGGCCTATATCCACGCCCATATGGATGAACCACTTGACCTCGATCGGCTTGCCGAAGTGGCGTGTCTGTCGCGGTTTCATTGGCATCGTATTTATCGTGCGATCCAAGGCGAGACGGTGGCCCAGACGCTGAAACGCGTACGCATTTCGCGGGCGGGCTTTGATTTGGCCGAAGGAACATTGCCACTGGCAGCCGTTGCGCGGCGCTGCGGCTATCCCAATCTGCGATCGTTTTCGCGGGCGTTCACCGACATCTATGGTGTGACGCCGTCGGCCTATCGCGCCTCAGGTGGGCATAGCCGTTATCGCAAACCCGAAACAACGGTGAACAACACAATGTATGACGTAGAAATCCAAACCCTGCCTGAACGCCCGATTGTTGGCCTACTCCACAAGGGGTCGTATCAGAAGATCGGCGAAAGCTTTGAGAAGCTTGTCAGCCTTGGCAGTACGCGTGGACTGATGCCGCATGTGCGCGGCATGGTCGGTGTCTATTATGATGACCCGATGGCCACACCAGAGGTTGAACTGCGATCGCACGCCGCTTTCATCGTTCAGGATTCCGAGTTGGCCTCCGCGCCGTTGGAGCCAGGCGTTCTGACCTACGGAACTTATGCCGTTCTGACCTTGAAGGGTCCCTATTCGGATCTGCCAGCGGCCTATGACTGGATGTATTCGGTCTGGCTGCGCGAAAACGAGAAGACCGTGCGCGCCGTACCGCCCTATGAGAACTATCTGAACAATCCGCGTGAGGTCGCGGCCAATGATCTGCTGACGGAGATTTGCGTGCCCGTCGCGGCCTAGGAAAAGAAAAGCCCGCCATCGTGATGATGGCGGGCTTTCGGTTTTCTCGCCCGGCGCTCTGTGCAGCGGCACGACCGCTTGGGCGCCTTAATTAGCCGTTATTTCCTTCGGCTACGCTCCGGTCCTTCGGACCGACCGCTTTAGCCAATTGCCTTCTGCAGATTTTCGTCGATCTTGGCCAAGAAGCTCTGCGTGGTGTGCCAGGTCTGGTCGGGGCCGATCAGGATCGCGAGATCCTTGGTCATGTCACCGGCTTCCACTGTCTCAATGCAAACCCGCTCCAGCGTGTTGGCGAAATCGACCAGCGCCTGGTTTTCATCCAGCTTGCCGCGATGGGCGAGGCCGCGTGTCCAGGCAAAGATGGACGCGATCGGGTTAGTCGACGTTTCCTTACCCTGCTGGTGCATGCGGTAATGGCGGGTCACAGTGCCGTGTGCTGCTTCGGCTTCTGCCGTTTTACCATCAGGCGACATAAGCACCGACGTCATCAGGCCAAGCGAGCCAAAGCCCTGTGCCACCGTGTCGGATTGCACATCGCCATCATAGTTCTTACAGGCCCACACATAACCGCCGGACCATTTCATGGCGGCAGCCACCATGTCGTCGATCAGACGGTGTTCATAGGTGATGCCGGCCTCTTTGAACTTGTCGGCGAACTCGGCATCAAAGATTTCCTGGAAGATGTCTTTGAAGCGACCATCATATTTCTTCATGATGGTGTTCTTGGTGGACAGGTAGACGGGGTATCCGCGGTTGAGCCCATAGTTCATGGATGCGCGGGCGAAATCCTTGATGGACTCGTCCAGATTGTACATCCCCATGGCGACGCCGGCTTCAGGGAACTTGAAGATTTCCTCTTCAATCACCGTACCGTCATCGCCGACGAATTTCATGGTCAGCGTGCCTTTGCCAGGCACGATGATGTCGGTGGCGCGGTACTGATCACCGAAAGCGTGGCGGCCAATCACTATGGGCTGCGTCCAGCCCGGTACCAGCCGTGGCACGTTTTGCATGATGATTGGCTCGCGGAAAACAACGCCGCCCAAAATGTTGCGGATCGTGCCGTTGGGCGAACGGTACATGCGCTTTAGGTTGAATTCCTCAACGCGCGCCTCGTCGGGCGTGATCGTGGCGCATTTGACACCCACACCATGCTCTTTGATCGCATTGGCGGCATCAACGGTGATTTGATCGTCGGTGCGGTCACGCTCTTCGATGCCGAGATCGTAATAGTGCAGGTCGATATCGAGATAGGGGTGGATCAGCTTGTCCTTGATGAACTGCCAGATGATCCGTGTCATCTCATCGCCGTCGAGTTCGACAACGGGATTGGCAACCTTGATCTTCGCCATGAAAGGTCCTCGTGTTGGTGAGCGCTTGCGCGCTGTAGGTGTGTATGGAAATTGGGAGGCACTGGTGATGTGTCTGCGCGGGCTATAGCAAAGGCCAAGACCGGCTTCAAACCGGCCGAAGGGTGAAGAAGCTTTCCCTTATCCTGCGACAGCCTGCTGAAAGTTTTGGAGTTTTCGTGAGCCGATTTGGACCTATGGCGGATACGGGCGATCTTGGCCGCCTTAGCGTGAAGCCGCCGGTTGCGATCCTGGTGGAGCCGCAAATGGGCGAGAACATTGGGATGGTTGCCCGCGCGATGGCCAATTTCGGTTGGCGGCGCCTGCGCATTGTCAATCCGCGAGACGGTTGGCCAAACGAGCGCGCCATCGCAACGGCCAGCGGCGGCAAGCATGTTGTCGATGCTGCCGAATTGTTCGACACCCTGGAGGAGGCGCTGGCCGATCTGTCGCTCGTTTTCGCAACATCGGCGCGCAAGCATGATTTGGCCAAAACGGTCGTCGGACCGGAAAATGCCGGCAAGCGTAGCGTTATCGCCTCTTCTGAGGGTTTGCGTGTTGGCTATGTTTTTGGCCGCGAGGCCTGGGGCCTTACCAACGACGAAGTCGCTCTGTGCGATGATGTTTTGACGCTGCCGGTCGATCCGGACTGCGCGTCACTCAATATCGCCCAGGCGGCCATAGTTTGTGCCTATGAATGGCGTCGTCATGCGTTGCAGCGCGATGGTGCCGAGCATGAGGAAGACAGCCTTCCGATCGCGACGCCGGAACGCTCGCCCGTGGCCAACAAGGGTGCCATGCAGGGGCTTTTTGATCATCTTGAGGGTCTGCTGGACTCGTCCGGCTTCTTCCGTCCCCCCGAGAAGCGCGCTGGGATGATCCACAATCTACGTACGCTGTTTCAACGAGCCCGGCTGAATGAACAGGAGGTGCGGACCTTGCGCGGCGTGTTTTCCTCCCTTGATCGCGCTCACGAGCGTAACCGCGAAGATCGCTAATGGACTTGCACCCTGACGTTGCGGTAACGCAGCGGGGTTGAGCCTTTTGGCGAACCGGCGTAGGCGGAAACGGGGCGGACAATATGAATGGAATAAGTGATGAGTGATGCGGCTTGGTATTATGCCGTCGGCAGTGAACAGCGTGGTCCGGTCAGCACCGATGATGTTGCGCTGTTGATCGGGCGTGGCGAGATCGGTCCCGATACGTTGGTGTGGCGGGAAGGCATGAGCGAATGGGGCGCGGCGCGGGCCAGCCTGCCAGGTTCTATGGTTCCACAAAGCTGGGTCGATGGCCTTTCGGCATCGCCATCGGCGCCGCGGCCGCCACAATTGGGCGGACAAGCGCCGGAGTCATCTGGTTCAGATGGTTTCGGTGATCCAGGGTATGGCGGCGGCGCCACCTATCATCCAACCCAATTTGCCGATGTCATTCGCACTGTTTTCGGCCGCTATGTCCAATTTCGCGGTCGGGCCCGACGATCGGAATATTGGTACTGGATCTTGTTCATTGTGCTTGTCAGCATCGCATTGGCGATTGTTGACGGCTTCATTTTCGGGTTCGATGAAAACGATGCGGCCATTCTTGGTCCGCTCTTCAGCCTTGGTACCTTCCTGCCCTCATTGGCGGTGGGGTTTCGGCGGATGCACGATCTTGGCCGGACGGCGTGGTGGTTGTTGATCGGTTTCATTCCGATCATCGGCACGCTGATCCTGATCTATTGGTTCGCGCAGCGCGGTGATGAGGGCGATAACCAGTACGGGCCTGCTTGACGGGCGAGCCCGATGGCCCTAGAGAACCGCTGAAGTTCTGGGGGCGTTCGCGCTCCCATTGCTTTTCCCGTGTCCCGTGGATTGTGTAGTGGCGAAATCGCTGGCGTCACAATCCTGTCGTTTGTCTCGTTCGAGGCGAAAGAGGAGGGCGCGCGTAACCTCACCTTTTGAAAGGATACCGCGATGTCAAAACGCGACAGTGTGAAGTACAAAATTGATCGCCGCATGGGCGAAAACATTTGGGGCCGCCCAAAAAGCCCCGTCAATCGCCGCGAATACGGGCCTGGCCAGCATGGTCAAGGACGCCGCGGCAAACTCTCCGATTTCGGCATTCAGCTGCGCGCCAAGCAGAAGCTGAAAGGCTATTACGGCTCCATCATGGAGAAGCAGTTCCGCAAGATTTACGACCAGGCGTCCAAAATGAAGGGCGACACGTCGGAAAACCTGATTGGTTTGCTTGAGCGTCGTTTGGACACCATCGTCTACCGCGCGAAATTTGTGCCGACGGTTTTTGCGGCACGCCAGTTCGTCAATCACGGCCATGTGCTAGTGAATGGCAAGCGGGTGAACATCCCATCCTATCGTGTGAAAATCGGCGATGTCGTTGAAGTGCGTGAGCGCTCGCGTCAACTGGCCATCGTGCTTGAAGCGGTTGGCTTGGATGAGCGCGATGTGCCCGACTATGTCGATGCTGATCACGGCAAGCTGACGGCCAGCCTGACCCGCGTTCCCACGCTGACCGATGTGCCTTACCCGGTCGCGATGGAGCCGAACTTGGTGGTCGAATTCTACTCGCGCTAAGCGCGAACCCCATTGGTTTGGAATTTCAAAGGCCGCCTTCGGGCGGCCTTTTTGTTTGCCGCCAACTGGTTTAGGGCAGGGCCATGGCCTTCAAACATATGGCTTTGGCGCTTCTGGTTGCCGCGATCTGGGGCATCGCTTTCACCGTCATCCGCATCGGACTGGATGTGGTGTCGCCGCTGCTCCTAACCGCCTTGCGGTTCGCCTTTGCTGCCATCCCGCTGATCTTTTTTCTCAAGCCGCCCGACGCGCCTTGGCGGATCGTTGCCGCCTATGGGTTGCTTCAGGGTGCGGTCATGTTCGGTCTTGTCTTTTATGCGATCGCCATTGGCATGCCGGCGGGCCTCGCCTCGCTGGTTGTCCAATGTCAGGTGTTTTTCACCGTCGCGCTGGCTGTGGTGTTTGATGGCGAACGCCCGCAGCGCCATCATCTGCTTGCCGGCAGCATCGCGGCGATCGGCATCGGTGTGATCGCGCTTGCCAAGACCGGCGGTCAAGACGTGCCGCTCTGGCCGTTGATCTTGACGCTCCTGGGGGCTCTGGCCTGGGGTATGGCCAATATCGTTTCAAGGCGAGCCAAGACTGCTGACCCAGTCTCCTTCATCGTCTGGTCGAGCGCGGCTGCCCCTCCGGTTTTGATTCTTGGCAGCCTCGTGTTTGAGCCTGGTGCGCTGGTTGGAATCGCCAGGCTGAATGCCGATGAACTCTGGACGCTTTCCTGGGCGACGTTCGTGCTGGCGATTCCCACCACGGTGCTGGCGTTTGCGATTTGGGTCTGGCTCCTGCGCACCTATCAGGCAGCCATTGTCATGCCGTTCGCTCTGCTTGTCCCACTATTCGGCTTTGGCGGTGCAGCAATTTTCCTGGGCGAGCGCTGGAGCCTTGGCGTCGGTGTCGGTGCGATCTTGGTCCTCGCCGGCCTAGCGATCAACATACTTGGCGACCGACGGCTCGCGGCGGCATCCGTACCAAAATCCTGAGCCCCATTGCAGCTTTCTCTCCTCTCAGGGGTTGAACCCTGGAAGCGGCACCATAAGTGCACGGCTTAACAAAGTGAGAGGTGCTAACATGGCCGAGACGGTCTTTCTGACCGGCGCATCCGGTTTCATTGCCAAGCATATCATCGTGCAATTGCTCAACGCCGGTTACCAGGTGCGCGGATCGGTGCGTTCGCTCTCGCGTGGAGACGAGATTGTCAGCGCTGTGACACCCCATCTGGACGATGCCAACAAGTTGGACGAACGGCTTTCGTTTGTAGCGTTGGATCTCAGCAAAGATGAAGGCTGGAATGGCGTGATGGATGGGTGTTCGGCGTTGCTGCACACCGCGTCACCCTTTCCGTTGCAACAGCCGGACAATGAAGAAGAGATCATTCGGCCAGCGGTGAATGGGACTGAACGCGCGCTGAAGGCGGCGCAAGCGTCCGGTATCGAACGCGTCGTTGTCACATCCTCCGCCGTCGCTGTGATGCACAGCGACTTGCCGAAGGGGCGAACCGTCTATGACGAGGCCGATTGGTCCGAAGATTTCTATCCAACGCAGAACGCGTATGGCCGCTCCAAGACGCACGCGGAAAAAGCAGCTTGGGCCTTTGTTGCCAATGAAGCATCGACGATCAAGCTAACAACGATCAACCCTGTTCTGGCGCTGGGCCCTGCGCTCGATGGCAATTACGGCACGTCGCTTCAGGTGGTTGAACGGGTTTTTTCTGGCAAGGACCCGATGCAACCGCGTTTTGGCCTGCCCATTGTCGATGTGCGCGATGTGGCTGCGATGCACGTCAAAGCGCTTTCCACACCCCAGAGCGAGGGCCAACGTATCCTGGCCAGCGAGAGCTTCTTGTGGCTCAAAGATGTGGCAGAAATCTTGAGGCAGGCCTATCCCGACCGCGGGATTAAAGCCCGCGAAGCGCCGGACTTTCTGATCAAGATGATGGCGTTGTTTGACAGCAATATCAAATCGATCATTCCGCAACTTGGCGTGCCGAAAAACGTGTCCAATCAACGTGCACGCGATGTGCTCGGCATTGATTTCATTCCGGCGCGTGACGCCGTTCTGGCATCGGCAGAAAGCATCAAGCGGTTTGCCACCTAGCTGACGCGCAGGACCTCAAGTTTTTGAATTTGCTGGCCGTCCTCGGCGAAATTGCCGGGGTCGAGCCAGGCTTCCAATGCCGCTTTGCGGCTTGGCCATTCATTGTCGAGCATGGAGTACCATGCCGTATCGCGATTTTCGCCATGGACCACCATGTCCTGGCGGAACGTGCCTTCGAACGTGAATCCAAGGCGGACGGCGGCTTTGTGGGACGGTGCGTTGTCGTCGTTGAGCTTCCACTCATAACGACGGTAGCCAAGGTCGTCGAACACATGCTTGGCGAGCAGGTAGTGCGCTTCGGTCGCCAGCGGCGAGCGCGCCATGGCATCGCCATGGGCCACCGCGCCAATTTCCACCGAGCCTTGGTCAGGGCGCATGCGCATGTAGCTGGCCATCCCGCGCACGATGTTCCAATGGGCATCGCGCATGACCATGGTGTGCCATTCGCCCTGCTTGGCTTGATAGGTTTGGCCGAAATGATCAGCGTCGCGATAAGGCGCATCGGGGAAGAAGCAGATACGCTCGTTGGCGCTCATGGCGCCCCCAAGAGCCTGCCAAATGTCGTGGGCGTGGGTGTCTGCGCTGAACGCTTCAAGCACCACAGTCCGCCCTTCCAGGCGATCAGGACGAGGGGGTGCGCAACCTTGCCATTTGGACAGATCGGTCATGGGCAATGGGTCATTGGCTAGGTGGCGTTTTTCAGCGCTTCTTCTTCGCGCACGGGATCGATCGCGGCCCAGCCAAACTCCAGAAACGGCAGGGTGGTGTGGGTCAACTCCAATAGCGCGTCGGCAATCTTTGGCGTTGTGATGTCTTTGCTGTCGATCTCGCGAACAAAGTGGTGGTTCTTCAGGCGCACCAGCTTTTGCAGTGCTTCATCATCGAGCTTTTCAAACCCGCGGGGATTGCGTTTCAAGCTTTCGGAATAGTCGAACTCCAGGCCTTGGCTTCTGAACCCATCCAGCATGGTTTGAAGCTTTGCATGGTTGGCGACGATCGCCGCGCGCATGGCGGCCAACTCAGCGCTGTTCAGCCCATAAAACCCGGTGGCGACGAAAGAGCGCTCGTTGGACATGTGCACGTAGGCAAAGCCCTGGTCTTTCTTGGTGCCCGTGCGCGTTAGCAATGCGCTGGCGTGCGTGTTGTATGGGTCTTTGTTCTTGGAAAAGCGCACGTCGCGGTTGACGCGGTAGAGCGAGGTTTTACGCGTGCCGCGCAGTGGGAGTCCTTCAGCTTCCATGCGCGCAGAGACATGCTCAATGAGATCGCCGAGCGGCGTTTTGACGTCGCTCTCGTAGAGCGCCTTGTTTTCCTTGAACCAGTCTCGGTCTTGATGAAAGCCGAGCGCCTTCAAAAAGGGCAGGGCCTTTTTGCCCATACCCTTGAAGGGAGGAATGTCGGCCAAGGTTTAGGCGCTTTCGGCGTTCTTCACCGCGATGCCCTTGTCGGTCATCATCTGTTGTAGTTCGCCAGCCTGAAACATCTCGCGGATGATATCGCAGCCGCCAACAAATTCGCCCTTAATGTAAAGCTGCGGGATGGTCGGCCAGTTGGAGTAGGTCTTGATGCCTTCGCGGATGTCCATGTCTTCCAGAACATTCACATCCTGATAGTCCGCACCGACATAGTCGAGAATCTGCACGACCTGGCCAGAGAATCCGCACTGCGGAAACTGTTTGGTGCCTTTCATGAACAGCACGACATCGTTGGATTTCACGGCATTGTCGATGGTTGTGGCGGCGTCGGTCATCGGATTGTCCTCGAATGTGTGGGCGAACGCTGTTTAGGCGCGAGTTTTGTCAGGCATCTGTCGTGGGCGCGGAGGTCTGCAGGGCAAGCGCGTGCAGCACGCCGCCCATGTTTCCTTTGAGCGCATCATAAACCATTTGGTGCTGCTGAACACGGGACTTGCCTCGGAATGCCTCAGACACCACGACAGCGGCATAATGATCGCCATCGCCGGCCAAATCGCGGATTTCTACATGCGCGTCTGGCAGGGCTTCGAGGATCATCTTTTCGATGTCAGCGGCATTCATCGGCATGGAGAGCGGGCCCTTTGTTCCTCAGCTTGCAGCGGCGTTCATGAAGGTGGGCATCCAGCCCTCATGCACGGCCTGCAATTCTTTGATAGATATGGCCCGGCTTTGCCCCAGTTTCAATTCTTTCCCGCCGGTGGCGCCGAGGATCATGACAGAAATCGCCAGCGTTTCGGCCTGATCGAGGATGCTTTGGCGGTTCGCGGACGAACAGGTGAGCAAATATCGACCTTGGTCTTCGCCAAAGAAGGCCGCAACGGAGTTGTCCGGCGCGTCGATCTTTGCGCCGATACCAGAGGCCATCGCCATCTCCGCCAGCGCAACGGCCAAGCCGCCATCCGACAGGTCGTGCACGGCGGTTGCCTTGCCCAATTGAATGAGGCCGCGCACGAAATCGCCAGTGTGTTTTTCGTCAAACAGATCGACTTGCGGTGGCGTACCTTCCTCGCGGCTGAGAACATCGCGCAAATAGGCGGACTGGCCCAAATGCGTGCCCCAGCCTTTGGGGGCTCCGACTAGAAAGATCGTCTCGTCCTCGTCGGTAAATGCAGCGCCGACTCGCTTGGCGCCGGCTTCGAGAAGCCCAACGCCTGCGATGGCGGGCGTAGGAAGAATGCCAACGCCATTGGTCTCGTTGTAGAGCGAGACATTGCCCGACACGATGGGGAAATCGAGGGCGCGGCAGGCCTCACCCAAGCCTTTGATAGCACTGACAAACCCACCCATGATTTCTGGGCGTTCTGGGTTGCCGAAATTGAGATTGTCGGTGATAGCCAGAGGCGTTGCACCAACGGCGGTCAAGTTGCGCCAGACCTCGGCGACGGCCTGCTTGGCGCCTTCAAACGGATCAGCCTCGACGTAGCGCGGTGTGACATCGGCCGCGAAGGCGAGGGCTTTGCCTGCCTCATTGACCTGGACAATACCAGCATCGCCGCCGGGCGTCGCCAGGGTTTGGCCACGCACCAGCGTATCGTACTGCTCAAAAACCCAGCGTTTTGATGACCCGTTCGGTGACGCGAGCAGGGTTAGCAAACCATCGGCCACATCACCGTCAAAGCTGTTGTCCTCCAGAGGCTTAGACGCGGCCGGTGGCACCCAGGGGCGATCATATTCCGGTGCCTCATCGCCGAGTTCTTTAATCGGCAGGTCAGCGACTTTGGCGCCCTCATGGAAGATTTCAAAGCGCAGTGTGTCGGTAGTCTTGCCAACCACCGCAAAATCCAATCCCCATTTGATGAAAACGGCCTCGGCTTCGGCATGCTTTTCGGGCCGCAGCACCATGAGCATGCGCTCCTGGCTTTCCGACAACATCATCTCGTAAGCCGACATATTGGTTTCGCGGCATGGCACCTTGTCGAGATCAAGGTGGATGCCGAGATTGCCCTTTGCGCCCATCTCCACCGCCGAGCAGGTGAGACCAGCTGCGCCCATATCTTGGATGGCGATCACTGCGCCGGTTGCCATCAATTCCAGACAGGCTTCGAGCAGGCATTTTTCGGTGAAGGGATCACCGACCTGCACAGTTGGGCGTTTTTCTTCAATGGAATCATCGAACTCCGCCGAGGCCATGGTTGCGCCACCAACGCCATCGCGGCCGGTTTTTGCGCCAAGATAGACCACCGGTAGGCCAACGCCTTCAGCACGTGAGGTGAAGATGCCATCGGTTTTCGCAATGCCCGCGGCAAACGCGTTCACTAGGCAATTGCCATTGTAGCGAGCGTGAAACTCGACCTCGCCGCCAACCGTCGGCACGCCGAACGCGTTGCCATAACCGCCGACTCCGGCAACCACGCCGGAAACAAGATGACGGGTTTTGGGATGGTCCGGTTCACCGAAGCGCAACGCATTCATCGCCGCGACAGGCCGCGCGCCCATGGTGAAAACATCGCGCAAAATTCCGCCAACACCGGTCGCAGCGCCTTGGTACGGCTCGATGTAGGAGGGGTGGTTGTGGCTCTCCATCTTGAAGACCACGGCCTCACCGTCGTCGATGTCCACGACGCCGGCATTTTCGCCCGGCCCTTCGATGACGCGCGGGCCCTCAGTGGGAAGGGTTTTCAGCCATTTCTTGGAGCTTTTGTAAGAACAGTGCTCGTTCCACATGGCCGAGACGATGCCGAGTTCGGTGAATGTCGGTTCGCGACCGCCGATCAGGCTTTTGAAATGGGCGTATTCATCGTCGGTAAGGCCATGCGCGGCGATCATCTCCTCGGTGATCGCGATATCGGGATTGAGCATCAGGCGGCGGCTCCACAGGCACGGCTTCCACGGGCCCAGCGCGATAGATCGGCGTTTATGCGGCCAACAAGCGGCGTTTCGGTCAGCGGCCCGAAGGACGACACCACCGTGCCGGCCCCTGAGATCGTGCGCATGGTGACCACTAGCTGAGGCAAACCACCGCGATCATCGCGGTTCACGAGCAAAATGCGCGGCTGGCCGGACATGGAGGTAATCTCCGTTTCCTGGCGGTAGGCTGCAAAGGCTTCATCGCCCGATTGGAACCAGCATTCGCGAATGCGCTCGGCGATGCGTTCGGATGTCGAGCCAAGGCCGCCGCGTGCAGCGAACGATCCTTCGGGCAGATCGATACTCATGCACCCGGCAAGCAGGGTTGCGGCGGCGAAACCGAGAAGCGCTTTAGGCAGCAAGGTCCAACAATCCTTCAAACAGCTTGGCGCCGGTTTGGCTCGGCTGGTGTGGCAGGGCGATGTTTTCCGGATGCGGCATCATGCCAAGTACATTGCCGGCCTTATTCGTGATGCCGGCAATATCGGCGACCGACCCGTTGGGGTTCGTTCCGTTGGCGTAGGTGACGGCTATCGAATCCTCATCCTGCAAACGTTTCAGCATGTTCGGCGTGCAGACATAGTTGCCATCGCCATGGGCAACAGGGCAGGACCAGATATCGTCCTTGGAAAAACCTGACAGGAAGGTGGAGCGGGTGCTTTCCACTTTCAGACCGACCGACTTGCAGACGAACCGCAGGCTGGCGTTGCGCATCAGCGCTCCGGGTAGAAGACCGGCTTCGATGAGGATCTGAAAGCCGTTGCACACACCGAGTACCGGCATGCCCTGTTCGGCCGCCTTGATAACCTCGGCCATAATCGGCGCGCGGGCAGCAATGGCCCCGCAGCGCAGGTAATCACCGTAGGAGAAGCCGCCGGGCAGAACAATCGCCTGGGTGTCGGGGGGAAGCTGCGTGTCAGCGTGCCAGACATTGTGCGGCGGTTTGCCGGTGGTGTGCGCCATCGCGTCCAGCATGTCCTGATCCCGGTTGGAACCGGGGAACTGGATGACAGAAACGGCCATCGGTTACGCCATTTGCCGTTCGTGGAGCGAGGCGACCTCAAAATCTTCGATCACCGTGTTCGCCAGCAGCTTCTCGCACATGGATGCCAGGTCACTCCTGGCTGATGCTTCATCGGCGGCAGACAATTCGACATCCATAACCTTGCCTTGGCGCACGCTTTGGATGCCGTCGAAACCCAGACCGGACAGCGCGCCGGCGCTTGCCTTGCCTTGCGGATCCAGCACGCCGTTCTTTAGCGTGATGATGAGGCGGGCGGAGTAATGAGGCATGACAACTAGCCTTTGACCAAGCGTGGTCCGCCGGTCGGAACCGGATCGTTTTCGTTGAGCACGCCCAAACGGCGCGCGACTTCCTGATAGGCATCCAGCATGCCGCCGAGATCACGGCGAAAGCGGTCTTTATCGAGCTTTTCGCCGGTCTTGTTGTCCCACAGGCGGCAGGAATCGGGCGATATTTCGTCGGCCACGACGATCCGCATCAGATCGTTTTCCCAAAGCCGTCCGCACTCGATCTTGAAGTCGACCAGCTTGATGCCGGCGCCCAACAAAAGCCCAGTGAGAAAATCGTTCACGCGGATGGCGATGGCCATCATCTCATCTATCTCTTGTGGGTTCGCCCAGCCAAACGCCGTGATATGTTCATCCGACACCATCGGATCGCCCAGCGCATCGTTCTTGTAGTAAAATTCAACAATAGAGCGGGGCAGCGCGGTGCCTTCATCCAGACCCAGGCGTTTGGCGAGCGATCCGGCAGCGACATTGCGCACAACGACCTCAACCGGAATAATTTCGACCTCACGGATCAGTTGTTCGCGCATGTTCATACGCTTGATGAAATGCGTGCCGATGCCCATCGCATTGAGCTGATCGAAAATGTACTCCGAAATGCGATTGTTGATGACGCCCTTGCCGTCGATCACCTCGTGTTTTTCGGCGTTGTTGGCCGTTGTGTCATCCTTGAAGTGCTGAACCAACGTGCCAGGCTCGGGGCCCTCGTACAGCGTTTTGGCTTTGCCCTCATAAATCTTGCGGCGACGGCTCATAAAGGTGCCTTCTGTCAGGGGTGAGGATGGCGGCAACCATGGCCTGCCAAAGAATCTTAAGTGTGGCGGGAACCTACGCCAAGCAGGGGTCGGCGCGCAAACAGATTGCGCGGCTTTGCACGGGCTTCTCCTACCCTCCTTATGGTCATTGATTTGCGACAGTGCGCTGGCTATGGCCTTGGGGGAAGGTTCGCTGCACCCCATCTAAGCGGTCATGCAAGCGACACACCGCCGACCGGTGCACTTTGAGGAGAAACAACGATGTCCACATTCGACAAACGCCAAGAAGGTTTTGAGAACAAGTTCGCGCACGATGAAGAGCTGCGTTTCAAGGCCGAAGCGCGCCGCAACAAGATGCTTGGTGCCTGGGCAGCGGAGAAACTTGGTCTTTCAGGCGAAGCAGCCGAGGCCTACGCCAAATCGGTGGTTCTGGCCGATTTTGAAGAGCCGGGCGATGAAGATGTTTATCGGAAGGTCAAAGGCGACTTTGAAGAGAAGAATATCGACGTTTCTGAGCACCAACTGCGCCGCGAGATGGCCGACATGATGGATACCGCGATCCAAGAGATTCAGACCAAGGGGTAGCGGCGTGTCCGCACCTCTCGAAAATGGTCTGGCTTTTGCGCGCGGTTTGCGCGGGGGCGACACGGTGTCTATGGGCTGGAGTGCGATTCCGGCCCCGATGAACGCCGGAGCTTTGGCCCGCGGCGGATTTCAAGCAGTCTGTGTCGATCTGCAGCATGGGTTTCACGACGAAGCGTCTATGTTCGCGTCCATGCAGGCGGTGCATCAGGCGGGCGGGTCGCCTGGATTGCGCATTCCCGTTGGTCGGTTCGACCTGGCATCGCGGGCGCTGGATGCTGGCGCACAATTCGTCATCGCGCCGATGATCAACACTGTTGCCGATGCGCAGGCGTTGGTTGCCGCCACCAAATACCCGCCGGTCGGTGGTCGTTCTTGGGGGCCTGCGCTTGCGCTGGAACTCTGGGCCACGGCGCAAAGCGACTATTTGGCCGCCGCCAATGAACTGGTGCTGACCATAGCGATGATCGAAACGGTGGAAGCGCGGGACAATCTCGATGCCATCCTTGCTGTTCCAGGCATCGATGGCATCTTTGTTGGCCCGTCCGATTTGTCGATAACGCTTGCTAATGGTGCGCGGATTGAGGCAACGGCGCCGCATGTCGTCGATGCGGCAGTTGCTATCGGCACGGCGGCGCGGGAGGCCGGCAAGATCGCCGGTGTCTACGCTTTCGACGCCGACAAGGCCAAGGCATTCTTTGACAGAGGCTTCACCTTGGCTGCCGTCGGGTCAGACGTCATCGCTTTGAAAACTGCAGCTGCGATTGGCACCGCCGCCCCTTAACACTTGAAGACACGCAGAAAAAAGGCGGCCAACATGTTGCCATGGGCCGCCAAACACGAGTCTGTTTGATGATTTGTGAGGTCTGTTTGTTTAAGCCATCTGACTGGCCAAAAACACAGGTAACGCACGGGCCGTTTCAGCCCGCTGAAGTTGATTGATCAGATTTGAGCAATTGGGCGGTTTTTTCACCCGGCGATGACCATTGCGCGGCGCAATTGCGGCAGTTGCCCCTGTGCAGGCCTCAGATATTGGCCCGCGCGCGCTTCAACAAAACGCCGAAACGAAGCAGACCCTCCGGCCATGGCCCGTGTCCTGAATCAGAATTGATGTGCCCGGCATCGCCGGCATCGATGAGTTCCGAGCCCCAGGCATTGGCGCAAGCTTCGGCAAATTCATAGCTGGCAAACGGGTCGGTGCGGCTGGCTACAAGGAAGGATGGCACCGGCAGCGGATCGGTGGGCATCGACTGAAACCCGGTCAGCATTGGACCGATCGTGCTCGGGCCATCCAATTCCGGCGGCGTGACCAGAAAGGCTGCGATCACCGGTAGTTTGGCGAGCGCGTCCGCCATATGCGCAATCGTCAGCGCGCCCAGTGAATGGCCGACCAGCGCCACTGGGCGCTCGCTCAAAAGGATTTGTTTTTCAATTTCATCAGTCCAGTCGGACAGTGTCGGTGTTTCGAAATCGCGCTGCTCGACACGGCGCGCATGCGGTAGCTTTTCGATCCAACCGGCATGCCAGGTGTCCTTGTCGCCGCCTTTCCAGCCGGGTGCCACCAAGACGTCGATGTCGGAAATAGCCATAGGGGAGATCCTCGCTTGGGCTGGGCTTAGTCCTTGAACACGCGGGCAAAAATCGTGTCGACATGCTTGGTGTGATACCCAAGATCGAACAGCTCTTCGAGCGCATCGCGCGAGAGGCCGGCCATGACCTCGTCATCACCCGTCAGTTCCTCAAAAAAGTCGGCGCCTTCGTGCCAGACCTTCATGGCGTTGCGCTGGACGAGCCTATAGGCGTCCTCGCGGCTGACGCCGGCCTGGGTCAGCGCCAAGAGCACGCGCTGCGAATGCATGAGTCCGCCAAGGCGGTTCATGTTCGCTTCCATGCGATCGGGATAGACCAGCAGCTTGTCGATCACGCTGGTGAGCCGCGCCAGTGCGAAGTCCAGCGTGATGGTGGCATCGGGTCCGATATAGCGCTCCACGGAGGAGTGCGAGATGTCGCGTTCATGCCAGAGGGCAACATTCTCCATCGCTGGCATCGCGTAGCTGCGCACCATACGGGCCAGACCTGTGAGATTTTCTGTCAGCACCGGGTTGCGTTTGTGCGGCATCGCCGAGGAGCCTTTTTGCCCTGGCGAGAAATACTCTTCCACCTCAAGCACTTCGGTGCGTTGAAGGTGGCGAATTTCCGTTGCCAGCCGTTCAATGGACGAGGCGATCACGCCGAGCGTGGCAAAAAACATGGCGTGCCGATCGCGCGGGATCACCTGGGTGGAAATGGGTTCAGGCGTTAGACCCATCTTGTCTGCCACATGCGCCTCGACCGCTGGGTCGATGTTGGCGAATGTGCCAACAGCGCCGGACAGCGCGCAGGTGGCTATGTCGGCTCGCGCGGCCAACAGACGGTCCCTACACCGATCAAACTCGGCATAGGCCTGCGCCAGTTTCAAGCCGAAGGTTACCGGTTCGGCGTGAATGCCATGCGAGCGGCCAATACAGACCGTCATTTTGTGCTCATAGGCCCGCTTCTTCAGCGCTGCCAGCAGGCCATCCAAATCGTCGAGCAAGATGTCGGAGGCACGGGTGAGTTGAACTGCAAGGCAGGTGTCGAGCACATCAGAAGAGGTCATGCCCTGGTGAACAAGCCGCGCTTGCGGCCCAACGATTTCGGCCAAATGCGTCAGGAACGCGATGACGTCATGTTTGGTTTCGCGCTCGATTTCATCAATGCGATCAATGTCGAACGTCGCATTCCCACCGCGCGCCCAAACGGCTTCGGCCGCTTCTTCTGGGATCACACCGAGTTCGGCTTGCGCGTCGCAGGCATGCGCTTCGATCTCAAACCAAATGCGGAACTTGGTCTCCGGCGACCAGATGTCGACCATCGGTTGACGCGCATAGCGAGGTATCATGGGGGATGTCCTTAGGCTGGTACTGCGGCGCGGATGGCGTTGATGGCGGCTTGGTAGTGGCTCGGATCGTCCGGCGTTCCGCCTTTGAAGACTGAGGAGCCTGCCACCAGCGCATTCGCGCCGGCCTCGATGACGCTTGGCGCTGTTTGTGGCGTGATGCCCCCATCGACCTCAAGTGTGATGTCGCGTTCGCCGATCATGGTTCTTATCTCGGCGATCTTGGCCGTCTGGCTGGCGATGAAGCTTTGTCCGCCGAAGCCCGGATTCACTGTCATGACCAGCACCAAATCGAGCAAATCAAGCACTTCGGCGATGACGCTGGCGGGCGTGCCGGGGTTCAGCGAGACCCCGGCTTTTTTGCCCAGAGCCTTGATGGCCATCAGCGAGCGGTGAAGGTGCGGACCGGCTTCGGCATGCACGGTGATGATGTCCGCGCCGGCCTCGGCAAAAGCCTCGAGATAAGGATCGCAGGGCGCGATCATCAAATGCACGTCGAGCACCTTGTCCGTGTGCGGGCGGATCGCTTCAACGATTGCCGGCCCGAAACTGATGTTGGGCACGAAATGGCCGTCCATCACGTCCAGATGCACCCAATCGCAGCCGGCCTGATCGATAGCGCGCACTTCATCGCGCAGGCGGGAGAAGTCCGAGGCAAGAATGGAGGGGGCAATGATGAGAGGCTGAGTCATGGGTTTCGAGTGCGTCATCGGCTGGCGAGGGTCAAGGGCCGCTAAGGCGTAAGCTGTGAGGATTGGCGCTGGCGACGGGCAAGTTCGATAAACCAGGGCATGAAGTAGATCGGAAACTGGCCGACGGCGAACCAGAGCCAGGTGGTCTCGGGGATGGCAAGGCCCAGCGCCGCCACCATCAAGCCCATGTTGCGCAAGCCTGTGGCAAACGCGATGGACATGGCTTGATCGGCAGGCAGAAAGAAGAGCGCGGCGCGCATCAACGCCATTTGACCGATGGCCAGCGCGAAGGTGGCGACAAACAGGCCTGCCACCAGCGCTGGTGAGGCGAGGAGCGCCGGTCCAAATCCGTCCATGACGGCAATCGCAAACACCAGCATCACAAGCACATTGACGCCGTCGAAGGTGGTGCGGTTGCGTTCCAGCCTTTCCTGGCCAACCAGGCGTTTGATGATCGCGGCAAGGATCATCGCGCCGGCCATAAAACCCGCCAGGCGCAATCCAATCGTGATGCCATCAAAAGGCAGGGCCTCGGCCGAGAAGAAGAGGCGCGCGTGCAAGGTCGCGATGAACGGTGTTGCCGCCATGCAAAGGATCAGGAAGGCCAGGGCGATGGCGCCGGGCAGGCGCAAAAGGCTGGCAAAAATTGGAACGGCTGTGATCGGTGGAACGGCGAGCGCGATGAACAGCGCGAGATAGAGATCGGGATGGGACTGATCAAAACCGATTGCTTGGGCAATCCAGAACGCCAGGCCCGGCATGATGAGCATCGCAATGATCGTCGCGATGATGACGGGCAAGGGTGCGCGAAATTCCCGGCCAACCGCCCGAAAACCGATGCGCAAAAAGGCCAAAGTCAGGAGTGTCAGGATCGCTTCATCAAGAAACGGTCGCATCGTCGCTGATAAGAACGGTAGTGCTGCACCGACCAAAAGGCTGAGCGCGATGGCGAGTGTGCCATGGCGGCCCAGAAAGGTGAGGGGAGCGAGGAGCAGGTTCACGGCGCGCGACATCCGTGCGCTTTACTGCGTTGGCTCACAGCATGGAACGGTCTTTCTGCAAAACCTTATGAATTCCACGCGCAATGGACCGTGCCATCGTCGCCGTCCCGGCGGCCTGGACCAAGGCGAGCAGCCCTGGGTCTGATAGTGGGTCTGACGTTGCCACCGATGCGCCAAAGACCAAGTCGCCGTCCAACGCTGTGTGGGCGGGATAGATTGCTGCGGCGATCCCATCCTGTCCGGCGATGGCAAGGCTATGGCAACCGCGTTTGTCCAAAGCGGTGTCAGTGATGATGCAGCCGATGGTGGTGTTTTGCCCGGGCTCGGCCAGTGTTTTCATGAAAAGCCGCGTTGGATCGACTGGACCCGCGCCCAAGCCACCAAACTCGTCGTCCAACTCAAATGGCCAGGCGCGCAAATAGGGTCCTCGGTCAAGAAACGGACTTCCCACCGCGTTGACCGCCACAAGGGCAGCGACGGTTTTGCCCTGCAGGCTTTCCGGAGCGTCCTTGCCGAAAACGCAAGACGCCATGCCCAGAGCGCCGGAGCCGCCCGTTCCGATTGTCGCGCCTGCACCGGCGCCGACTTCGCCCAGCCTCGGTGATCGGTCGGCGTTGTGAAAGGCCGATTGCCCCAGAGATCGATAATGTGCTTGGAGATCATCGGGTTTTTCACCGCCGTTGGCGAGATCAAACAGGATGGCCGCCGGTACGATGGGCACGCGCGCCGGGCCGGCCTG